>CANQFG010000005.1 GCA_947598395.1 uncultured Bacilli bacterium
ATTTTTCGAAGTTATAAATACTTCTCGGTTACAATTCGGACATTTCACAGATAACCACCTATTCTATTCTTCTTAAGAATACCACACCCAAAAAAAAAAGTAAACGAATTACATTTACTTTTGATTAGCAAAATGCTTTTTCAATTGTTTGCTCTTGATGTTAAAAGTCTTTTCGCGAAGACATAAATCGCGGCTGATTAAATCCTTAAAGCCATATCTTTCATATGTCAATAATTTTAAAATTATTTCCACGATTTCCGTAACGGATAGTTCGTACTCCTCTTCCGTCATAGGCATAAATTCGGCCAAACTGGCCACATATTTTCGCGCAAAGATATTTATCCATCCCAAATCATCTTCGCAGATGTCGACATTATTTTCATGAGATAAATACTCGCGATAATAAGCTAAATAAAGATAATATTTTTGATATTCTTCTTTGATATGATGCCACGATAGAAAGTGGCCATATTCCGAAAAAATATCGTTGATAAATTGCGCCCGTCGATACTTAAAATACGTATTATCGACATTAAGTTCGAGAACATCTTTAATTAAGTCCATAGCTTCACCTAATTAAATTTATTCGCGATTGGTTCAATAAAGTCCTAGATATTTTTAAGCCATTCGCCCTTGATAATCTTGATGTCATAGTTCATTATCGTCTCGCGCGCACAGCTGCCAAGTTCGTCGAGCAATGTTCGATCATTTAGCAGTTTTTCGATCTTCTTCGCCATCAAGGCTTTATTTCGATTGGGAATAAGATAGCCATTTAATTCGTTTTTTATGATATCGGTTTGTTCTTGATCCGAAAAGGCCACACAGGGAAGTCCATAGCTCATGGCCTCTAATAAAGATATGCTGAAGATATCATCTTGACTCCCAATTAGAAAAATACTCGATGTCCTAAGCAATTTATGGTACTCATCTTCGCTGATATAGCTATATATCGTGATATTTTTTTCCAGGTGTTTTTCCTTTATCGCATTGGTAAGCTGCCGCTTTAAAGGTCCATCGCCGATGATATTTAAGACGACATCACTTTGCTTTTGAAGAAGTATTTCCATGACATCGATTAAATCACGTATGCCCTTTTCCCTGACGAGTTTGCCAACAGCTAGGATATTTAAAGTATCGTTAGAAACGCGATTTTCGGGAATATATTCCAAGGCATTCGGAATATAGATGATCTCTTTTCTTGAATATATCTTTTGAAAACGCGCCGTTAAATCCGCATTGGCAAGGACTAATTTTGGAATCTTTTTAATACTATTTAATAGGCGCCATTCATTAAATTTAGAATAGTAATTTTGATTGTCCCAAGCTATTACATCGCATCTTTTAACCCAATTCCCGATATATTTATGCAAAGAAGGCGTCGTACTTATTAAAATATCGGCCGCATTTTCCGCTAAGAACGCAGCCATTTGCCCTTTTTTAGCAAAGAAGCGAATTACTACTTTCTTATTTAGCGGATAGGCAATAATTTCTTTTTGGCTCAAGACGATTATTTCGACATGAAAGATATCGATAAGGGCATTAGCTAACATGACGATGCTCTTCTCTCTTCCACCATAGTTTAAGGATTCCGAAAAGAATTGAATAGTTTTCAAAGTTTCACCTACTTTCGCTTTATTTTATAATATATACTAAGAAAGGCATATTTTATTTTAGCCGTTATCTTAAAGAGAAATAGTTCCCATTTATTGGCCCGATTATACGTTGTTTGATAATAATACTGACTCTCATAAAAATGACGATATTTATTGATATTCGATAGGGACTTATCGACACTTTTGGCATAATTATGTTTAATCTTGACGCCATTATCGACGACGACCATCAAACCCAAATTATGAATCTTTTGACATAGAATACTCGATTCATAATAGAGAAATATCGCTTCATCCATATAATTGATCTTCTTCATCGTCTCCGATGTAATCAAGAAAAAACAGCCACTTACGACATCGACAATACTCGTTGCCTCTTCATAGTAATCATCTTTATAATAGATAAAGTGCTCGCTTAAAAAATCTCTGAGGAAGGAAAAACTATATAGATAATCGATTAGGGGTTTAGTCATCTTCCAACCTCGAAGAATCCGCCCTCTTTCGAGAATTTGTGGAGCAACTAAGCCAATTTTCTCATAATTTAAAAGATCGAGAAGCTCTTTTAAGTCTTCTTCGCTCATGATGACGATATCCGAATTGGCAATAATTAAATTACATTGATCATATTTATCGATGAGATACTTACTGCCAATATTAATGGCATTGGAATAACCATTATTTTCCGTATTATAAATAATCTCAATCTTTTTATGTTTAATATTAGCTAATTTTTGCTTTTCTTTATCCGTCGAATTATTATCGACGATGACGATTTCATCGATTATTTTGTAATCGATAATATTATCTACTAAGTGTTTTGTCGAATCATAATCATTATAGTTGACGATAATAAAACCGTTTTTCATATGCTCACCTTAAATAAATTGTATCATATTTTAGACGTTTTTTAATTTTTTTTCATTTAGTACTAGATTTTTTAATTTTTTATGTTATAATGATTAAGTACTTCACTGATGTCTCCTTAGCTCAGTTGGTAGAGCAACTGACTCTTAATCAGTGGGTCTAGAGTTCGAATCTCTAAGGGGACACCATTTTAAAATGGGCTTGTAGCTCAGCTGGTTAGAGCGCACGCCTGATAAGCGTGAGGTCGATGGTTCAAGTCCATTCAGGCCCACCATTTTGAATATGGCCCGTTGGTGAAGTGGTTGAACACATATGCCTTTCACGCATACATTCATGGGTTCAAATCCCGTACGGGTCACCAAGTGATTACCAAAAGTCCTTAAATATGGGCTTTTTTTATATTATTTTTTACTCTCATTTTATATTTCGGAGTAATTTTGGAATATTTGGGATATATTCTATTTAATAACCATAAGAAAAGCACTCATTAAAGAGTACTTATCGCTTCTAAGATATAATTTTCGCCATCATAGGTAAAGTGATAGGCAACTTGGGATAAACTTTCGCGCATCGTATCGAGGTTCATTCCCGGAATATATGCGGCTAGTGGATCTTCTAAATTATTGACATTATAGATATTATTATCTTTAACTAAGGCGACGATACAGGTAAATATCAAGGAATTATTTACCTCTTTGATATCGATGAGGCTATTGTAAATCTCATCATTACTAATTTGACTATCATCGACAATAGCTATATAACTTTTATTGATACTTGAATAGGCAAAATTTTTATTATCGACGGTAAAGTTGCTAACATTATACCCCGTTCCAAAGAGTTTAGTATAGGCCGAATTTATGACCTCTTCAGATATCGTATATATGGAACCATCGACATTGATATCTTGCGCATTTAAGGTCTTGTAGGCCATAGCTAATTTTAAAGGCATATCGACAAGGGCAAAATTATTATTGGATGTAACTAAATCTGGACTAGTAATATGAATATTGCGCATTAAATAGCCATAATTGCTCATATAGTAATTGTAATCTTTTACGACACTTGTCGTCGTCGTCAATGAAGTCGTCCTAACATACTTATCGGGTTTTAGCAATTCGAGATTGCCCGTTTGATAGAGGCGATACATCAAATAACAACTCAAGACTATGAGAATTAATATATATAAGGAAAGGCGAAAGATCTTAAATGACTTACGACGATTTAATTTCGCCTGTGAAGCGCGAATATTATCCTTGATCTCATCTTGGATTTCTTCCGTTATGCGTTGTTTTAAATTATCTTTATATTCGGCATTTAATGAATCCTCGATCGAAGACATGACACTTTGACAGACCCTACTTTTTAAATCCGGTTCTAACTCGGCAATAATTTCTTGCGTTAGACGTTCTTTCGTCTTTTTATCAACCATGACTTCGGCTTTTTCCTTTTTAGCCATAATACCACCTACTACTTAAATTATAAAATACATAAAACGGATTGGCAATTAATTTTGAATGCTATGATGAACAGTTGGCGCATTTTTAGTCAAAGGCAAGAAAGTATAACCATTGGCTAATCCATAATTAATGATATCTTCGATGACACTTATCGTATTTGCTTTGATATCGTGCATCAAGACGACCGAACTCTTACGATTTTTGATACCTTTGATGACATTGTTATATATCTGCGTCTTATTGGCCCCAGCGGCATCATTGGAATCGACATTCCAATCGAAGTAGACATAGCCATATTCCGTCATCTTACTGCGAATAGCTTTGACGACACCCGTGGCATAGTTCCGACTTACCGTATTGCTACTACCGCCTGGGAAACGGAAGATCTCCGAACGCGTACCCGTATATTTATAGATGATATCATTCATATCATTAAAGTCCTTGACATAGGTTTCGACACTCTTATAGATACTCCATTTATGCGTTAGACTATGAACGGCAACCGTATGACCACTTTCATATTCGCGCTCAATTAGAGGCACATAATTTTTAAATTGATTCGTAACGAAGAACGTTACCTTGATATGATATTTATCCAAGATATTTAATAGTTTTTCCGTATATTGACCTGGTCCATCATCAAAAGTTAAGTAGACGACCTTGTCGAAGTTAGAGGTCACATTAGGGCTTTCATTGACTTCATAGACGATGATCTTGCGTTCCTTAGAATAAGTCTTCCCGGTATCGGATTTTAAGGAATACGTAACTTTTTGTTCGCCAACTTTCGAAGTATCGACATGACTATCGATGATGATGTCCTCGTCGATCTTTTTGCCACAGCCATCGGAGGCACTGGCCCCTTGTTCGCGGTATTCGCTGCCCTTTTGAATATAGATGGTCGAATTGCCATTTAAATTGATAACGGGACTCGGCTTTTCGGATATCGATAAGGCCACCTCTTTGACCGTCTTATTGCCCGCTGAATCGGCAACAGATAGGACGATTTTATCATCCAAGCGCTCGACTTTAACCTTATCGGTAATATCGCCATCGTAATTGTCATGGGCTTGATAATCGAGATTTATTTCGCTATCCTTCTTGCAATAATAGACATCGATGGTCTCATTGGCGACCTCGATAATTGGTGCTTCGAGATCGACGACATTGACTTCGCGCGCCAATTGATATTTTTTATTTTTATATTTGATATCATAGATTATTTCGTATTGGCCGACGACATTAGAATTAATATTTTCCAAAATAGAATAATCGATTTTTTCCGAAGGTATTTCTTCATCATTGACGGTTACTTTAAAGCCTTCATCGCGATAATCGGTATTCAAAGCGATATTTAAAGATTTATTGCCAATTAAGGATACATTAACTTTTTCTTCGCGAAGGGGCTTTTTATAAGGAATTAAAGCTATGGAGACGATTACCGTTAAAAAGATAAAGACCATAATGGCAACTCTTCGGTCGACTGTCTTTAAAAATTTAAAAAATTTATCTTTAAATGATTTCCTTACTTCCATAACTACCACTAGTTTTATTATACCACGATTATAATAAATATATAAAATAAAAAATAAGCACTGGGCTTATTTCGTAATTTTTGACATCTCTACTTCATAATCATAGTAAACATCGGCTTCCGTACTATCTTTTTTGGTCGAGGCCTTGATGATAAAATGTAAGTTTTCGATATCTTGGATAACTTCATCGGTAAAGAAATAATCCGAGGCGGCTTTTTCGGCAAAATTCCAACCACTCATCTCCGAGACGACTTCTTTTAGGGATGTACTGCTATCGAGTTGGCGACTCCGCGTGGCAAATTCGACTAAATCGCCCTTTTCATTTTTGACATAATAGCCAATTTGAAAATTATAGATCTTTTTATCTTCGGCTAAAAAATTGGCATTCGAAGCATAGAAATAATTGACATCATTATTCGTAAAATAATGGACATTGACGACTTGGATATCCTCCTTATCGATTAAACCGATAAAGATCGTATTTTTCGTATTCGTTCGACTGATATAGATTAATAAAAAGGCAATTATGGCGATGAAGACGATGAAGATCGGAGCTGGATTATTGAAAAATTTCTTTAAGCTGGCGCCAACTTTTTTTAATTTTTCCTTATTATCATGCTTTTTTTTATTCGGTGTCATCATTATCATCCTTCTTTTCTAAAGTTAAAGCTACGGGATCAATCTTCTTTAGATCCGCTTTAACAATCGTCGTTACATCAATTATATCACCGGCCTTGATATTTGTCGAGGTAACGATGCCATAACCATTTAATTCATAGGGAACCTTGAGAATATTACAGAGACTTACGAGGTCACTGCTGCTCCATCCGATGACATCGGGAAAAGCGCTCTTCGTGCCATTCGTCATGAGGAATATCTTCGAATTCTTTAGAAGGGTCGTTTCAGATTTCGGATATTGATCGATTACCATATTGCCATCGCCAATGATGATCGGCGTCAAACCACTGCTTTGGGCCGTGGCAACGGCGGAAACAGTAGATTGATTTAAATAATTGGCAACGGAGACGATTTCCGTCGTATCCTTTTCGGCTGGAACGATATCGAAATGGCGATATTTGGCCACACTTTCGACGATATCTTTGACGATATTACCCATATTTTTACTCGTTCCTTTAAAATCTTTGACGGCGACATAGATGATATATTCGGGATTTTCTTTGGGGAATACGCCCGCGAAGGAACGAATATTATTATACGTTCCCGTAACATATTGGCCATTAGAACCCGCATAGTTAGCCGTTCCCGTCTTGCCAATTAAGCGGACAGCCGGCGTTTGATAGACGCGTCCGGTTGCCGTTTTGTCTTCGCCATTGACCGTCAAATCCATGAGTTCTTTAATTTTATTGATCGTCGAAGTCGAATAGACTTTCTTTAATTCCGTTTTCTTTCCTTGATAGACGACTTCATTCGTATTGGGGTCGATGATCTTATCGATTATATATGGTTTTAAAGTCGTACCATCATTGCTGATAACCGAAAGGGCTTGAATCATTTGAATCGGCGTTACCGTTATACCTTGACCATATGAGGCCGAAGCCAATTCCGATTCATATTGAAAATCAATTTCACCCTTATATTCATTAGATAATTCAATGCCCGTTTGGGAGCCAAAGCCGAGATTATTATAATAATCCGTAAGCTTATTCTTGCCCACCCGCTTAGCTAATTTGACGGCAGCAACATTGGAGGAATAGGTAAAACCGGTATCAAAGGTAATGGATCCCCAACCGACTTTATTCCAATCGCGAATGGTATAATCATCGACTTTAATATTTCCCGAAGCATATTTTTCACTGCCGTCATATTTGCCCTCTTCCATGGCACTCATGAAGGAAAATATCTTCATCGTACTTCCGGGTTCATAAGTAAATGACGTCAAGGGATTGTTATAATTTTTGATATTATAAAGATTCGGATTAAAGCTCGGATAGGTAGCACTGGCCGTAATCGAACCATCATTGGCATCGGCGACCGTTATCGTCACCCAATCGGGTTCATATTTTTCGAACTCCGTCATGGCATTTTCCAAATACATTTGCACGTTGGCATCTAAAGTTAGATAGACGTTATAGCCATCTTGAGCAGGCGTTTCATAAGTATCGCGGCCCGCCATTTGATAGCCATAGGCATCCTTTTGATAAGTAATGCTGCCATCTTTACCCTTTAAGTAGCGGTCCGTATATCCTTCGATTCCAAGTTCCCCCACCATCTCATCACTGCCATCATGTTTAATGGCATAACCGATAATATATGAAGCAAAATCGCCATTGGGGTAATATCTCTTTGTCGTCTTCGTAAATTCAATTCCCGGCAAGGCCAAAGCTTCGATAGCTTGTTTCGTAACTTCCGTAATATCGCGGCCTCCGGGCCCAAGTTCGACTTGATAAGAGCCATACTTATCGTCATATTGGAGTAACCCGAGGATATATTCACTCGTCATCTTATTATTTAACGGATATAAAATTTCCGAAAGCTTTTGGGCCGTCATATTTTTATCGACCACATGCTTTGGGTAGCGTTCATCCTTAGTACGACTTTCATCTAAAATCGCGATAACCGTATAGGAATTTAAATTTTGGGCCAATGTTTGCCCCGTCTTATCGTATATGCCACCTCTTACCGCCTTTAAAGTCCGCGTGGCAATCGTCCGACTATTGGCCAGTTCTTGCAGATTGGTCCCTTCGACATCCGTAGCTAAAGCCACATAGCCGAGTTTACCAAAAAAAAGGACAAATAAAAGAACAATACAAATAACGAATATAAAATTAATTCTTATCGTATTGTTCACATATTTCATATATTAACCTCACAAATTCTAATCGACGACTACGACGTTATCATTAATATAACTCAAACCATTATCTTTTGCAACATCTTGAATTGTCGAAAGACTGGCCAATTCATCGACTTGCATCGATAGACTAGCATTGACATTCTCTTGTTTTTCTATTTTCTTTTTTAACTTTTCAACTTCGATATTCGAACTAGATAGACAAGCATTAGAATAGACGATCATCAAAGGCGTCAAGAGGGCAAAGATAAATAAAATGATCATTATCCCCTTTTCACCACGACGTATTTTTAATTTTAGACCCGTTGTTTTTCGCATATTATTTTACCCTTTCTATTACTCGTAATTTGGCACTTTTACTACGTGAATTAGTGCTCATCTCTTCCGAACTCGGAAGAATAGGCTTTTTATTTATAAGTTTAATCTTCGGTTGATATTCCTCTGGAATTTCCGGTAAACCTTTGACTAAATCTGGTATTTCACTATTTAATTTAAATGTCTGCTTGGCAATGCGATCTTCTAAAGAATGAAACATTATTACACATAAGCGTCCACCGATATTTAATAAATCGATCGCTTGCGGCAATGTGCTTTCTAAGACCCTTAATTCGCGATTGACTTCGATGCGAAGGGCTTGAAAGATCACGCGTTCCGGATGTCGCGTATTGGCATATTTGACGGGAACGGATTTCTTGATGATGTCGACGAGCTCCAGGGTCGTCGTTATGGGACGATTGGTTACGATATTCTTGGCAATCGCTTTGGAATATTTTTCTTCGGCATAGCGGTAAAAGATATCGACGAGTTTTTCTAAGGGATAGTTGTTGACGACCTCATAGGCACTCATCTTTTGTCGCCTATCCATGCGCATGTCCAAGGGAGCATCTTTCATGAAGGAAAATCCGCGACTTTCATCATCGATTTGGGGTGATGAAAAGCCTAAATCAAAGATAATGCCATCGACTTTAAAGACACCTAATTCATTTAACTTCTCTTTTAAATTTTCAAAATTAGCATAAATTACCTTAAAATTATGGCCAACTTTGGCCAATCTCTTTGAAGCATAGACCAAAGCCTCTTCATCTTGGTCAAAGCCGTAGAGAAATCCGTTGGGAATTTGTCTTAAGATGGCTTCGCTATGGCCACCATATCCTAATGTACAATCGACATAAATACCATCACTTTTGATATTTAAGTTTTCGATACTTTCCTTTAAAAGTACGCTATTATGCATTAAAATCACCTGCAGCAAACAAATTCTCAGCTATATCGGCAAAATGTTCTTCATTTGTCGATATGAAAGAATCCCACTCTTCTTTGGCCCAAATTTCAATTCGGTCATTCGCGCCGATAATAACACAATCTCTTGTTATACCGGCGTATTCGACCAAAGGGGAGGTAATGCTTACTCGACCGGAACGATCAAGTTCGCAAATCGCAGCACCAGATAAGAAGAAACGAGTGAAGTTACGAGCATCTCTTTGCGTGAAAGGTAGAGTTTTTAATTTCGCGACAATCTTATTCCACTCTTCTTCCGAATAGACGAATAAGCATTTGTCTAACCCGCGAGTTACGATGAACTTCTCGCCGAGTTCAAAGCGAAATTTGCTGGGGATTACGAGACGATTTTTTTCGTCAATATTGTGATGATATTCACCCATCAACATTTTAAATCCCCCACTTTCTTCCACTATCTGCCACTGTCTACATATATAATACTACTTTTACGGAATAAATAGCAAGAATAAACCATCAATTTTTTATTTTTTGTAATACTTTACGTCAACAAAAAAAGTGCCATATAAGCACTCTAATACTATTGTGGAGCTAAGGAAATGCGGAAGCCAGCACCATTATAGATAGTGTCACTGTACCTAAAGAAATCGAACTGCCCCGCTATAACTCCGTAGTCGGAAACGCCGCCTCGATGGAACCACGGGTTCGACGCTTCAACGAAATGGGAACCGTCAGCGTACCAACTGTTGTGCCACCTCCAATTGTTATCAGTATCTTCATAACGAGTAAATGGCCCCATCTCTCCTGTTGCATCTCCTAAAATCATTTTGTTATAAGATGTCGTTGTACTATCTTTAGCATATACATCGACAAATCTTTCATCTAAACTTTGTAATTCCTCTTTACTAAATCCAGTTTTATCTTCACTGGATTCTTGGACATAAGATGCCATATATTCCCAAGCTCCTCCAGACATATCGTAGACACCCGTTATATTTCCCGTGGTACTGGCAGTAAATCCATTGAAAGTATTCCATGGAGTATTAAACGGTTCACCATCGCCTGTTTCGCCAAGGATTTTACTTTGGTCTATTGTTGGTAACGCCGCATATCCAGTTTTATGTGCACTATTGTTATTAATAGTTAATTCTTTATTTATTCCAAATATTGAATGTGATAGATAGGCAACGGCTCCCCATTCAGTGTTTTTCATCATATGCGATTGTAAGCTTTCTTTATAATTTTGTGAAGCTTCAAACATATTTTTTACTGTATTGCTTCTCCACGAATAAACATCTGGTTTTATGATTATATGACTTGAATCATTATTATTTATTCGCGCTTCAACTTCTTTTTTTGCTTCTTTGTATCCCGTTTCAAACTTTCCAACCCAGAAGCCATCTACTCCAAATGATTTAAATGCAGGATGTGTCATATATTCCCCATTATTACAGTTTCCTATATTTCCACTTTCCATTGGTGTTGCACATGATACACCTTCAATATCTTCAGTGTCTTTAGTATCAAATTCTATTTCTATAGAATGCACATTATATAATGGATCTTCAACTTCAACATTCCATAACCGATATTTATACTTTGGTATCCACACAAACATTGCTTCAATGTTGTCCATGTCAATTTTTTGATTATCTTCTGGTGCTGTCTCACCATCTTTTAAGATGACTGCGTTCGCCCATTTTTTATCACAATAATCATACCAACTTTCATTATCTTCGCTTACTTTTGTTACTGTTCCATCATCACTTATTGTAACTGGTATAAGCTTATCATTTGTTCCTAAATTTGGCTTTGCTACACTATCACAGTAATTATCCGCAATATATGTACTTGATTCTTTTTCTCTTTCACCTGGATTTACAGTAAGACTACATTTAAACTTTTCGTCAATTTCTTCTGTACTTACGTTCTTTAGTTCTACTGTTATCGTTCCTTTTCGACTCTCTTGGGCTTTTACTGTTAAACTTATTGGACTTGCTGTAATTTCCGTATATTTACTAGTTATTTCATCGCTTTCTTGATTTTCAGCATCAAGTCGCTTACATTCGATAGCTACAGTAGCATCATATTGTTTACTATTATTCATTACTTGATATTCTAAGATACTTCTATCTCCTTTTTTACTTAATTCTTTGGTTGTAAATGTAATACTCTTTTTGGTTGTATCAATTAGTTCTTCACTTTTTACTTCACCATCAAGTATTGCTTCACTAAAGTATACATCAAAGTCTTTGGTATCATATCCATAATTTATTGTTCCATTTATTACTAGTGATGTTGTTACTGCTGCAAATCCTATGCTCATTAATATTAATGCTACAACTATTCCTTTTTTCATGTCAATCTCTGCTCCTATTTTCCATTTTCTCTATTGTATTGCACCCCCCCCAGTTGCAGTTTTTCAAAATAAAAAAAGACACTTGAGTGCCTAAATTATTTACTTAATTATTTTATAAGTAATTACTATAGCATGTTTTTATAGTACATTTGCCTTCTACTTGTTGGTTTATCAGGAATTGTTTGTTTAACTAAACCCTCTTTAATCGCCGGATCTAAATATGTCTTTCTCAAAGTTTCTTTTGATTTGATTCCCAATTTATCCATTATTTCGTTGGCTGTCATTGGCACATTTACTTCTAAAACACTTAAAAGTTTATTTATATTAATTGCTTCTTCCGTTAATGCAGTAGTAGCATTATTAATAAAATCACTTAATATTTCATCAAACATATTTAACATAAATTCTATAAATAATGTCGAGTCACCATTTTTATTACATTTATCAATTACATCATAATAATCATTTTGATATTTAAGTAATTGAGATTCAATTGGAATATATTCAAATATATCTTTCCATTTAGACAATATTACATTTTGCCATAATCGGGAAATTCGACCATTGCCATCTGAAAAAGGGTGAATAAAGACAAATTCATAATGAAAAACAGAAGATAATATTAAAGGATGAATTTTATTTTTATTTTCTTTCATCCAATTAAATAAGGAGTTCATCAGTATCTTTACTTGATCAGGGGAAGGACAAACATGAATACAGTTGCCATGTTCATCAAATACACCTTCATCATCTATTCTAAACTTGCCATTATCTTCAATAATTAAATGCATCATCATTTCATGAGCTTTTTTTAAATCTCTTAAAGAATACGGATTAAACTCTTTTATCATTTCATATGTTTTATAGGAATTTTTTATTTCTTGAATTTCTTTTTGTGGACCAAAGACAAGCTTGCCATCAATAACATCTTTTACTTGATTTAAAGATAATGAATTTGCTTCAATTGCCAAAGACGAATGAATGGATTTTATTGTGTTATTTTTTCTAAGTATTGGCATTTTATTTAAATTGATATGATTGTTTAACTTACCTAATTTTTCCATTATGCTTGATATATAATTTAACATTTCATTAGTAATTGTAAATGATACATTAAAATCACTCATGGTCATCCCCCTACATGTTTATTATAAAACAAAATATAAAAAAATAAGTAAGATATCTTGCTTAAATTTTGCTTAATTCTTGCTTAATTCTTGCTTATTTATAATATTAATTAGTTGGATGCTTATTTTCACCAGCAAGAACAATCCGAAATCCATTACTAGCTTCTAAAGCACCAGAATGGCGATTAAATTCGAATTGTCCGCCATTTGATCCATCTGTATATGGTCCTCCCCGACGAAACCAAGAATTCGAAGAGTCAATAAAATAAGCAATATCGCCATACCAGCCATTGTGAAAGTCGTTCGAGCTTCCCCCAGTTACATATTGCCTAAAAGGTCCCATTTCTCCGGTTGCATCTCCAAGAATCATATATTGATAAGAGTCACCTGTACTATTTGCATTATATACATCGTAATAATCATCATTATACATATCATTTAATAATGTACTATTAAATCCACTGTTTCCGTATTTTCCAAATGTATAGCTTGCCATAGTATCAAAAGCTCCACCCGACATATCATATACACCGGTAATATTCCCAGTGGTACTGGCTATATAACCAACATTTGTATTCCATTGTTGATTATAAGAATTATCATCGCCCGTAATTCCTGGAAAAGTTTGCTGATTTGTAGAAGGTAAGGCAGAATATCCAGTTTTATATGAACTTTTATTATTAATGTTTATTTCTCTATCTATTCCATACTTTGAATGGGATAGATATGCTACGGCTCCCCATTCCGTATTCTTCATCATATGCGAGTCTAAGTCGCGTTCATAATCGTATGCTGCTTCAAACATATTTTTGACCGGATTATTTCGCCATGAAAAAGCATTTGGTTTTACAACAATATAACTTGGATCGTTGCTACTGACTTGAGCTTGAGCGGTTGTTGTTGCATTTTTATATCCTGTCTCAAATTTGCCGACCCAAAAACCATCGACATCAAATGAAATAAATGCTGGATGTGTCATATATTCCCCATTACTGCAGTTCCCAATATTTCCACTCTCCATTGGAGTTTCACATGATACACCATTTTTTTCAATTGTATTTGTCGTATCGAAAACAATATCTATTGAATGTTTTTGTTCAATTGAATCTTTTCCAGTGGAATTGACATTCCATAATTTATATTTATACTTTGGTATCCATACAAACATCGATTCTATATTAATCATTTCAATTGCTTGATTATCATTCGGAATTGGCACACTATCATTTAAGATTACTGCATTGGCCCATTTCTTCTCACAATAGTTATACCAATTCGGATTATTTTTATTTACTTTTGTTACTGTCCCATTGTCATCTATTATTACTGGTATTATTTTTTCTTCATTTCCTAAATTAGGTTCAGCAACATTATTACATGAATCATTAGTATTACTTCCCTTACTTTTATATAAATCATTTAAAGCATCACTTACCGTATCGACGTCCCAGTTAATATCACTAGCATTATACTCGATATCTTTCGCATTACATAGATTCAGAGCAACGACACTTATAGCACTTAAAGATAGTCCAATTAATATTCCCAAAATTACTTTTTTCATGTCAATCTCTGCTCCTATTTTCCATTTTCTCTATTGTATTGCACCCCCCCCAGTTGCATTTTTTCTAAAAAGAAAAAAGACTCTAAAAGCCCTTTTTTATATAACAAATAGCAAGCATAGTTTTTATAATTACTTTACACATATTTAACATTTTGCCGACGTCGGTAAAATGTTCACCTGACTTTGTGATTTATTATTTTCTTTTACTATAACCTCTTTTTATCTTTACTACTTTTAATATTATTAAACCAGTTATTATAATAATGACAGCTATACCTATTATTATAATTAAATTATTATTATCATTCTTATAAATATTTTTATTTAATTCTAAACAATCATCCGTATTTAAATTACTTTTTATACGATAAACTAAATCACAATAGTCATCATTTTTTAAATAACTTTCAATTACTTTATCTAATTTTTTACGATCTAATTTATAGAAATAGTTAGAACCAATTATTATTAATGGATATTTATTATCTTTAAAATTTAACAACTCTCTTGTGTTTGTATAAACATCTTTTTCTTCTTCAACATTAATTTCATTTAATATAATACGGGAATTTTCTTTATGTTTTTCCTCAACATATTTTTTTATTTCTTCACAACTTTGACAATCACTACTGATAAAAAGATGAATATTTAAATCACGTTTATCTACTGAGGTTGCTACGGCAGCATTAATTGTTAGAGGAAAAAGACAAAGTAAAAATATCAATATAAATAATCTTTTCATTTGACCACCTTACAACTTAAATATATCATATTATACTTGTAATTCATATAATTAATTGACAAGAAAAAAGGCATGAATTTAATCATACCCTATTCTTTTATTACTAGATTAACTTCTCCAGCTTCGTTATGTTCTGCTTCTTGCTCACCATTTAAGTAATATAGTTTTACTTTATCTTTAAAATTTCTACCACCAGTAATGGTCAAATCAGAATAATCAGTATTTTCATCAGCTTCAAGAGCAATCTTTAAGATCTTATCCGAACTATTAAACCAATCATATCCTAAATCAATTGTTGCGTTTATCTTATCAGTTGGTTTCTTAATTCTAATACCATATTCATGTTCACCAACAAAATCAGCTTCTGTTTGGGTAATATCGAGTTTTGCTCCATTTTCAAACGATTCGATGATGATAAATTCCTTCGTTTCACTGGCTCCTTTAAAATCATTGCCAATTAAACGTGAATGTTTATCACCGATGAGATCTTTGGATAATTGGCCTTTAAAGTCAATTAGACTAGTGGCATTAGAACCATCAAAAACATTATAGAATAAAACCGTTGTTGGATTTGTATGAGTATAACATAAAATATTATCCCAATTACTGCCAATATTATTAGCTTTGTAATTAACTTGCGAAGAATTAAAGCCCGTTCCCTCAATAGTTACTACTGATTTTGTTTCACTATTAGCTATAGTATTACCAGTTATACTCATCAATGAGAATCGTACATTATCACCACTTACTTTAATCTTACCTTTTAAAGCACCATTTACTTCATTAACACCTGATACTTTACCAGTAATAGTAATGTCACTCGCTGTTATGTCAAGTTCTTTAGTTAAAGTGATTTCATTTTTTATAATGACAATTTTATTATTACTATCAGCTTTGACGGCCTCAATTAAACTTTCTTCATCTTCTACTTGAACAGTACCTTGTTTATAATCAACTTTATAAATTATGCCATATGAACCATCTTGTGTTGGATTGACAGTACCATAGTCATAAGTAGCACCACTATTCGCCCATTTGTCGACCGTATAGGTTCCCAAAGAACCATCATAAGTTGTAAGATACTTAATATCTTTAGCCGGTTCAGCATTATTGCCATCTGTATCTTTGCCTTTTTCTTTATCAAAATAAATAGTATATATAACTGGCTTATTAGTAATAGAACGATCGCCATTATAGACTAATTTAAGCCACTTATTGCTCTTAGAGGCATCGAGATAATGGTTGATGTAGCTGTAGTTTTTAGCTACTAAGGTATCGCCAATATAGATATCTTTTTCGGCATCATAACCACTATTTTTATCGAATTTCTTTACATCGTAAAGTGTTTCTACTTTAGTTAAATCTGTTACTTCTATCTTATGATTATTTTTTTGTTCTTTTGGAATGCGAACTAGCGGTTTCTCGTAAGATTCATTAGAATAGGTAATTTTACTCTTATCACCTTTTAATGTTACTTTGCCATTTAATTCGATTCCGGCTTCAGTATTATTCGATAAGTCGACAGTATCAAGATTAACTGTACCAGCCGTAGCAAGTATTCCCACTTTAGCTCCCGTCAATTTGATATTTTTAAATGTTACTTCGCCACCAGTTACTTTAAAAATAGATTCTCCATTACCCGTAATTGTATTGTTGTCATCCGTTCCAGAGATGGTAACTTTGCGACTGACTTGATATTCTTTATTGACATTAAGAGCTTTTGTAACATAAATAGTATTGACTTCCTTAGCTGCTAAAGCTTCATTTAATTCCGTTTCATTTTGGATAACTCTAAAATCAGCAGTAAAAGTCAAACTATAATCTTTTTTTTCATCAAACTCAACTAAAGCATCACCTTTCTTTTCAAAAGAAATGGTTATAGTTTTAGTAATTAATTCATCTAAATCCGTTTTTTCAGTTAGTAAAGTATTTTCAATGGCTGTTTTTATTGCATCATCATCACTACTGGTGATATCTGCCGTCTTATCATCTAATTTAAGCGTTATCTTTTCAAACTCATTAGTTTTTAAAGCTTCGGCAATAATTGGCGACAATAATTCACTTAATTTTTCTTTACTTAGATCATTTTTCTTAATATTAAGGGTAATGTTCGTTCCATCGATCGTTGGCTTATCATAATTTTCATCGCCCTCAATGCCATTTACTTTAGCATTGATATATTTACTTACTAAGATCGTCCAATTGGGATTTAAGGTAATATCCTCATTGACGACAGTCTTATCAAACTCAAATAATTCGTTTTTAGTATCAGTCCATTTAGTAAATTCATGGTATTCATCATATGTAGGATCATCTACTAACTCTTTTTTAATAGTTTCGCCCGGATATAATTTTAAAACTTTATTTTGTTCTGGTTCACGATAATTGAAAGTTGCCGTAATATGTTTAATCAAATTAATACCCGAATAATCTAATGTAAACTTCGCAGGAATATACAAATCTTCACTGCCATCTAAATCGACCGTAAATTCAAATTGACAATTTTTAGCTTCTTGTTTACAATTTTCTATTTTACTAGGTTGAATAGATAATAAGACACTTAGACCATATTCATCATTAATTATTGTAGTTGGATTTTCAGTACCATGCTTAATCGGTCTCGTAACCGTCGTCTTGCCGATGATGACACTCGTTGGATTAATATTGTATGGAATATAGAAGTTAGTTACTTCATCGCCAGTAAAAATGCCATCTTTTATAACTTGTTCATGAACATCGCCACTTATTTTAAAGACATTGTCTTCTCTTGTTACAGTTAGATCATCCATGAAGTTATAGCCATAGACATCTTCAAAATGCGTTTTATCATTTCCTTCCGGAATGGTGGCTTTGACATCGACATCATTCATAATCGTGTTCTTTTGAGTCGTTAGCTTACTTAAGTCAATGGTATAAGTAGTCGGTGCATATATTTCCTTTTGGCCATCATAATCTAACGTAATTTCCAATTTTTGATATTCTGATGCCGATTTATAGGCAAATAACATGGCAATACCGGTATCGCTATCGAAAGTATTTTTGGTAAATGTTTTCGTACTCGTCGTCTTTTCATTTCCTTGTTGATTGAGAACTTTAATGGTAATAGTACTATCATTCGTAACTAGATCTTTATTTTCAAAATCGACATAATAAGAGAAATAATATTTTGTCAAATCATCGCCTTGAAAGACATTATTTAAATTCCCATCGAATTTCTTTAATAAACCCGTTAAGTTATATTGATTAGATCCCGTAGATTCCAACTTTAAATTTTCCGAATTGGCCGTATTGCCATTAGTAAAGCCATAAGTTTCCTCGATCAATCTTTGATAAGCATCCTTATTACTATCACCATAACCTAGATCGATTTTAGCTTGCGTCGGCGTCTTTAAGATTTCATAATCGATATATTTGATATTGATCTTTTTATTATCGTCGGTAGCGCTGAGGCTTTGGTTTAAATCAGTTTTACCTAAATAATTATTTTGAATTTTCCATTCATTGCCCTCTTTTTTGACATAATTAATCGTCATGGCATCATAGATAGCTTCCCCTCTTATCGCCCCTTCGGCATCACCAACAGATCGTGCGCCAAGCATAAAGTCTTGAATCGATAACTTGGTATTGTCTCCTTGACCATAAGTACTTGTAAATACATATTCGCCTACTACGTAATACCAAGTTGCACCCTTCTCTTCAACGGCAGCATTTAATTCTTTAAAATTGACTTCTCTGGCCATTGGTTGCATTGTACCAATAAAGAATAGAGCTATAAATAACCATAATTTTTTCATTTTCCTACTCATTTTAATACTTCCTTTTTAACAACTTTCCGGTGCTTTATATTCGACACTGGCGGTAAATTTACCTTCATTGGTTTCAATAGTAACCGTCGTAATGCTAGCTTTAATTTCACTCGTTGCTATCGAATAACTGCGCGGCGTGGCTTCCGTTCCATTATAGATAAATTTAATATAATCAGTCGTTTGAGTTCCATCCTTATATACTTTAAAAATATATCGTTGGGGAACCATACCCGGTATTTCAATACATTCGGGATTCATTATCACTTTATATACGGATTTAATCGTAATTTCTTTCGTGGCCGTCTTGCCATTAGAGGTCGTAACCTTAACGGTAATTTTTCCAGACTTCTTAGCACTTACCTTGCCACTTTGATCAATCGTGGCCTTATCAGAGCCACTAGTGATTTCCCAAGTTACGCTCTTATCAGTTGCATTACTTGGCGTAATATTAACACCTAATTTTAAGCTTTCCCCGGCATTGACGGTATCATTACCCGTTATAGTGACATTGGTAACTTCTACTCCTTTGGTAGTTGTCGTCGTACCCTCAGTGCTTCCACCACTTGGTTTAGAATTGCCACCCGTATTGGGCTTTTTATTTCCGCCGGCCTTAGTCGTCGTCGTCGTGGTCTTATCGGGTTCCGTTATTGTAATTTCATCGGCCTTCTTCGTTACCGTTATCGTCACACTTTCTTGATATTTGCCATCTTTTGATTTGACAGTGACAACGGCTGTTCCCTCTTTTAAAGCCGTAATTTTTCCATCTTCCATAACCTTGACGACATCTTCCGCACTTGATATAAATACTAAATCTTGTAAATCTACTGCACTAGGATATGCTAGTATTTTAACTGCTCCCGTTGCTCCGACCTCTAATGACAAAGTTTTACTTTCGAGGACGATTTTTTCTTCCGTAATCCATCTGGCAACTAAAGTAATATCTTCGGTAATCTTCGTATTAAAATCAAACAATTCGTCGTGATAATACCATCCTGCAAAGATACTACCCTTTTTAGTTGGATCACTTGGTTTGTTTATCTTTTCATTTTCTTTGACATCGATATTATTTATTAGAGATCCACCATTAGAATCAAACGATACCGTAAACTCTTTAGCACAACCCTTTAAGAAAAATAAAATTGCCAAAACGATAACAATAATTCCAGAAATTACCCCACATATTATTTTCGTTTTCTTAGTAGATTTTTCCTTCATATTTTTTACTCCTCACCGTAGTATTTTCTATTACTACTTTTTTTTAAACTACCATAAAGTATATTATTATAATAATTCATATTAAGCGTATCATATATATGATTAACTTGTCAAAAAATATGTTAAATATTAGTACATATAATGTAAATATATGATCTTAAATTATTCCCATTAAAAAATGCCCACCATAGTGAGTATTTTTTTTGTTATCTTAATTCATGACGCGTTTAAACATTCTTTCGAGTTCATAACGGGTAAATGTTATTATCGTTGGTCGACCATGGGGACAGTTATAGGGGTTATCGCAGAGGACGAGATCATCTAATAAATTTTGCGCTTGTTCTAAAGTTATGGCTTCATTGCCTTTAACGCTCATCTTGCAGGCCATCGTGGCGGCGATATGATCTTGGAATTTGACGCGATCGAAGAGATCCTTGCCTTCGATAATGATATCAAATATCCGGCGAACACTTTCCGTCTCCAAGCCCTCGCGCAACCAAGTCGGGTGTTCTTTAATGATATAAGTATTGACGCCAAACTCTTCGATTTTAAAACCTAAATCGCAAAGGATTTGCATGTTTTCCTTTATCTTCATAAATTCGCTCGCCGACAATTCGATCGAAATCGGAATGAGCAACGAAGTCGTAAAGATCTTATCGGAAGCTAGGGCATGTAATACTTTTTCATAATTGATGCGCTCCTGAGCGGCATGTTGATCGATTAAATACATGCCATCTTGATTTTGGGCAATGATATATGTTCCCAAGGCAATGCCGACGGGGTATAATTCCAATTTCTTGATATCTTTATCTGGTTCATAGACTTCCTCTTGCGCTTGTTCGAAGCTGATATCTTTTTCATCGATATTATCTTGTTTAAAATCGATGATCTCTTGCCTCGTCGAAGGCTGATAATCGGTTTCCTCTTCGTGAACTTCCGGAAGCGCTATTTCATTATAGACGGTTTCGGGAACGCGAACTTCAATTTTTGGAACGAGCATCGCCTTCCTCAAGGCTGCACCGATCATTTCGGTAATTAGGCTCGTCAATTCTTCCAATTTGGAGAATTTAATATCTTGTTTCGTCGGATGGATATTGACATCGATAATCGTGGGATCCGTTTCGATTAAAAGGACGACGACGGGGTATTTGATATCCGGTTTAAACGTATGATAGCCATCATTAATGGCCTTATTGACATCATTATTCCTGACAATGCGACCATTGACGATCGTCGTCATATGCAAGCGACTCGACTTTAAAACGGCGGGTTTACAGATAAAGCCATAGATATCATAATCGTCCGTACTAGCATTGACGGCAATCATATTCGAACTCACGGTATAACCATAGACTTCATGAATGGTCTTGAGTAGATCCCCACTGCCGGAAGTAAAGACGATCCGGCGCTCATTATTCGTTAGAGAAAACGAGATATGGGGATGCGATAAGGCGAGTTTTTCGATATAGGTCGTAACATTGGCAAGTTCCGTAGCGTCGCTCTTTAAATATTTGAGGCGCACCGGCGTATTATAAAATAGATCGGCAACCGTGATATCCGTACCCTGACGGGCATCCGTATTATCGATACTTTCGATATTGCCACCATTGATGACGATTTCCGTTCCAATACTTCCCTGACTCGTCTTTAAAGTAACTTTCGAAACGCTTGCAATGCTGGGAAGAGCCTCCCCGCGAAACCCGAGCGTATTGATAAAAAAGAGATCATCTTCTTTTAACAATTTCGAAGTTGCATGCCGTAAAAAGGCCAACTTAGCATCCTCGCGATCCATGCCGATGCCATCGTCGATGACGCGTATTTCCTTAATGCCACTTTCCACCAAGGAAACTTTAATGGTCTTGGAATTGGCATCGATACTATTTTCGACCAATTCTTTGACGACACTGCTAATGCGTTCGACGACTTCGCCAGCCGCGATTTTATTAGCTAAGTTTTCACTCATTACTTGAATTTTGCTCATCTTTATATCCCCCAAACATGGAATCCCGTACTTCTAAGAAAGATGCTGGGATATTACAAGTTACCGTACAGGGCTTTTTAATCGTCAAAAAGCCAATGCCCTTTAGGACGATATCTTGGTTATCCTTCACAATATCGATTTTCGTAACTAAATCGGGAGCAGCCTTATAATACTTCTTGACAATTTTTTTGCCACTTTGATTGGCATATAGGACTACGGAAGTCTTAGCATCGAATTTAAAATAGTATTTATTATCAAAAAGGGCTATCGTCTCGCATTCCTTCATCTGCATCGTATATGAGACAATCGTCTTACTGCTCGTCGTATTATCCAAAAAATTATCGATGATAAAACCGGGCGAATCGATCAAAGTCATGCCATTAGCTAACTTTACGCGAATGAAATCCAAAGTCGTATTGGCCCGCTTATTGACATTGATCTTGGCCATATCCGTCTTCGTAACATCGATAAAATCATTGATAAAAGTCGATTTACCACTATTGGAAATCCCCAAGACATACATCTCCATAATATTATTTTCCTCTAAATAATGTAAAACGGGCTTGATTCCATGAAAGCTATTGCTGCCCTTCAGTTTGATCTCCGAATCGATATGATAATAATCTTGTAGGTATTTTAAGAAATTTAATTTATTGACATCTTTGGGCAATAGTTCGCATTTATTGACGATTAATAACTTAGGTCGCGTAATGCTCTTAAAAATCGTCATTACTTCGTCATTGATATTTAAAAAATCGACTAAAAAGATGACAAAGCGATGATCTTTATTGACTTTATTGATAATCTCCTTTTTATCTTTAGGAGTAGTCATCTCCTGTTGTTCCCCATAATGCATCATGCGAAAACACCGCATGCAATAGGATGCCGTATTAATCTTACCTTCGGGAATATAGCCCTTGCTCTCCTTATCGACACTTTGTAATTTGGCCCCACAGCCAAAGCATATCTTATTCATAATATCTTCCCCTTTTAAATAGATCTTTTTTGGTCAAATGCTTGATGACTTGATTTTCCATTTGCCGATTTAATTTCGTAGTAGCAAATTCATCGGTACTGATCGGATTGACGAGAATAGAGGTAAAGTTCATGCGATTAGCACCATAGATATCAAAAAATAATTGATCGCCAATACAGGCAATTTGATTATCCTTTAAATCGTGAAAGCGCATGATCTTTTTATATTTATGTTTTAAGGGTTTAAAGGATAAAAAACAGGAATCGACACATAGTATTTCCTTAAAGGGTGTCACATCTTTTTTCAAGCCATTGCTCATGATGACGAGATAAAAATTCATGTCTTTTAGATCTTCAAAGAGATCTTTTATTTTGCGCGTGGGACTTTTAATATTGGTTGGACTTATCGTATTGGATAGATCAAAGATTAGACATTTGATACCACTCTTTTTTAAAGCTTTATAATTGATATCATAGATACTTTTAAAATATTTATCCGGTACAAATCGATCTAACATAATATCCCTCTTCTTTTAATATTGTATCATACCCGATAATAAAAAAATAGCTCATATCTTTGCAATATGAACTAATTTTTTACTTACATGAAGAGGAGATATCGACGCGATAATCGATGGTCCTATTTTGATATTTGGCCGTAAAGATCATATAGCCATCTTTATTATTGCAGCCCCAATCCGCCTTATCTTTAGTCGTATAGCATTGGATATCGACCTTAGCTCCCATGAGTGGCGCATTATCCGCATTGCCCAAGGCCGTATTGCCACTATAGAGGATCAAATTATTTTGAATATAGGTTCGGTCTTTGGTCGTAAAGCAGCCGTTAGGGTTTTCAATTTTAAAGCTTAATTCTTCGCTCGTTGGTGGAATTCGCGTCTCAGCTCCATCACAGCTATCTTTGACATCAAAGCGCATGGAGTCCTCTAATCCCGTCTCCGTCGTGGCTTTAACTTCGATATAACCACCCGTCAAGTTACTGCTACAATTTACACTTTTACCGGCCGCATTATAGCAGAATGGTTCGATGCGTGCTTGTTGGTTGGCACTGATATTGTCCAAAAGATCGCCTAAATCATCATTGGTAAAGCACGTCTTATTGCCCCAATAGGTCAAGGTGAGCTTATCCGGACGCTTAGCCGTCGTAACCGTCGTCGTCTTGCCGGCACTTTCGCCCTTGCCACAGTCACTTAAATCCTTATAGAAGTAGACGACTTGTTTGACCGTCGCTCCCTTATAAGTCGCCGTATACTCGACCCAACCGGGTTCATTGCAGGCAAAATCACCTTTGCCATCCATCTTATAGCATTGGGCTTCGATAACCCCACCATTTTGAATAGCCGTATAGGTATTGCCCAAATCGAACTTCTTATTATCTTTCGGATCCTTATAGATCAAATGGATATTGTTATGAACGGTATCGCGGTCTGTAGTATTGTTGATAAAGCATGTCTTAGAAGTATTTTCCAAGACGAGCTCTAAATCCTTAAAATTAGCTCCCGCTTCCTTCGATTGACTTCCCTCACAGCTATCCTTTATATTAAATGAATATGTCAAGCTCTCGCCACTGCGATCATCGCGCGCCGTAAATTCGACGCGACCACCAATAAGGGCATCATCCGAACAATCGATTTTCTTGCCATCTTTATCATAACAAGTCGGATTGGCTTTATACGTACTATTAGCTGGTTCGGGATCGGCATGAAGATTAGCTATGATATCGTCATAATCATCGACTGTGAAGCACGTCTTGGTGCCATAATACTCGAGCGTAAAGGCCCGGTTGGGATCCAAACTCTCATATTTTGGTACTTCGAGAGCCGGTTTTTCCTCGGGTTGTTCGATGATCTCGGGCGTATTTTCAAATTTACAGCCGCCCTCATCATCCCAAACATTCATCATCTGCATCACTTGGTCTACTAAGACGGGAAGAAAGAAGATGAGCGCCGCTAGACCGACGCGCTTGCAAAAGCGAATGAAGACTTTTTTAAGTTCCACTTGGGCATCGCCTTTGGTAATGGCAATGACGGC
Source organism: uncultured Bacilli bacterium (assembly GCA_947598395.1). Lineage (GTDB taxonomy): Bacteria > Bacillota_I > Bacilli_A > RF39 > UBA660 > CAG-582. The sequence goes on from CANQFG010000005.1 coordinate 25,336, forward strand.
CTCATAAGTCGAGACGACGATGACGAGCAAGGGCGCCACGATCTTGAATATATTTAAGACATTGGTCAAATCCTTCGTTACATGGGGTCCTAGAGGACAAGCCGCATAGACATCGACCCGAAAAGTCATTAAGCTGATGAGTAAAATGCCGATAAGGCCTAAAAGTTTTTTGGATTTTTTCATGAAAATCACCTAGCTTTATTATAAAATAAGTGTCTACCACATTCAAGTCTTTACATTTTATTTAACATTTATTTTAGCAAATATTCATAAACTTTATTAGGTGAATTATATGTTGTTTTTAATCCATATCATGAATATGCTCTCCTTGGCCATGGGTTCATACTCGATCAATGTCTTTCCCGAACCCCTTCCAAAAGAGGAAGAGGAAGATTTGATCAATAAAATGATGAATCACGATATCGAAGCACGCAATAAACTCATCGAACATAATCTCCGCTTAGTAGCCCATATCGTCAAGAAATTTGAACGTATCGAAAATAACACCGATGATCTCATCAGCATTGGCACCATCGGTCTAATTAAAGGCATCGATTCCTTTAAACCGGATAAGAAAAATCGCCTCACGACTTATGTGGCACGGTGTATCGAAAACGAAGTCTTAATGCACTTTCGGTCCAACCGCAAGAATAATAACAACGTCTCCTTAAACGATACGATCGGCTATGATAAAGATGGCAACGAGATAAACCTCATCGATGTCATCAAGGCCAATTCCGAAGATCTAATCGAGGACCTGCACTATAAGGAGAACAAGGAAGCGATCAATACCTATCTAAAAGTCTTAACGCCCCGGGAACGGCAGATCATCACGAAGCGGTACGGCCTTTATAATAATGATGAACTAACCCAAAAGGAAATCGCCAAAGAATTAGGAATTTCCCGCTCATATGTCTCTCGAATTGAAAAGCGGGCCATATCGAAGATGTATCGCGAATTTAAGAAGAATAAAAAAGAGCTCTAATCCAAAGGTCTAAAGAACTCCGCCATATCGACATCTAAAGCTTTGGCAATCGTCCATAACGTCCCCAAGGCAAATGTCTGTAAATATTTTTTGCTCTCAATATTCATGATAAATCCCAAGGAATAAGTACTTCTCTGTGCTAAATCACTTTGTTTTAAGCCCTTTTCGATGCGAATCCGTTTGATATTTTGGCCCACTAAATAATAGACATAGTTTTCATCATCTTTATTCATTGGACCACCACTCTTATAAAATTATTTTCCCACAAGATTAATTATTTTTACCTCACCAATTCGTTGAGAAAAAATCTTTCTTATGTTATAATAATTTTGGTTAAGGAGTCGGCTATATGAAAAAGAAAAACGAAGCAACATTTATTTTAAATTCCGATATCAAAAAATGGCGGCAAAGGGATTACTATACTTCTATCGATGCCGAATTTGAAAAGAGATTAGCGGAGATAACGGGGCTACAAAATGCCTTTATCATCATTTGGAAAGCCGAGAGGAATGCCCTAACTAAAGAATTTGACTATTATGAATTTCAATATGGCAACAAGTATTTTCAACTCAAAAAGAATAAACTTAAGGAAATCACTCGCGAAGATGTCTTTGGCGAAAAAAAGAAGAGATGATGTTCAACTCTTCTTTTTAAGTTTGATAAAACCAACTTCTAACATAATTATGGCGATTCCCAATAATATATGTTCGTAGCGTCTAAACAAATAGTTAAATATGGGCTCTTTAAAGGACAATATCAGATATAAAAAGCCATAGATCATAACTAAGAGGAAAAAGCTTAAGATCATGATCCATTCTAAGTCATGATGTTTTTTGGTATGTAAAAAGAAATTGCCAACGATAAAAATCGTCACTAAGGTTACCAAATAGATGATATAGCTCTTTTTATGCAATTGATATTTCTCTGCCTCGCGATGGAAGCGTACATGATCGTTATAGATAGCATCGATTTCGGCTAAATCGCCCTCCTTTTTAATGCGAATCTTATTGCTGATGAGATAATCTTGCGAAAAGTGCTTTTTGACATAATTATCGACATCGCGTTTTAGATCTTGACTAGCCAATTCATAGTCTAAATACCCTCTTTCCTCTAAGGATTTGGCTATATTATGTTCGATCGTAGTATAGTAATCATGATCCTCTAACGTATCGATGATGAAGTGATCATTTAAGATCGTCAAGCTAAATAACACGATGGTGATCGTCGCGGAAAGGAGTATGGAAGCTAAAATATTTAAAGACCACCACTTCATGATTGGCCCCTTTTAAGATAGATAAAATAGTGATAGAGATACTCGGCGAAGAGGGCCCCACTGGCATCGAGCAATACGTCACTCAAAGCGCCGACGCGACCACTTATGAAGCTCTGATGAAATTCGTCCGATATGGCAAAAAGGGTCGAAATAATGCCGGCAATAATCAAAGTTTTAAGGCGTATTCCCCAGATATAGCAGGCATTCATGATGAGAAAACCGAGAATAAAGTAGATCGTAAAATGCGCCAGTTTGCGTACGGGAAAGGATAGATCTTCGACGATTCTTTGCATTTCGGGCGTATCCTTCTTTATATCAGTAAATAAAGTGACGGCCGTCGTAATGATCTCTTCCGATAGGGAGCCCGATTCCCGACCATTTTGATTGGAAAAGTTAAAAATTACGCTCATCCAGACGATGACTAAGATCAGGGAACATATTTTTTTCATCATAAATAATTGATCCGCCCTTCGATATAGTCATTGGCAACATGTAAAAATTCTTTGATATATTTCATATCTAATTTAGCCTTTTCGCCACTGATGCTATTGAAGTCATATTGACATAATAAGTCACTCATCTGCGTCTCATCCGTGATAAAGCGTTCCCAACAATTCATATCGCCATATTTCATGGAAACGACCTTATGCCATCCGATATTGATATCGTCGATATTTTCCAAGGCATCAATATTTAGAAATTTCTCTTTGGCCAAGGCGACATACTTGGGCGATAAAAAGATATTCGATATATACCCGATGCGTTCAAATTCACAGTTAAATTCACTTAGGGTATCGACCATGTCGAAGATTAGAGTTGCTAGATGATCAAAATAGTTATGATTGACGACGATCGATAAAAGCGTATAATTCGCCTGCATTTTAAAGTCGCCATTTTCATTGAAGAGAATGAGCGGTACTTTGCTATTGTCACTTTTAGGCAAGACGAGGGGCCGACCCAATTCGGGATAGCGGTTGCTCATCTCCTTGGCAACATCGAGGGGTTGATAAAGCGTTGATTCTTTAAAATATAAGATTATTTCTTTGGTATCTTTCATACTTCACCTACGTTCCATAATAATTGGTAAGCAATATTCCTTGATTCTTTAAAATATTATAATTAGCTTTGGTCAAAAGGGCCCGATCATCTAACGTGACATCGCTGCCAGCAATATAAGTTCCATCGTCAAACCAGACGAAGTCATCGTGTTCATCGCCAAAGACATCCGTTCCCAAATAGTTATTGGCATCATACGTTATTCCCAACATATTTAAAAGTGTCGGCAAGATATCGGCCGTATCGAGAATCGTCGTAATATCTTCATGCGCCACACTCGGACTCCAAATGATAAAAGGCGTATTTTGCAATTGTTTGCGGTTGTTCATGACTCCTTTTCTAATGGCAACATATAGGGAATCCGAATAGCCATAGGAATAGTGGTCGGTTACTAAGACGAGAATCGTATCGTCTAAGAGATCGCGTTCCCGTAATTTATCGATGAGGATGCCAATAGCTTCGTCCGTATCATGAGCTAGACGCCGATATATGGCCTCCTCTTCCGGATAATCCCTCTCCCACGACGTATCGCCAATATCTTTATATACCTTATTATCCTTTGTATATTCTAAATGGGCCGAATAAGTCGTATAAAAGGCCAAGAATTTTTTGCCATTCGTCATTAAATCGACAATCGTATCATCACTTAAGGCATTGGCATCGCGAAAGTAATTGACCTTCTTATTTAAAAGGCCACTCTTTTGCATATCGAGAAACGAATAATGATGATTATAGCCGAGTAACCGATGGAAGGACCCACGATTGTAAAAATCACTGGAATTAGCATGAAAGGAATTGACCGAATAGCCATTGCGGCTTAGGACATTGGCCAAGCTATAAGGATAGTCGACATCATCGATATCATATATCGTCTGCCGCGACGTTATCGCATACATGCCCGTATTACAGGCAAATTCGGAATTAATCGTCTGTCCCCCATTGAAGAACGGTGAATAACGATTTTGAAAATTGAGCCCTTCTTGCCTTAAGCGATAAATATTGGGCGTCGTCTTCTCATCGATGATCCACGAATCGATACTTTCCATCATGATATAGATGACATTTTTATTCTTGAAGATTCCCGTATGGTCATTATCTAAATGATTGACGCCATAGATGCGATTATATTCGTCGATCTTATTTTTTATCGCCTTCTTATCGAGGGTAATGAGATTATAAAAATATTTATAAATCGAACGAAAAGTATATTCATAATAACCACTTATATACATCGAAGTATTGGGATTCGTATAGTTAATATAGATATTTTTCGCATTGTAATTTTCTTCCCATGTAGCGTCGCTTTTTTCGCCGAGGGCCAGATAACTACTAAAGCGCGCGATAAAGATCAAGAAGACCATGATGGCAATATTTACTTTATTGATCTTATGATGCATCTTATTTTGACGATTGATCAAAACGACGATGATCGATATGGCAAGGGATATGGCATTGGTAATGAGCATGCCAATATTTAAATTTAAGAAGATCGATTTAATATATTGAAAACCTTCACCGGCAATAAAGAGATCGGAAAGAATTAAAAATTTTCCCAATTGTTGAACATAGCATATTTGAGCAAAGAATAGTATATTCCAAGCTAGATTGATAAAAAAATAAGTCGCGATTTGATATTTGGATGGAATTAAATAGATGAGCAATAAAAAGGCTAGAATCCATGATAAGGAAAATCCTACCCATATGAGTTCATAATTAATCGTATCAAAACCATAGAGATGCGGATTAAAAAGACTCTTGGCATATAAGGACATATAAAAGGCCAAGGCAAATAGAGATATAAACATCAAACTATAATTTAAGATTATTCGTAATTTATCCTTTTTCATGGCTATCCTCCTTTTCTAATCGATAATGCGGATACTTTTGATGATAAAGCGTTCATCTTCGGGAACTAAGCCATTGGCATCGGCATTTTTAGTAGCATCGACAATGGCATCGACGTATTCCATACCACTAGTTACGTGACCAAAGGCGGAATAAGAGCCATCTAAGTAAGTAGAATCCTCTTGAACGATGAAGAATTGACTCGAGGCACTATCGTAGTCGGTTGCCCGGGCCATCGAAATAGTTCCACGCGTGTGCGAGATGTCATTTGGGACTCCATTGGCGGCAAATTCGCCCTTGATCGTCTTGCCCGAACCGCCCGTCGTATCGCCTAAGGGATCGCCTCCTTGAATCATGAATCCCCCGACGACGCGATGGAATGTTAGACCATCATAAAACTTTTGATTGGCCAAATTGACAAAATTCGTAACCGTAATCGGTGCCGTATCGGCATCGAGTTCTAAGGCAATGGTTCCCAAATCTTGAACTTCGATAACGGCATTTACTTTACCCGTCATGAGTTCACCTCCTCGACTTTTATTTTCTAACAGACACGATATTACGACGATGATGATGATGCCGAAAATGATCAAGGCCGATTTATTGAGTTTCATCTTTTCCTCCTAAGTACTTATCGATTTCTTCGGCTGCTTCTAAGGCTGCGCCCATCGCTTTAATAACCGTCGCCGAACCCGTAACGATATCGCCACCGGCAAAGATGCACGCGATATTAGTATGTCCTTTAGAAGTGACGATCTTATCATCTTCCGTCTTTATTTCGGTATTGTCGATGACAATTTTATTGGGATTAGTACCCAAAGCTTCGATGATGATATCGCCCTTTATTTGGGTATAATCATCGGGAATAATTTGATATTTGTCCCCGTCAATGCTGGTCTTCACGACTTCTAAGCCCGTGACGCGATAGTCCGCATCCGTCAAAACTTTAGTAGGAAGGGTATTAAAGACGAGATCGATGCCTTCCTCTTTAGCATGCACTATTTCTTCGTGGCGCGCTTTTAAATGAGCTTCGTCGCGTCTGTAAACAATTTTAACTTCTAAGCCGAGGCGCCGCATACTGCGAGCCGCATCGAAGGCGACGTTGCCACCGCCGATGACTAGAGCAGTCGATCCACGCTTGATCGGCGTCGCCGAGTTCGGTTCATAAGCTTTCATCAAATTAATGCGCGTCAAGATCTCATTGGCCGAAAAGACGCCATTGGCATCTTCATTTTCCAAGCCCATAAATTTGGGCAAACCAGCTCCGGTTGCGATATAAATCGCGCGGTATTTTTTCCGCAAATCATCCAACGTGAGCGTCTTGCCAATAAGGGTATTTAGTTTTAATTTAAGGCCATTTTGAACTAAATTATCGACACTTTTGTCGACGATTTCCTTTGGCAACCGAAATTCGGGAATGCCATAACGGAGGACCCCACCTGCTGCATGAAGAGCTTCAAACATCGTCACGTCATAGCCCTTGCTGAGCAAGGCTTGAGCACAGGCCAGACCACTAGGTCCCGAGCCAATAATGGCTACCGGAATATGATTATCCGATTCTTTCTTTAAAGGAAAGGCATTTTTCTTCAAAGCCCAGTCGCCGAGAAAACGCTCGAGAGCGCCAATCGCGATTGCCTCACCCCGAAGGCCCCGGACACACATCTTCTCGCATTGCTCCTCTTGGGGACAGACGCGACCACATATGCTTGCCAAAGTCGAAGAAGCGGCAATGATTTCATAAGCACCCTCTAAATCGTCATCTTTTAAAGCCGCGATAAATTTGGGAATTTGAATTTTGACCGGACACCCCAAGACACAGCGCGGATTTGGACAATTTAGACAGCGACTAGCTTCCCTTTTGGCATCGGCTTCCGAAAAGCCCAAGTCGACTTCTTTAAAGGTTTTGATGCGCTCGTTCGGATCGAGCTTTGTCGTCTTTACGCGTTCATTATTCATGATCATCACCATTTTGGGCCTTATAGGCAGCAAGTTTGACCCGCTCCTCTTCTCTATAAAGTTCCAAGCGCTTTTCGGCGGCAGCAAAATCGACTAAGTGCCCATCGAATTCCGGTCCATCGACACAGGCAAACTTAGCTTCGCCCCCGACATTGACACGGCAGGCTCCACATAAGCCCGTTCCATCGACCATGATGGGATTCATGCTGACGATCGTCTTAATCTTATTTTCGCGCGTCATCTCCGATACGCGTTCCATCATCTTCAAGGGACCGATTGCCAAGATAGCATCGAAATCTTCATTAAGATGATCTTTTAATATATCCGTTACAAAGCCCTTATTTTGATAACTGCCATCGTCGGTCGTAATAATTACCTCATCGGCCACGGCGCGTAATTTATCCTCTAAGATAATTTGTTCGCGATTTTTAGCACCATAGATAATCGTCGGCTTGATGCCATGATTCATTAAAAATTTAGCTTGGGGATAGATGGCAGCAATGCCAATTCCCCCACCGACTAAGATGACCTTTTTCCCTTGATATTCCGAGACTCTATCGATCAAATACCCCGGTTTGCCCAAAGGTCCCGCAAGGCTAAAAAGGGTATCTTTGGCCTTCGTCAAATCCCAAGTCGAGGCCCCAACGACTTGATAGATAAGTTCAACTTTATCGTCATAGGCATCATAGATCGTCAAGGGAATGCGTTCACTTTTTTCATCGCGCATGACGATGACGAATTGCCCAGGCGCAAAGTGCTCGATAATTTCCGGTGCTTGAACGACCATCAAATAAATTCCCGATGCTATTTTTTCATTTTTGATAATTGCGTACATAATCTCACCTTTAACTATTATATCATAAAGCAAGAAAAAAAGATGCACGCATCTTTATTCCATATCAACTTTATCTAAATCATCGATAATATCCGCTTGTTGATCTATTAAATTTCTAATTCGCCGTTTAAAGGTGATGATATTTCGCCGCATCCTAGCACTGTCGTTTTCCAATTGTTCCGCTTTTAAAAGGGCATCGTTGATAATGCGATTGGCATTCCGCTTGGCATCATTTATTATGGCATCACTTTCCACCATCGAAGATGTATTTAACTTACTAGCTGCTTCATTGGCCAAGTTAATCGCCCGATTAAGTGTTGTTTCCATATCCTTATAATGCTCTAATTCTTTGCGTAAATGTTCAATTTCTCGATCTTTTTGCTTCATCTTATCGATCATTTCATCGACATTTTTTACGACATCATCGACAAAGGAGTTTACTTGGTGAACATTATAACCATTTAAGCTTTTATCAAACTTCCTCATTATCTCACCTCAAACAAGTTGTCTTAAAAATCTATTTCATCTTCAATTTTCGATTTATTCTTCTTATCGCTTTCTTCGTCACTTATGCGGCCTTCGACATCGACATTCTTGGGAGTACATAGATAAATACCATTACCTAATTTTTGTAAATCGCCGCCAATGGCATAAAGAGTTCCACTCAAAAAGTCAATGATGCGCTTCGCTTGATCAGCCGTTACGCGCTTTAAATTGACGACGACGGAATTTCTTCGCTTTAAATGATCGGCAATTTGTTGTGATTCCGAATATGCTCGTGGTTCGACGAGAATCATTTTACCGGATTTGCCGGCTGTACTTTTATCGGTATCATATGCTTCATTCTCGACGTCTCTTCCCTCATCATTAGCCGGAAATAAGGCTTTTTTTAATGACTCTAAAGCCATACGAAACACCTCCATATGTTTACTATCACTATAATATCATACTTTTAACTTTTTAAGTAACTTTTTTTCACGTTTTTTAAAATTTTATTGCTTCTTCGATCATCTTAAGAGCTTCTTCAATCGTTACGCGTTGTTGTTCCATCGTATCGCGGAAGCGAATCGTGACCGTTTGATTCTCCAAAGTCTCATCATCGATTGTTAGACAGAAAGGGGTTCCAACGGCATCGGCCCGGCGATAACGCTTGCCAATATTGCCCGCATCATCATAGGAAGTCATGAAATATTGACGGCATTTTTCATAGATGGCCATGGCTTCACTAGCATGATTCTTTTTAATCAAGGGAAGGACGGCTACTTTATATGGGGCAAGGACCGGCTTTAGCTTTAAGACGAGGCGCGTATCCCCATTTTCCAAAGTTTCTTCAGTTAAGGCTTCATTTAAAAGGGCTAAAACGGTGCGATCGAGGCCATATGTCGATTCGACGATATAGGGAACATATTTTTCGTTGGTCTCAGGATCCAAATAAGTTTGGGCAACTCCCGAATATTCTTGATGACGCGTTAGATCATAATCCGTTCGATTATGCGTACCATTGATCTCGCCCCATCCAAAGACGAATTCGTATTCGATATCACAAGCCGCTTTGGCATAGAAAGCCAATTTTTCATGATCGTGAAAACGCAGTTTTTCTTCCGGTAGACCTAAATCCATAAAGAAATGTTTGCCATAATCTTTAAAGTAGTCATATAATTCCATATCATTGCCTTCCTTACAGAAAGTTTGATATTCCATTTGTTCAAATTCGATAGTTCGGAACGTAAAATTACCCGGCGTTATCTCATTGCGGAAAGCTTTACCGATTTGGCCGATCGAAAACGGAAGTTTAGCCCGCATCGTTCGAGCAACATTTAAGAAATTGACGTATTCACCTTGGGCATTTTCGGGACGCAAATAAATCTTATTCTTGGCATCTTTAATGACTCCCCTTTGGGTTTCAAACATCAAATTAAATTCCCGGATATCCGTATATTCCGTATGACCACATTTAGGGCATGGAATCTTTTTCTCGCGAATATAGGCAATTAGTTCATCGTTGGTCATACCATCGGCATGCGCATTGGGATCGAAATCATTTATCAAGTTATCAGCTCTATGCCGCATCTTACAATGTTTACAGTCGATTAAAGGATCCGAAAAAGAGGCGACATGACCCGATGCTTCCCAGACCCGCGGATGCATTAAAATATCGGCATCGACTTCATAGGCATTAGTGCGCTCTTGAATAAAGCGCTTGCGCCAACAATCCTTGACATTATTTTTTAAACGACTTCCCAAAGGACCATAGTCCCAAGTATTGGCAAGTCCTCCATATATTTCACTTCCTTGAAATATAAAACCATATTGTTTAGCATAATTGACTAACTCATCCATATTTTTAATCATCTTCATCTTTCCTTTCATTATCTAAATGATTTAAATAAATTTTTAATCCCGCCATATCCGTAACGATATCAAATAATTTTAATTCTTGAGCTGTAATAAATTTATTCTTATAGGCATCTTTTAAGAATTTAATAATGGGACTAAAATAATGGTTATAGTTATAAAGGATAATTCGCATGGACCGTTGGCGAATGCGAATTTCATCTAAAAAAGTCATCATCTCGGCCAAAGTAGAAATTCCTCCGGGCAATATAACCACCAATTCACTTGTCTTATAGATTTTTTCCATGCGTTGCATAGCCGAAGTAACGACATCATAAGCATCGATCTCCAAATTGTTTAAATTGTCCGTATCCTTAATATCGACGATTGCTTTCGTATGAGCTCCCTCATATTTAAACGTCATATAGCTTTTTCCCATCATGCCCGTTTCATAGCCATCAAAGACTAACTTATGGCCCCTTTTGGCTAGTTCAAAAGCTACTTCCGAAGCTAACTCGCGATATTCTAAGGGAATATAATCCCGATTAGAACAAGCAATATATACTCGCATCTTACACCTCCAAAGACAAATAAAAGACCAAATTGTATGGGCGTATTTTGTACTACGCTGTTCCACCATACTTTGGTCTTTGTTTATAAACATATAGCTCGAGGCTTGCCACACCCGTCATCACTTCATAAGAGCATTATATTATTTTTTTGATATTTTCGCAAGATATTTTAACTAAGTTATTTAAGTTTCTTGCTTTAATTAGATGGTGCTAAGACTATGCGGAAACCAGCATCGCCATTGACTGCACCAACATATCTATTAAAATAAAATTGTCCAGCTACAACTCCGTGTAGGTATGCACCGCCTCGAGCAAACCAAGGTAAAATATCATCAGCTAAATATGACCAGTCAGCATACCAACGATTGTGCCATCTGTTTTCATTATCTTCATCTTCATAATTATCAAATGGGCCCATCTCTCCGGTGGCGTCACCAAGAATCATTTTATCGTATGAATTAAGTTTGATTTCTTTATCATATACATCAAAATATTTTTCATCTATTGTCTTCAATTCGTCTTTGCTAAAAGTACTTTTATCTTTTTCAGATTCTGGCACATAAGCGGCTACGTATTCCCCAGAACCGCCGGACATATCATATACTCCAGTCGTATTCCCCGTGGTACTTGCTGTAACTCCATTTTCTGTATTCCATGCTGTGTTAAATGGTACCCCATCTCCTAAAACGCCCAAATATTTACTTTGATCAGCTGTTGGTAAAGCGGCATATCCGGTTTTTAGTTGATTATTGTTATTAATTGTTACTTCTTTATTTATTCCAAATATTGAGTGACTTAAATATGCTACTGCTCCCCATTCCGTATTTTTCATCATATGTGATTGTAAATTTTCTTCGTATCCTTTTGCGGCATTAAACATATTCTTTACTGTTAAATTACACCATGAATAAACATCTGGTTTTATTATTATATGACTAGTTTCGCTATTGTCTTGTTGGGCACCAGCTTTACTTTGAGCATCTTTATATCCCGTTTCAAATTTGCCAACCCAGAAACCATCAACATCAAATGATTTAAATGCGGGATGTGTCATATATTCCCCATTAGAACAATTTCCAATTTTTCCACTTTCCATTGGCGTTGCACAAGAAACACCATCTATATCAGTTGTATCTTCAGTATCAAATTCTATTTCTATGGAATGAACTGTATATAATGGATCTTCAACTCCAACATTCCATAATCTATATTTATATTTTGGTATCCACACAAACATTGCTTCGATATCGTCCATATTTATTTGTTGGTCGTCATCATAACTTTTTAATGGTTCACTTTTTAAAATAACGGCATTTGCCCATTTTTTATTACAGTAATCATACCAATCTTCATTAGCTTTATTTACCTTCGTAACATTTCCATTTTCATCGATTGTTACTGGAATTAATTTTCCATTAGTTCCTAAATTAGGCTTTGCAACATTATTACATGAATCTTCAGCAATATACTCGTTTGCTTCTTCTTCTCTTTCTGTTGGTGTTACCGTTAAACTACATTTAAATTTTTCTTCTATATCTTTAGTACTTACTTTCTTTAACTCTACTGTTATTGTCCCCTTCCGACTCTCTTGAGCTTTTATTGTTAAACTTGCAGGACTTGGCGTTATTTCCGTATATTCACTGGTTTGAGTTTCAGATACATTTCCACCTGACTCTAGTCTTTCACAATTAATTGCTACTTCCGCATCATATTGTTTGCTATTGTTCATTACTTGATATTCTAAAATACTTCGATCTCCTTGTTTACTTAAATCTTTTGTTGTAAATGTTATGCTTTTTTTAGTACCTTCATCAATATACTCATTATGGACTACACCATCAAGTATAGCTTCACTAAAGTATACACCAAATTCATCACTATCATATCCATAATTGATTGTTCCATTTATTACTAGTGATGTGGTTACAGCTGCAAATCCTATACTCATTAAGATTAATGCTATTATTATTCCTTTTTTCATGTCAATCTCTGCTCCTATTTTCCATTTTCTTTATTGTATTGCACCCCCCCCCAGTTGCATTTTTTTGACAAAGATAACCTACTTATGTTAATATGTATTTAGCAAAGGTTTTTGCATAAAATAAAAAGAGGAACATTTAGTTTAGCAAGTGAATGTCACCTCCAGAATTTGGATGATTGACACTCTATCAAAGCTATAGAGTGTCTATTTTTTTATCGCTAACACCAATAAGGTAGATAGTAATAAGATGATAGAAATGAGCTTGAGAACTCTAATAATAAAATTCTTAGTTTTCATCAATATCTACCCCCTTTCTTTTAAAAGATTGGAGGTGACACTCACGCTAAATGTTCCTTAAGTAATTATATAAAACATTTGTTTGTATGACAATATGTTTTTTTATTTTATATAAAATTAAATTTATTTCACAATCTAAAAATTTTATTTAGATGGAGCAAGTGCGATGCGGAAGCCATCGCCTACACGGGCTGCGCCAGTAAACGTATCGAAATAGAACTGTCCAGCTACAACTCCGCTAAAGCAATAGCCGCTTCGATAGAACCAAGGGGACGACGCGCCAGCGAAAAATGAATTGTCGGAATACCAACGATTGTGCCCTCTTTTTATTTTATCTCCATCTTCATAACTATCGAAAGGACCCATTTCTCCTGTTGCGTCTCCCAAGATCATGTTCTTATATGTTGTCGCACTAGAACCTTTAACATATACATCAACATATCTTGGATCTAATTTTTTCAATTCTTCAGCTTGAAATTCACTTTGATCATTTGAAGCTTCTGCTACATAAGCCGCCATACTCTCCAATGCTCCACCAGACATATCATAAACACCGGTAATATTTCCCGTCGTACTAGCTGTTACTCCATTTCCCGTATTCCATCCTGTATTAAAAGTTCCATCATCACCTACTTCACCAGGATTTTTACTTTGATCTGTAGTGGGTAAAGCTGCATAACCTGTTTTGCGTTGATCATTGTTGTTAATCGTTACTTCTTTATTTGTTCCAAATATTGAATGAGATAGATAAGTTACTGCTCCCCATTCCGTATTTTTTAACATATGGGAGTTTAATGTGCCTTCATATCCTTTTGCGGCATTAAACATATTCTTTACCGTTAGCTTTCTCCAAGAGTAAGAATTTGGTTTTATAATTATTTTATTGGAATCATTACTATCTACCTCAGCACTTGTTTTATCAGTTGCGTCCTTATATCCAACTTCAAATTTGCCTATCCAGAAGCCATTACCACCAAAAGCTAAAAATGCTGGATGCGTCATGTATTCTCCATCATTACAATCGCCTAAAGTTCCACTGGTTTCTGGAGTTATGCATTCTTTATCATTAATATCTTCCGTATTTTTAGTATCAAATATTATCTCTATACTATGTTTTCCAACTTCTGTATTATCCGTCTCAACATTCCATAATTTATATTTGTACTTTGGTATCCATACAAAATAACTTTCAATTGATGTATCTTGTATAACTTCACCGACATTTGGTAAATTTGCTCCATCATTTAAAATGACCGCATTCGCCCATTCTCTCTTACAATAGTCATACCAATTAGTATCCGTTTTTTCTACACGCGTTGCATTACCTTCTTCATCTAGTACTACCGGTATTAATTTATCTTCATCTCCTAAACTTGGTATTCCTATATCCCGACAACTATTTTCAGCTAATATTGGATCTTTTAGTTCTTCACTTCCTACAGGATTTACTGTTAATTCACAAGTAAATTCTATATCAATTGGTTCTACTGTTACTTTCTTTAATTGAACACTTACAGTTCCCGTTTCTCTCGTCTGAGCTTTTATAGTTTTATTTGTCATATCATTATTTATAGTTACATAATCGTTAACCACTACTGAATTAGATTCATTGGGTGTACATTCTATTTCCACTGTTGCATCATATTGAGTACTATTATTTGTTACTTCATATTCCAAGACACTTATATCACCTACTTTACTTAAATCTTTTGTTGAATATTTTATTGATTTTCTAGTATCAGGATCTATTACTTCATAACTTTTATCAACTTCATCTACTACGGCTTTACTAAAATATATTTGATAATCTTCTTCATTAAAATTTATATTTACTCTTCCCGTGATTGTTAGTACTGTAGCTACTGATGCAAATCCAATAGTTAGAAATAATATAGTTAATAATACCCATCTCTTTTTCATGTCAATCTCTGCTCCTATTTTTCATTTTCTCTATTGTATTGCACCCCCCCCCAATTGCAGCTTTTTAGGCATAAAAAAAGGCACCATCTATGTGGTGCTTTCCCCTTAATTCATTTTTGAAATACTATATTTTAAGATAGCTTCTTTGGTATCTTCCGAATAACTTAATTCCGTATCTTTGATATTTAAACTATCGAACATCGAATTATCATATTCATGGAATGGGAACCAAAATGAGAACCATGTACTGCGATTATCTTCAGGATGATCGGCATATTGATCGATAAAGTTATCTAAGAAATCACCATACATAACTGGGTCAATCGTTCGATCTCCCAATCCCAATCTAAAGATATAATTCATCTCTTGGAATAGAGCAATATCATTTAAATTTGGATCGACTTGGATATTTTTAAATAACTCTTCATAATTGATATTGCCATTGCTAAAATATGAAGCAATAAAGCGCATATCTAATCCCGATTCCTTTAAAGTATTATACATATGAGCAGCCATGACATAATTATCGATCTTACTATAATCGGTAATTTGTTCATCATTCATTCTCGTCAAAGTATAAAGATACATTAAGAAACGGCAATCTATTTCGTCATAATTGAGATTATCTTGATATTTATCGATCAATAACTTAATGCGTTTAATATATTCCATATCCGTACAATCATAAAGTAATTCTGGAGCTACCCCATTACTCTCATAACGATCATAATATTTGGCATATGTTCCATATTGTTTATCATTGGTATTGACCGTAACCATCGAATCAAAACTATTATTAAATATCTCAAAATCGCCATAGAACATTTGACTACCTAAGATATAATTATCGATAGTATCCGGTTCGACATCTTGATAATAATTCATGATAATAGGTTTTAATCGATGATAAGTTTGAGCTTTACTGAGATCTTGTCTCAATAGACCTTCCAATGTCTCTTGTAAATCTTGTTTATCATTCTTCGATAGATCATATTCCTTAGCTAAGATATCGATAAGTTTATCATTACTAGCAAGATATTTGCCAAAGATATTTATTCTTTTCGGCAAAGTTATGAGTCCCATTACTTCACTTTCCGTACTCTTAGTATCTTTAACAGTATCATATAATTGATAACCTAAATATGTTGCTAATTCATCATCACCACATAAAAGATAACCTAAGACCCGTGGATAATCGACTTCTTGAACATTAGTAAAATCATAATTCTTAAGACGATTACTCAAAGCTATCGAATAATCAATATTAGCATCAGCTAAATAACTATTGGCAATTTTTTCAATATAAGGAAGTAATTCTTTCTTCGTATTTTTATCAATCGTCATATTATTATTTAAACTTGTCACTAAATAATCTTTAGTAGCTGACATTTCAAATTGGCTATCGTTACTAGCTTCGATAATATCTTTATAATTTTGATCTTCGATTGGAAGTTCTTCAGATTTTGTCATCTTTGATATGCCATAAAGAGCTAAAGTACCTAAAGCTATACAACCTAAGAATACTCTATGACCGACAACTTTATGAGTATGTTTTTGAAATTTATCATAAATCATAATCTCATGTTTATCAGTTACTCTTTCAAAACTATATTCATCGATTTTTCGATAATAAATTTTATCTTTAGTATCATAAAATATATTATCTATTCCTTTTATTACTTTAAATCTATTCATTTTTTTATCACCTATACTTTCTCCTTTTTAGGAGTATCATTTTGTTTTAATAATGAAGGAGCTGCTTTTAAAAAGCATATTTTGGGATAATAATCCGCTTCATTATTTATTAAAAATATCTCTTTATATTCATTTTCAATCATGATATTTAGACGAATGCCAGAACAAGGACATTTTTCGGGAATACCGGCAATATTCATAAAAGTAATGACGGGTTCGGCATCCTCATAGCCCTCTGGTACTTCATAATAGACATAAGAGTTTCCATTATAATTAATCGTATTATATTTGACTTCTTTACTGGCCATATAGACATTATCTTTAATATCGTTATTCGTCTTCCATGTAGGAATATATTCATTATCTAAATAGATATGACTATATGGTAAATTGCTATCTTCGAAGATGCTTTCAATTTCGCGAAATTTACCTTCCATATCATAGCAATATGGGCTTAAACTAGAAGAGATAAAGCTCGTTGCAACAATTTTTTGAGCATCATATTTAGGCATCTTTAAGATATCTTCGGAAGTATACTTTTCAGCATCACTAGTATTTAAATAATGAAAATTCGTATATGTTAATTCTTTATATAAATTGATAAAGTTTGCATAACGCCAGCAATCTTCTTCCGTTAATTCCTTACTCTTTAACTTATATAGATAAATATCAAAGAAGCGATCATATGCTTGATTTGTCCGATTTATTAAACTGAAGGTAAAATCTAAACAGTCATCTTCATCTTTAAAGAATTCCTTTAGAGGTTGATAGATATCGTCAAAGGAAGAGGCCCAGATGAGATTATCATCGCCCATAATTAAAGATAATAAGGCATAAAGACTTTGATTATTATCCGAAACAATATACGAATCGATATTCTCTTTAGCTATGTCCTTTAAAGATTTGGCTTTAAATAAATCCTCTTTAGGTATCGTGAGTCGATAAGAGCCATATGAACCATTGATGGTAAGATCAATAGGTTCATCAAAACTACCCAAGATATCGCGTTCATAAGTTACTAAGTCCGTATCTTGATAGTAGCTACTTTGCGTGAGAATTTGGGCCAATAACGAATTATCAAATTCATCATCAGTTAGACGTTTATTTTCGATCATATCGTGGATGATATGTGTTATCTGCATATCATAGGACGTCAAGACATTTAAGATATCTTCAAAGAAGGTAATATTATCGACATTGTCCAATAAAATATTCATATAAAATTCATGGATGCATTCGTTATAACGTTTAAATAAAAGGGCTAGTTCGCGAACTTGGACGACATCCGTTCCCGTATTTTCCGCTAAGACGCGAATTAATCGTTCATCATTTTCGGAAAACATGGCGCGATAGAAGGCTTCGTCATCATGACATAAATCTTTTAAGGTTAGCAAATGCTTGCTTAAACCACCATCGCCTAAATAATATGAACTCTTTAAGTCATAAGAATATACTAAAGCTTCATTAAAGGCCCGGGCAAACCCTTCGGATGCGGCCGTCATATTCGTGATATCATTTAAGACATCGATGGTATCTTCAGGTCGACCATGGCGGGCTAAATCGTGAAGTTTTAGCTTTTGATCGCTTGATAGATAGGCCTTAAAGTTATCGTAATAAGTCGGTAAAAAATCGGCATAATTCAAATTATTATAATCGAGACCATCATCAGTTAGAAAATCATTATTATCAAGATCTTCTTGTAAAGTATTCTCAGTAATAAAAGAAGCACGGATATCATTTTTAAAAGCTGCCGTTAAACTGAGTAAGGCCACTAAGCCATATATCCCTATTTTTTTGTTGTTTTTCGTCATAGGAATCCCCTCTCGAGATATAGATTTTACCGCATTTTTATAAATAAATCAAGTTTTCTAAATTCGCAAAGGGTTGATATCGATTTCAATATTGATATTTTTGTTTAATATATATTCATTATCCAATTCTTTTAAGACTTCTTTGAGCTTGATCTCGTGACGATATTTGATGATTATTTGAAAGCGATAGATATTATTTATCTTGAATACTGAAGCGGGAGTTGGTCCTAAAGTGATCGTTTCGGGGCTCAACTTGCGACGCAAAAAAGTGGCAACCTTAGTAGCTTCTTGGGATAAAAGAGCATAGTCTTTGCCCGTTATCTTAATGCTAGTTAAATAATAGTATGGAGGATATTTTAAGAGCTTGCGGATATTCATCTCATATTGATAATTGGCAAGATAATTATTTTCTTGGACATATTGCAAGGTCTTATTGTCGGGGTTGAAGGTTTGGATGATGACTTCGCCGGGGATCGTCCCTCGACCAGCGCGGCCACTTACTTGGCTTAAGAGGCTAAAGGTATTTTCGCCACTGCGAAAGTCGGGAATATTTAAGGATTCGTCGGCATTGATGATTCCAACGAGGGAAACGCGTGGAAAATCGAGGCCCTTGGAGATCATTTGGGTACCGATGATGATGTCGTATTCCAAGTTTTCGATGCCGCGAATAATTTCTTCGTGACTGCCCTTTTTACTCGTCGTATCGGCATCCATGCGAACGATGCGATATGAGGGAAATAATTCCCGAATTTGTCTTTCGACCTTTTCGGTTCCCAAGCCAAAGTCTTGAATTGCCTTTTCATGGCACTCGGGACATAATTCGGGGCGAATTACGGTATAGCCACAATAATGGCAGCGAAGATTGTTGTTCGTCTTATGATAAGTTAGAGTGATATCACAATGTGGACATTTAAAGGTATAGCCACAACTTTGACACGTAATGATGGTCGAATAACCCCGACGATTGAGGAGGAGCATGATCTGTTCGTGATTATCGAGACGTTCCATGATCTTTTCCTTTAATAAATCGGATAAGATCAAGTTTCGCTTCTTATATTCGGCAGCCATATCGACGATATTTATGGTTGGCAAAGTCGCTTGGCCAATGCGCTTCTTTAGGGAAACATAGGTATAGACCCCTTTTAAGGCGCGGGCCATACTCTCTAAAGAGGGCGTAGCCGAACCCAAGACGACGGGACAATGATGATATTTACTGCGCCAAATAGCCATATCCAAGGCGTGATAGCGCGGATTATTTTCCTGCTTATAATTGGCCGAATGTTCTTCGTCGATGATGATCAAGCCAAGATTTTTAACGGGGGTAAAGATGGCCGAACGGGTTCCGACGACGATATGGACTTCGCCATTCATGATCTTTTTATATTCATCGTACTTTTCCCCTTCCGATAGATTGGAATGAAAGACGGCAACTTCGGAGGCAAAGCGATCGTAAAAGCGCCGGACAATTTGGGTCGTAAGAGAAATTTCGGGAACGAGCATGATGACGGTCTTATCTTGGCGGATGATATCGCTGACTAAATGCATATAGACTTCGGTCTTCCCCGATCCCGTGACGCCATGTAAAAGATACGTATTAGCTTGATTGAAGCCCGCCTTTATCGTCTCATAAGCACCATTTTGATCTTCCGTTAAAGTATATATTTGATGATTTAGACTGTGCGGTTTAATGCGATAGTCTTCCTCTTGTTCTTCGCGGACTAATTCTAAGGTCAATAATTTATTCAAACTCGAACCGGCAATTTTCCCTTTTAAGATTCGACCAGTCTTCAATTTTAAAAGAATTTCATTTTGCTTTAAGGCCCGCTTATTATGGTCTATATAATCGGCGATGACATCATCTGGTTTATTGAGAGCAATATACGTCTTCGTCAGACGATAATCCTTCGAATTTTTGACTTTTAAAGAAGTGGGAAGCATCGTCTGATAGGCCGTTATCAAACTGCATAGCGTTTGATCCTTTAAATATTTTCCCAATTTGATCAGTTCATCGTTCAATTTTAATTCCCGCGTTACGATGCCGATGATGTCTTTGGTATCATTCACCTCAGTCGTAGGCGTTATATTCAAGACAAAACCATTAATTTTTTGCTTGCCAAAAGGAACATAGACCTTCATTCCGACGGCAATTTGCTCCTCTAAAGATTGCGGAATATGATATGTAAATGTGCGATCTAAAGTTTTTACGCCATAGGCAATTAAGACATCAGCATACATTTTTTTCACCGCTTTTTATTATAGCAAAAAAGATAGGCTTCCGTCTATCTTTTAATTAAGGGGATTAGTACTCATATCCGGCGTCACTGGAGTCTCGATCGCTTGATTAGGATCGACTTCCGGACTTGGCAAAAGCGTATCCAATTGTTGAGCTAGTGCCATACCTAATTCGCCAAAATTAGCTAAGTTATTTCTAATCGTTTGCACATCTTCTAAGGTTAGATAAGCAACATTTACGCTTTCGCGAACATTGACCTTTTCGACTTTAGGATTGATATCCTTCTTTTGCGTTAATTCGAGGTTAATATTATAGGCAACATCAGAAATATAGATAACGGCATCGATCTTATAATTCTTATCGATCGTCTCTTTGGTTCTTTTAGATGTCGAGACGTACGATAAATCCAAGACATTCTTCGTATCTTCCTTCGCTTCTAATTTATAGCCGTTAGTTATCGGATATAACACGATACTGCGTTTCGTTTCCTCAGCATAGAGCTTTAAACCGAGAAATTTTTCGCCCATAAGTTTGGTAATTATTTCAAAAGTTACATCGTTATTTTCATCGGGAATTTCTAATTCATCTAAATATTTTTGAAGAGATTCCTTTAAGGCATCGGCCGTACTATCGCTTATCTTGGCAAATTCTTCCAATCCGCGCTTATTGTTCATAAGGGAGTTAATGATAGCCGTAATAATGCGCCGCTTGTTAGCTTGATCAAATCTGATGCGAACGACATTGGCTTTCTCCTTAGTCGAACCGATATTGACGTCTTCAATCGTTTGGGTAAAGGCACTGGCTTTGAGTCCGGACTTTAACGCCATTTTAAACATATTAATGATAAGTTGATAATCGATATCATTTTGCTCGACACCGGCAAATAAGTCATCATATCCTTCGATATCGGTATAGATATATTTCGAGAAGAAATTTTGAAGTAAGACATAGGCTTTCGCATCGTACAAGTATAATTCGACATTTAATGGTTGGGGTAAAAGTTCTTGATTGACGCTTAAACTATTGACATTGGCCGTATAATCGATCATCTTACTAGGTAAATCGACCGCATATTTGCCATCTAACTTCAAGGAATATTGTTCTTCATTGGCCCCAACATTTAAAGTGATATCATAAGAGCCACTGCTCTTTTCGATGGCATCATTCTTTAGGGAACTCGTGAATGATAAGATGTTATTGACGACGGCATCGATGCGCTTTTCACCACTTTTGAATTCATAAAAATAGGCATAGACTCCACCGCCAACTATGATGGCGAGCAAGAGGATGATGACTAAGATGATGATGAGTTTCTTAGGACTTTTCTTTTCCTTGACCGGAGCTTCCGTGGCAATCTTCATGCCGACATTGGTAAGTTCCCCTTGGTTCGATAAGACGACGGGTTCATTCTCATTCGGGTTTGTACTGGCCGTCGGTCCAACTTCGGCCGTCGTCGGTGCCGCGGTTGCACTTATCGGTACTTGCATCGCATCGGCACTGGGAAGTGGATTTGAAACATTGGCCGCTGGTTCAGTTGGCGCTGGGGTAACTGGCGCTACAGGACTTGCTGGTTGGGCCCCACTATTTAAATTGGTTGCTCCAACATTTTCTCCGACGGGAGCCTTAGGTTCCTCTTCCGGCAAAGGATTTAAAGACATCCCTTGATCTTGTGGTAAAACCGGAGCCGTCGGCGTTTGGGGAACGACCGTTTGATTGGTGCTTTCATTCGTCGCATTCGAAGCATTCGCATTTTCGACATTATAAACTGGCGTATTAGTACTCTTAGGTTCAACAGGCGCATTGCAATATGGACAAACCGTTGAAGCATCAGGTATTAAATTGCCACATGATATACATTTCATATAAATCCCTCTTTACTTCTTTATATTCTAACTATTTAAATAATAAACTATTTTAAAGCATTTTTCAATAATTTTTAACTATATCAGCTACTCTTCGGGCAACTGATATTCTCCGTTACGCCATTATTATCATAAAGGCAGCGACACGTATCGCTTTCATCATTGCAAAGACAATTAGTTGCCTTATCGCATTTTAAAGTAAAGATATCTATTACTTTATCGATGAGATTAACATCGAGATTATATTCTTTTAAGAAGCTCTTGACGCGATTTTTATCTTCTTCCGTAAAATCTTTGATATTTTTATATGCCGGTATATCTTGCCGTTTAACTTGGGCCGTATCGCCAAACTCTAATTCCAAAGTATAATCGATAAGGGCCTTTTCCGTATCAAAAGTTCCCGAATACGTCTTCGCCGTGATGCCTCCAATCGTCGAACTCGTGACACTTAAAGTACCATTGGCAATCAAATTATTGTCTTTTTGATAGCTAAACGTATATTTATTATCCCCGATTTCTAAAGTATATATTTCATCGTCATGATTCTCTTCATTGACCAACAATTCTATTTGATAGATATTATCCTTTTTATAATAGATACTTACCTTTGTACTATGGGAACTATTGCCACTATAGGCATATTCAAAAGTCGTCTGATAATTAGCTAGGATTTTTTTGATCTCTTCCGGATTTTTACCGACAATCCGCGATATTTCATTGATAAAGTTAGAATCATCGGCTAAATTACGATAGAAATCAATATAGAGTTGTTTCTTGCCGGCATTATCTAAATTAAGGCTTCGTTTCAAGACCGTCATATCCGATCCTTGGTGATTGATCTTGGCACTTTCCGTCGTATAAGGCATCGCCTTTAAAGAGGTAATTAAGGCATCGCTTATCCCTTCAATAATCGTGCGCATATCATAGTTCAAAGTTCCCAAAAAGGGATATTTTTCGGGAATATCAAATAAAATATAATCATCGCCATATAATTCTAAAGATTTAAAATAGACGTGATTTAAGGTGCCATACATCGAAAAATTAAAGGGCTTGCGATCTAAAATGAGACCACCCGAATTTTCTTGGGGATCGCGCATGCTGCCCGTCAAGGAAAGCACTTTGCCCTTTAAATCGAGGCCATATTCCCCTTTAAATTCCGTCTTAAAATCGTTGATGCCTAAACTCAAAGTATAATCCCCTTGTTTGATGGCATTATTCCCCGTATAATTATCGATTAAATAAGTGGATAAAGTCGTTATGACATCCGTAAACTTTTCATACTCTTTTTCCTTTTTCGTCATGAACATCGAGGCAATTAGGATGCCGAAGATGACGATGACGAGAACGATAACGGCAATGCCAAAAAAGATAACCTTTTTATTCTTAGGCTCTCTCATATAAGTTATTAAATTGGCTCGTTCATCATAATCCGTCGCACTTATATCGCCAAAATCCGTCATTGGTTTGGCTTCACCAAGACGAATATCGCTTTGGCAGTACGGACAAACGGCACTAATTTCGGGAATTGTTTTACCACAATTGGGACATTTCATATCAATCATCCTTTATTCTATATCCAGTATAAAATAAATAAGACGTAATTTCAATTCGTTTTTTTATTGACTTAAACATCGCCAATTTATTAAACAATCGAGTAGAGAAAACTTTTCAAGATAATTCTTGAATACTTTTTCATCTCACACCACCGTACGTACCGTTCGGTATACGGCGGTTTGTAATAATATGTACTTTTAAGTAATGGTCTAGCAAATTAACTAGACCTCTTTTATTTAATCTTTCTTTTGAAATCGCAGTTTGTAGTACTCTTGTACTTGCTATATGATAATATTCCCTTCTTGAATTGGCTGTTACATAGGCATCCCTATGACTTATTCCTAGTTTTCTAAGACAGGTATATCTTTTCCTTATCTTTTTCCATTGTTTCCATATGATAACTCTAAGTTTTCTTCGTATCCATTCGTCTGTTCTTTCAAGAAATACTTTCATATCTGCAATTTTAAAGTAGTTAAC
>CANQFG010000006.1 GCA_947598395.1 uncultured Bacilli bacterium
GATGTTGATACGGTAAGTGATGCTTTAAATGACTTATATAGAAATAAGAACACTAGTGATTCATGTAATAATGTAGCCGAACCTAATTTGGGAGATGGATCAAAATTAATACCTGTAATAATAAGTGATAATGGGAAAGTAACAAAAATAAATAAAAATGATCCGAATTGGTACGATTATTGTGAAAAGAAATGGGCGAATGCGGTAATCTTAAATGATGAGGTCGATGCACAAAAATATCAAGTAGGTTCTGAAATAGAAGAAGATGATATTGAAAGTTATTTTGTGTGGATACCAAAATATAAATATCGGTTATGGAATGTCAATGTAAGTGGTTTAAATTCAACTGGTTCATTAGAACAAAAGCATACTATCGATATTATCTTTGATACGATAAATACTGTGGATAAAGAAGGGGAATCGTGTAAAACCCCAATGAATGAAGACAATACTCAGGGATTATCGGGAGATAAAAAAGAGTGCAATAATGGCGAGTATATGACGCATCCGGCCTTTATAAGTTTTGGAGTCGATGGCTTTTGGGTGGGCAAATTTGAAACAGGACATAGAACAGCAACCTCAACGGCATTAGCTCAAGCTAGCAAAGCTGACTCCAATTTAATAGTAGTAAAACCAAATGTTTACTCATGGCGGTATAATACGGTCAAAAATATATTTGAAGCAGCATATAACTACGAACGAGAATTAGATTCCCACATGATGAAAAATACGGAATGGGGAGCCGTAGCCTATCTATCTCATTCGATTTATGGAATCAATAATGAAGTAAATATCAATAATAATAGTTCGTATAAAACCGGATATAGTGCTATACCTGATAATTATCAAGGAACTCATCCCGGTACAGCTGGAGATGGCGATGGTTTTAATACAGCATGGAATACAAAAAATGGTTATCGAGCAAGTACAACCGGAAATATAACAGGAGTATATGATATGAGTGGAGGAGCATGGGAGTATGTAGCCGCATATCGATCAGGGACTTATGGTGATAGTAACTTTAATAATACAACACTAGAGAATACATATAATAGTAAATATTACGATTCCTATAATGCAGTAAGTGCCGTAACAACCAATCAATACATGATTCTTGGTGATGCCACCGGAGAGATGGGACCATTTAAATATTTTAAAGATAGTGATAATGCCGAGCAATACCACAATAGTTGGTACGGTGACGATTCGTACTTCGTCGAGTCCTCGGGCCCTTGGTTTCCTCGAGGCGGCGGTTCCACAGAAGGAGTCCTTGCAGGCCAATTCGCCTTCGGTAGAAACACTGGTGGTGTGAACGCCTATATTGGTTCCCGTCTCGTCCTATCTCCCTTAAACTAGCTTTTACAGTCTAGTTTTTTCGTTTGACGAAAAATATGCAACAAATTGCATAAAAAGTACTTGCATTTAATAGAATTCTAATGTATAATCATTTCTAGTTTAACTGGCTGTGATGTGCGAGGTTGCTGATACACTAGGAAGAGTTGTATATAAACTGGTGAAATCAGGTAATTTGCTACGGAGCTATGTTTATACAAGATATAGACGAAGGGAGGACATTTTAAATGTCAAAAGTTAGAATTAGATTGAAAGCTTATGATCACCGCGTATTGGATACGGCTGTCGTAAAGATTATCGAAACTGTAAAGAGAACGGGTGGCGTTGTTTCTGGTCCAGTACCACTACCAACGGAAATCCAAAAGATTACGGTTTTAAAGGCCGTTCACAAATACAAAGATTCACGTGAACAATTTGAAATGCGGACACATAAGAGATTAATCGATATCAAAGATCCTAGCAAAGAGACGATGGATGCTTTAACGCATTTGGATTTACCAAGTGGTGTCGAAATTGACGTAAAAACAATTTAATTAAATGGAGGAAAATAAAATGACGAAAGGAATCTTAGGACGTAAAATCGGGATGACCGAAAAATTTACGAAAGATGGAAAAGTAATTCCTGTTACAGTAGTTGAAGTTGAACCTAATGTTATTACCCAAATAAAGACTGTCGAAACTGATGGTTACAACGCTTTACAATTAGCTATTGTCGACAAGAAGGAAAAAAATACTAGCAAGGCCGAAATTGGTCATGCTAAAAAAGCAGGTATTGCTCCTAAGCGCTTCTTAAAAGAAATTAGAGTTGATTCGGTTGATGGATACACTCTTGGAAGTACCATAGCAGCTGATACCTTCGAAGTTGGAGAGAAAGTTGATGTAACTGGAACTTCAAAAGGAAAAGGTTACCAAGGTGTTATTAAACGCCATGGCCAATCACGTGGACCAGAAACTCATGGTTCAAGATATCATAGAAGACCAGGTTCTTTAGGAACGATGCGACCAATGCGCGTCTTAAAGGGCAAGAAATTAGCTGGACATATGGGTAATGAAACCGTTACCATTCAAAATCTTGAGATTATTGAAGTATGTGTAGCCGATAATTATATTTTAGTAAGTGGTAATATTCCAGGACCAAAGAATTCATTAGTTTTGATTAAATCAGCAGTAAAGGGTGGAAAAGTAAACCCTAAAGAAATCATTTATACTGCCGAAGAAACAGTTGTCGATGAGATCGAAGAACCAGTTGTAACGGAAACAACGGAGGAAGCTCCAGTTGAACCAGAAACCGACGAAGAAAAGACAGCTGAAGAAACTAAAGTCGAGGAAACTACTGAAGAATAAAATTCAGTTGAAAGGAGATTTATAAAATGGCAAAAATTCAAATTGTTGACTTAAAAGGGTCAAAGATTAAAGATTTACAAATTAATGATGAAATATGGAATATTGAAGGTAATAACCTTGTACTAAAAAAAGCAATTCGCTTACAACTTGATTCAATGCGTCAAGGAACGGCTGATACCAAGGGTCGTAGCGAAGTAAGTGGTGGTGGACGCAAGCCATACCGTCAAAAGGGAACTGGTAATGCGCGTCAAGGATCTATTAGAGCTCCACATTATCGTGGTGGTGGAATCGTCTTTGGACCAACGCCTCGGAAATATGATTTTAAAGTCAATCGCAAGGAAGGACGTCTTGCTTTAAAGACGGCTTTATCCCAAAAATTTGCCGAAAAGAAATTGATGGTTGTCGATACTTTAGAATTGAGTTCAATGAAGACGAAAGATGCTCGTCAATTACTCGATACTTTAAAATTAACGGGCAAAGTATTATTCGTCAGTACCCATGATGCTGAAAATTTATATTTAGCAACGCGTAATATGGGTAATATTGCCGTATTAATGGCAGATGAAATTAATGTTTATGATATCGTCAATGCAG
Source organism: uncultured Bacilli bacterium (assembly GCA_947598395.1). Taxonomy (GTDB): domain Bacteria; phylum Bacillota_I; class Bacilli_A; order RF39; family UBA660; genus CAG-582. Next base: position 3,292 of record CANQFG010000006.1, read on the forward strand.
ATATGTTAGTCTGTGATGAAGATACGATGAACTATATTGAGGAGGTACTTAAATAATGAAAGATATTATCATTGCTCCAGTTATAACTGAAAAGGCTAGTCGTTTAACTAGTGATAGTAATACTTACGTCTTTAAAGTTAATAAAGATGCCAATAAAATTGAAATCAAAAAAGCTATTGAAAGTACCTTTAATGTAAAAGTTGCTAGTGTCAATACATTGATCACGAAGCCAAAAGATAAAAGAGTTGGCAAATACACTGGTAAGACAAAAACTTATAAGAAAGCAATCGTTACTTTAGAGAACGGTTATGCTATAGAAATATAGTAGGAGGTTTTAGCTATGGGTATTAGAAAATATAAGCCTACAACTAATGGACGTCGGGGTATGTCGACTTTGACCAATGAAGAACTTACGACCAATAAGCCGGAAAAAAGCCTTTTGAGAAGTGCTTCTAAAACAGGTGGTCGCAATAATCAAGGTAAGATGACCGTTCGTCACATTGGTGGCGGAGCCAAAAGAAAATATCGTGTAATCGATTTCAAAAGAGATAAATTTGGGGTTACGGGTCGGGTAACGAGTATTGAATACGATCCAAACCGGAGTGCTAATATTGCCTTAATCACTTATCGTGATGGTGAGAAACGCTATATCATTGCTCCAAAAGATTTGACAGTCGGAAGTATTATTGAAGCTGGCGTTAGCTGTGATATTAAAATCGGTAATGCAATGCAAATTCAAAATATTCCGGTTGGTACATTAATTCATAATTTGGAATTGCGTCCTGGTAATGGTGCTGAACTTGCTCGTTCAGCTGGACAAAGTGCTCAAATATTGGGTCGCGATGGCAAATATGTCATTGTCCGTTTACAAAGTGGTGAAACGCGAAAAATTCTTGGAACTTGTATGGCTACTGTTGGTGTCGTTGGCAATGAAGACTATGAACTTGTCAATTTAGGAAAAGCCGGACGGAAACGTCATATGGGTATTCGTCCTACTAACCGTGGTTCAGTTATGAACCCTAACGATCACCCTCATGGTGGTGGTGAAGGACGTGCACCAATTGGTAGAAAAGGGCCTGTTACTCCTTGGGGTAAACCTGCTCTTGGATATAAAACTCGTAAAGGAAAGAAAGCTTCTGACAAATTGATAGTCAGTAAGAAGAAATAGGTGATTATATGGCAAGAAGTTTAAAAAAAGGACCTTTTGTTGATCAAAGTTTGATGAAAAAAGTTGAAAACTTAAATGCAGCAAATAAAAAAGAAGTCATTAAGACTTGGTCACGTCGTTCGACAATTTTCCCTAATTTTGTTGGACATACCTTTGCTGTACACAATGGTAAAGATTTTATACCAGTATATATTACGGAAGACATGGTTGGACACAAACTTGGTGAATTCGCTTTAACTCGTAAGTTTGGTGGCCATGCTGGACAAAAGTAGGAGGTTTATAGATGGAAACGTATGCAATACATAAAAATGCTTTAGTAGCGCCTCGTAAAGCTCGAATGACTATGGATTTAATTCGTGGCAAGAAAGCAACTGTCGCTATGGGTATTTTGGAAAATACTAATACTAAATCGAGCCGACTAATCAAAAAAGTTCTAGCATCGGCAATGGCTAACGCTACGAATAATTATGGAGCTAAAGTTGAAGATTTAGTAATATCAGAATGCTTTGTCAATCCCGGACCTGTCTATAAACGTGTTAAGATTGGTTCGCGGACCAAAGTTGATCGAAGAGATAAAAGAACAAGTCATATAACTGTCAAAGTTAGTGATGGTAAGGAGGCTTAATTATGGGACAAAAAGTAGATCCTCGTGGATTAAGACTTGGAGTAAATAAAGACTGGCAATCAAAATGGTATGCTGAAAAAAGCGATTATGTCAAAGCTCTCAATAGCGATATCAAAATTCGTGAATTCTTACAAAAAGAATTAAAAGATGCAGCTGTATCCGAAATCGTCATCGAACGGAAAAAAGATCGTGTCGATGTCAAGATTGCTACTGCTAAACCAGGTGTCATTATTGGCCGTGGTGGTGAAGATATCGAAAAATTGCGTGCTAAGATTAAAAAAGCTTGTCATGAAGATGTCTTTGTTACAATTAATGAAGTTAAAAATGTCGACTTAAATGCTGAATTAGTTGCCCAATCAATTGCCAAACAAATCGAAAATCGTGGCAATTTCCGCAACGTTCAAAAGAAAGCTATTAAGAATACGATGAAAGCTGGAGCAAAAGGTATTAAGACCAGCGTATCTGGCCGTTTAGGTGGTGCCGAAATGGCGCGGACGGAAGGTTATACGGAGGGTACTGTTCCTCTTCAAACCATTCGTGCCGATGTCGATTATGCTACAGCTGAAGCCCATACTACTTATGGAAAAATTGGAGTTAAAGTATGGATCTATAAGGGAGAAATCCTAAATAAGAAAGTCAATCGTGAAGGAGGTAATGACGATGTTAATGCCAAAAAGAACTAAATATCGTAAACCTCACCGTTTAACTTATGAAGGAAAAGCCAAGGGAAACTTAACTCTCAATAATGGCGAATATGGTTTACAAGCTAAAGAAGGTGGCTATGTAACCGCTCGCCAAATTGAAGCTGCTCGTATCGCGATGACGCGTTATATGAAGCGTGGTGGTGATGTTTGGATCAACATCTTCCCCCATTTAGCTCGGACGATGAAACCTTTAGAAACTCGTCAAGGTAAAGGTAAAGGTGACGTCAAAGAATGGGCTGCAGTCGTTAAAGAAGGCAAGATCATGTTTGAAATTGGTGGTGTCAGCGAAGACATCGCGCGTGAAGCCTTAAGACTTGCATCTCACAAATTGAGTGTTAAGACGAAATTTGTCAAAAAAGAAAGTGGTGAAGTTCATGAAAGCTAGTGAAATAAGAAAAATGTCCACTGAAGAAATCAATGATAAAATCAAGACTCTAAAGAGCGAATTATTTGATTATCGCATGAAGAATGCCACCGCTTCTTTAGAAAAAACACATAAAATTAACGAAGCACGCAAAGACATTGCTCGTTTAAAAACTATCTTAACTGAAAGAGAAGGAGGAAATAATGATGAAGGAAAGTAAGAGAACTGAATTAATTGGTAAAGTCGTCAGTGCATCTAATGATAAGACGATTACCGTATTAGTTGAAACTTATAAGAATCATCCTCTTTATAAGAAGAGAGTTAAGAGCTCTAAGAAATACGCTGCTCATGATGAAAAAAATATTGCAAAAGTTGGCGATACAGTAAGACTATTATCGACACGACCATTATCTAAAACTAAAAGATATGAACTCGTCGAAGTATTAGTTAAAGCTGTAGAAGTCTAAGGAGGGTTATTATGTTACAACAACAAACGAGATTAAAAGTTGCCGATAACTCTGGAGCACGGGAAATATTAGTCATTAGAGTACTTGGCGGAAGCAAAGTTAAATATGGAAATATTGGTGATGTTGTCGTCGGTACAGTTAAAAAAGCTATACCAAATTCCAATATTAAAAAAGGTAAAGTTGTCAAAGCAGTTATCGTTCGCAGTGTTCAAGGTGTAAGACGGGAAGATGGCTCTCTAATCAAATTTGATGACAATGCTTGTGTCTTAATCAGAGATGATAAGAGTCCAATCGGAACGCGGGTTCTTGGACCAGTTGCTAGAGAATTACGGGATAAGGATTTCATGAAGATCGTATCTTTAGCAAGCGAAGTATTATAGGAGGATTACATGAAAGTTAAAGTTGGAGATAAAGTAAAAATTCTTGCTGGTAAAGATAAAGGCAAGGAAGGTATCGTTGCTACGACCTTAAAGAAAAAAGATCAAGTCGTCGTCAATGGTATCAACATTGTCAAAAAGCATGTTAAACCCAATGCTCAAAATGAAACGGGTGGCATTATCAGTGTTGAAGCCCCAATTCATGTATCAAATGTTCGTGTAATTGAAAGTGCTAAAAAAGAAGTAAAAACTGCTAAAGTAGAAGAAAAGAAGACAACAACAAAAAAGACGACAAAGAAAGCCCCTAAAGAAGTAGGTGAAGAAAATGAGTAGTTTAAAGGAAAAATACGATAACGAAATTAAGAATGACTTAATGACGAAATTTAATTACTCTTCGATAATGCAAGTTCCTAAACTTGAAAAAATTGTCATCAATATTGGCGTCGGTGAAGGAAGCCATGATGATAAATATATTGAAGCTGCTTTAAAGGAATTAGCTGCTATTACTGGTCAAGCACCAGTCGTAACGAAAGCTAAAAAATCGATCGCTGGTTTCAAATTACGTGAAGGACAAAGCATTGGAACAAAAGTTACATTACGTGGTGAAAAGATGTATAACTTTATGGAAAAGCTCATTCGTGTAGCTTTACCACGTGTTCGTGATTTCCGGGGTATTTCACCTAAATCATTCGATGGTTTTGGCAATTATACTTTAGGTATTAAAGAACAATTGATTTTCCCAGAAATCGTCTATGATGATGTATTAAAAATTAGAGGAATGGATATTGTTTTTGTAACAAGTGCAAAAACAAATGAAGAAGCCTTAGAATTATTAAAAGGTTTCGGAATGCCATTTAGAAAGTAGGGACTATATATGGCAAAGAAAAGTATGGTTATAAGGGCAAATCGTCCTCAAAAATATAAAGTAAGAGAATATACTCGTTGCCAAAGATGTGGACGTCCTCATGGTGTCTTACGGAAATTTGGTCTATGCCGGATTTGTTTCAGAGAACTTGCAAATAAGGGACAAATTCCTGGTGTAAAAAAATCAAGCTGGTAGAAAGGAAGTTAATTATGGTAGAAGATAGAATAACTGATATGCTTACAAGAATTCGTAATGCCAATCAAATGAAATATGATACGGTTACCGTTCTTGGATCAAAGATTACTCGCGAAATAGCAAGAATCTTAAAAGAAGAAGGATATATTAACGATTATAAAGTAACTGAAGCTTCAAATGGCGATACGATTACCATCGAATTAAAATATACTGAAGGTAAGAAGACGCGCGTTATTACCGGCTTAAAGCGTATTTCTAAATCAGGCTTAAGAGTTTATGCTAAAGTAGATGAACTTCCTCGAGTATTAAATGGTTTAGGAATAGCTATTATCTCGACTTCTGAAGGTATTATGACTGATAGAGATGCTAGAAATAAAAAACTAGGAGGAGAAGTACTTGCTTATATTTGGTAAGTGAGGAAAATATTAGTTATGAGTAGAATAGGAAATAGAGTACTTAGTATTCCCACAGGTGTAACTGTCAATATTGTCGATAATACAATTACAGTTAAAGGACCTAAAGGTGAACTTAATTATACGTTTGATAAGACGATCAGTGTTACCAATGAAGATAATAAGTTAGTCATCAAACGGGAAAATGATACTAAGCAAGTAAAATCATTACATGGAACGACTAATGCTTTAATTGCTAATATGATTAAAGGGGTTTCCCAAGGTTTTGAAAAGGGCCTCGAAGCAGTTGGTGTTGGATATCGTTTTAATGTATCTGGTAAGAAAGTCATCATCAATGCTGGATATTCCCATCCTGTTGAACTAGTAGTTCCTGAAGGATTGAGTGTTGAAGGAGTATCGAATACGGAAATAACCGTTAAAGGTATTGATAAACAAAAAGTATCCGAATTTGCGGCTAATATTCGTAAAGTAAGAGAACCAGAACCTTATAAAGGTAAAGGTATACGTTACAAAGGCGAATATGTCAGACGTAAAGAAGGAAAGAAAGCGGCTAAATAGGTAGGAGGATTAGAAAATGATTAAAAAAGAAGCAAAAACAGTTGCACGTAAGAGAAGACATGAACGTGTTCGCAATCGTGTATCCGGAACTGCTAGTGTTCCAAGATTAAATGTCTTTCGTTCAAATTCCCATATCTTTGCCCAAATAATTGACGATGAAGTCGGCAATACCTTAGTTAGTTCATCAAGTGTTGAATTAAAGATCAAAAATGGTGGCAATGTCGAAGGAGCTAAAGTCGTCGGTGCTGATATCGCGAAAAAAGCTTTGAAAGCCGGAATTAAAAAAGTTGTCTTCGATCGTGGTGGATATCAATATCATGGTCGAATTGAAGCGTTAGCTGATGCAGCTCGTGAAAATGGATTGGAATTCTAGGAGGTAAAGTATGGCAAGACAAGAAAAAACAATGGATGCAAAGAAAAAACTTTTAGACGAAAAAGTTGTCAGTATCTCCAGAGTAACAAAAGTTACAAAGGGTGGACGGCATTTTCGGTTTTCAGCTACGATGGTTGTCGGCGACGGCAAAGGACTCGTAGGTATTGGAACTGGTAAAGCTAACGAAGTACCAGAAGCTATTAAAAAGGGCTTACAAGCTGCTAATAAGAATTTAGTTAGAGTATCTTTAGTTGATAATCGTACGATTTCTCATGAAGCTATTGGTTCTTGTGGTCGAGCTCGCGTTTTGATTAAACCGGCTCCTGAAGGTACAGGAATTATCGCTGGTGGTGCTGCTCGGGCTGTCCTTGAATTAGCTGGCGTTAAAGATATCGTTTCTAAATCTTTAGGATCTAATACGAAAGTCAATGTTGCCAAGGCAACTCTTGAAGCTTTGACATCGGTTCGTACCGCTGAACAAATTGCTGAATTACGTGGTAAGAAAGTTGAGGAGTTATAATATGAAGTTAGAAAATTTAGTAGCATCTCCCGAAACTAAAAAACGTAAGAGAGTAGGTCGTGGTCCAGGATCGGGAATGGGTAAGACCGCGACTCGTGGTGAAAATGGTCAAAAATCGAGAAGTGGTGCAAGCATCTCTCCTTGGTTCGAAGGTGGTCAATCACCATTATATCGTCGTATTCCAAAACGTGGTTTCAATAATGCTCGTTTTAGAAAAGAATATGCCACGATTAACTTATCCGATTTAAACCGTTTTAATGATGGTGATGTCGTTACTCCCGAAGTATTATATGAACGGGGTATCGTCAAAAAACAATTAGCTGGTATCAAAGTATTAGCCGGCGGAGAATTGACGAAAAAAGTTACAGTTAAAGCGCATCGTTTCTCAACGAAAGCGGTTAGTAAGATTGAGGAGCAAGGCGGAACAGCAGAGGTGATTTAAAGATGTTCAAGAGTCTTAAAGGGTTATTTTCAGCCAAAAATAAAGATTTGCGAAAGAGAATTTACTTCACCTTGCTCATCTTAGCGGTCTTTGCTTTTGGAACTAATATCATGGTTCCCGGAGCAAAGAGTATAACGCAAAATTTAGGATTTCTCGATTTGTTAAACCTAATGAGTGGTGGTAGTTTAAAGACTTTTTCCATCTTTGCGTTAGGCGTTATGCCATATATTACGGCATCGATTTTGACGCAATTGTTGCAAATGGATATTATTCCTTATTTTAAAGAATTGAAAGAACAAGGGGCGACTGGTCGGCAAAAGATCAATCGTATCAATCGCTATTTAGGTATATTATTTGCCTTTATTCAAGGTTATATCTATTCCATTGCTTTTATGGGTGGAACGACGAGTGAAGTCTTAAAGACGACGATTATCTTGACGGCTGGTACCGCACTCTTATTATGGTTAGCCGATCAAATTACCAATAAGGGATTGGGCAATGGCGTATCCTTATTTATCATGGCTGGTATTGTCAATACTTTGCCATCGACATTTATTTCGGCCTTCAATGATTTGATCGTTGCCGATACTTTTACAAAAGTTTTAGGAATCGTTCTCTTTATTGCCTTTATCATTGCCTATTTATTGATCTTAGTAGGCGTTGTCTATATGCAAATTAGTGAACGGAGAATTCCTATTCAACATACGACACGGACGGATAGTTCTTATGCCAAAGAACAATCGTATATTCCGCTTAAATTGAATTCAGCGAGTGTTATGCCAGTTATTTTTGCCAGTGCTATTACTAGTGTTCCATCTTTAATAGCTCAATTTATCAAAAATAGCCAATTTACCTATATCGTTGAAAACTATATTGCCTATACAACCTTAACCGGTTATATCCTCTATGTCGTCTTAATATTTGTCTTTGGATATTTCTATACCCTTATGGAATTAAATCCCAAAGAAATGAGTGAAAATCTCGATAAGAATCGTTCCTTTATTCCGGGTATTACCCCCGGGGAAAAGACGGAAATGTATTTAAAGGGAACGATATCACGTCTAAGTGTTGCCGGAAGTATTTTCCTCATCATTATCGCCTCAATACCATTGATCTTCAGTCGTATCTCGAGTTTATCCAGTGCGGTAACGCTAGGAGGTACAGGACTCTTAATTGTCGTTGGCGTTGCTTTAGAGACTTATAAACAACTCGAAAGTAGTATCGTCAGTCGCAGTTATGAAGGAAGTAGAAAGAGAAGAAGACGGCGATGAAAAATATTATCTTTATTGCCCCACCAGCGGCTGGTAAGGGGACGCAAAGTGATTTATTAGTTTCCCAATATGGATTTGTCCATATTTCAACCGGAGATCTCTTACGGGCGGAAGTTGCCAAGGGAACTGAATTAGGTAATCGTATCAAAGATACTATGGCCCAAGGTGGTCTTGTCGATGATGATACCGTAACGACGTTACTCAAGAGTTATCTTAAAAATATGGATCATGAACGGGGCTTTATCCTCGATGGTTATCCCCGAACTTTAGAACAAGCGGAAAAGCTAACGGATTTACTTGCCGAGTTAAATGTCAAAATTGACTATGTTCTCTTCTTAGCACTCGATATCGAAACGTCTATGCATCGAGCTTTGGGAAGAATTACTTGTCCCAATTGTGGACGGGGCTATAATAAATATGAAGAAGGTCTAAAACCTTTCGAAGATAATATTTGTGATGATTGTCATTGTGAACTTATGGCGCGCAATGATGATACGGAAGAAAAATTCCGTACACGCTTCTTAGCATATGAAGAAAAAACAAAACCATTATTAGATTATTATGCTAATCTTGGCATTTTATATCATATTGATAGTTCTAAAACACCAGAGGAGACATTCAAGCAAATTGAAAGTGTGATTAAATGATAACGATTTATCGTGAAGATGAGATTGCCAAAGTCAAAGCTTCGGGACATATTACTTATTTGACCCATCAACACATGAAAGAATTTATCAAACCCGGCGTATCGACAAAATTTTTAGATGAAGAAGCTGGAAGATTTATTCGCAGTATGGGTGGCATTCCCAGTTGTTTAAATTATGAGGGATTTCCTGCCAATATATGTGTTTCGGTCAATGAAGAAGTCGTCCATGGCATCGGAAGAGATGATCATTACTTAAAAGAAGGCGATATCGTCACTTTGGATATCTGTACTCTATATGAGGGATATCATTCCGATTCGGCTTGGACTTATCCCGTCGGCAAGATCAATAAAGAAAAAGAGCATCTTTTACATCATACGGAAAAAGCCCTATATGTTGGCTTAAAGGAAATCAAAGATGGTGCTCCTCTCGGTAATTTAGGAGCTCGCATCCAACAATATGCGGAAAGCCATGGTTTAGGTGTTATTCGCGAACTTGTTGGACATGGAGTGGGACATAATTTACATGAAGATCCTGATGTTCCAAATTTTGGAAAATACAATAGTGGACCCGTCTTAAAAGCGGGAATGATAATTGCTGTCGAACCAATGTTGACAGCGGGAAAAAGATACGTTAACATCTTAGATGATGACTGGACAATCGTTACGGATGATAATCGTCCCAGTGCCCATTTTGAACATACTGTTGTCGTCTTAGAAGATGGATACGAAATACTTACAGGAGAGTGAAATTAAAAGTGGCTAAAGAGCAAAAAATCGAAGTCGAAGGAAAAGTAATCGATGTTACACATGATATTTATCGTGTCGAACTCGATAATAAAATTATTGTAGCTGCCCGTGTTTCTGGTAAAATACGTATGAATACGATTCGTATCTTACCAGGTGATAGAGTTACAGTAGAAATGTCCCCAACCGATTTAACACATGGGATTATAAAATATAGAAAATAAATTGGAGGTTTTTAAATGAAAGTAAGAGCATCGGTAAAGAAAATTTGCCCAAAATGTAGAATTATTCGTAGAAAAGGTAAAGTTATGGTTATCTGTGATAATCCAAAACATAAACAAAGACAAGGTTAAGGAGGAATATAAATGGCACGTATTAAAAACATCGAATTACCAAAGGAAAAGGCCTTATTTATTGGTTTAACAGCAATTTATGGTGTTGGTCAAAGTTTGGCAAAACGCATCTGTCTTGATGCCGGAGTTGATCCTGATATGAAAGTTAAAGATTTGACAAATGAACAAGAAAATAAGATAAGAACGGAAATCGATAAATATACGGTTGAAGGTGATCTACGTCGTGAAGTTCAAATGAATATCAAAAATAAGATGGAAATTAATTCTTATCAAGGTATTCGTCATAAAAAAGGTTTACCAGTTCGTGGTCAAAGAACTAACCGCAATGCCCATACCCGTAAAGGTAAAGGTAAAGTTATTGCTAATAAGAAGAAAGCTACTAAGTAGTTAATAAAGGAGGTTAAACTATGGCTTATAATAGAAGAAAAAGAAAAGTAAAGAAGAATATTCCGGAAGCTCAAGCTCATATTTCATCATCATATAATAATACTTTAGTTACCATAACGGATAAAGATGGTAATACCATTAGTTGGGCTTCAAGTGGTACAATAGGTTATAAGGGATCAAAGAAGAAAACCCCTTATGCTGCTGGTCTTGCTGCTGAAAGTGCTGGTCGGGCAGCAATGGATTCCGGTGTTGTCAAAGTCGAAGTTCATGTTAAAGGTTTAGGTGGTGGAAGAGAAACGGCTATCCGTTCCCTACAAGCTGTTGGACTAGAAATTACGGCAATCATCGATGAAACACCTGTTCCACATAATGGATGTCGTCCACCAAAACGTCCAAGAAACTAAATTTATGGTAATTGAAGAAAAGAGGATTGAAAGATGAATTTTGAAAAACCAGATTATAAAATTACTGAATATGTTGAAAGCAAACATTATGGTAAATTTGAACTAGAACCTTTAGAAAGAGGATTTGGTACAACAATTGGTAATGCGTTAAGAAGAGTAATGTTATCAAGCCTTCCCGGAAGTGCTGTTACGAGCGTTAAAATTGATGGTGTCATGCATGAATTCCAAAAGATCGATGGTATTCGTGAAGATGTCATGAATATTATCTTAAATATTAAGAGCTTAGTCGTTAAGAATTACTCTAAAGATAGAAAAATTATGCGTTTATCAGCTAATGCGGAAGGACCTGTTACGGCTGGTCAAATCGATCATGATGCTGATATTGAAATCGTAAATCCTGATTTAGTTATTTGTAATTTAGTTAAGGGTGGAAAAATCGATATTGAAATGACTGTCGATAATGGTCGTGGTTATGTCGATGCTAAAGAAAACAAAAAGATTATGGGCGAAACTGTTGGTTTAATTCCAATTGACTCCCTTTATTCACCAATTGAAAAGGTCGCCTTTGAAGTAGAAGATGCCCGAGTTGGACATAATGAAAATTATGATAAATTGATCATGTATGTCTATACCAATGGTTCAATTACACCAGAAGAGGCAATGGCTTTATCAAGTCGTATCTTAATCGAACATTTAAATATCGTTGCTGATTTAAATCAAATTGCCGATATTACTGGTATTATTGCTGAAAAGAAAGTCGATACAATTACCAAGACTTTAGAAACCCCAATTGAAGAAATTGAATTCTCAGTTCGGGCTTATAATTGCTTAAAACGAGCTGGTATTCATACAATGCAAGATTTAATTGATAAAAAAGAAGTCGAAGTTACGAAGATTCGTAATTTAGGTAAAAAATCATTAAAAGAAGTTATTGATAAAGTAAATGAAATGGGATTAAAATTCCGTGATTAGTTAGTAAGGAGGTAAAGACTAATGTATAGAAAATTAGGTAGAGAAACAAGAATTAGAAGAAGTATATTAGCCGGTATTACTAAAGATGTCATTATGAATGGTTCAGTAGTTACTACAGAAGCTCGGGCTAAAGAAGTAAGAAAATTTGTCGATAAGATGATTACTTATGGAAAAGATGGATCTTTAGTTGCTCGTCGTAAAGCTTTAGCTTTCTTACATAACGATAATACGGTTGTTAAAAAAATATTTAATGAATTAGCACCACGTTATGCTGAGAGAAAAGGCGGATATACGCGAATTATTAAATTAAAAGAAAGAATAGGCGACGATGCCTTAATGGTAAGACTTGAATTAGTTGACTAATCAAGTCTTTTTTTTGCAAAAAGAAAATTATTATGCACCGAAAACTCGGTGTTTTTTCGTGCGACTGGGGGGGGGTGCAATACAATAGAGAAAATGAAAAATAGGAGCAAAATGAACATGAAGAAAGTGTTTTTAATCTTATTAATCATCTTCTCAATAAGTTCAGTAAGTGTTATAGCTTTAAGTTTATGTAATGCGAAAGACATCGAATATAATGCCAATGATAATAGTTGGGATGTCGATACAGTTGAAGATGCTCTAAATGATTTATACCAAAGCAATGGAAGTAATATTAATGATTCATGTAATAATGTAGCAAAGCCAAAAATAGATGCAGAAGGTAAATTAATTCCCGTTATTTTATCGGATGATGGAAAGGCGACAGTCGTAAGTGAAAGTGATCCAAATTGGTATAACTATTGTGAAAAGAAATGGGCGAATGTCATAATCTTAAATGATGGAGTAGATAAACAAAAATATCAAGTTGGATATCAATTAACCGAAGAAGATGAAGATGAAATAGAAAGTTATTTTGTCTGGATACCCAAGTATAAATATAAATTATGGAATGTTTATTCAAATGGAAAAGATGCAATTCAGCAAGTTCACTCGATAGATATTGTTTTTGATACAACCAATACAACCGATATTCCTGGAGAATCATGTGTGACTCCTATGGAAAGTGGAAAAATTGGAGATTGTAATAATGAGGAATATATGACGCATCCGGCTTTTATATCATTTGGAGTCGATGGTTTCTGGGTTGGCAAATTTGAGACAGGGTATGATGGTACGACAAATAATTATAATGTTAAAGATGCCAGTAAGGTCATCATTAAGCCAAATGTCTTGTCTTGGCGCAATATAAATGTTAAAAACATGTTTGAAACAGCCTATGAATATGAACGAGATTTAGATTCGCATATGATGAAGAATACGGAATGGGGAGCAGTTGCCTATTTATCGCATTCAAAGTATGGAATAGATAGAGAAATAAATCTTAACAATAATAATTTGTATAAAACAGGTTATTCTTCATCACCAACAGTGAATCAAAAATGGTATCAAGGTACATCAGGTGATGGTGGAATATATAATCAACTGTGGAATACGGATGTTGGATATTTAGCTAGTACGACGGGAAATATCACGGGTGTCTATGATATGTCTGGTGGAGCATGGGAAAACATGGCAAGCTATCGTTCAGGGACTTATTTAAATAGTGGTTTTAACAGTGAGACTTTTGAAAATGCCTATGATGATGCTTATTATGACTTATATAATTCTAATAGTACCCTTAATTCTTTTCAAAACATGATATTAGGTGATGCAACGGGGGAAATGGGACCTTTTAATTTATATGTCGTTGGAACTAGTGGTAATGATTATCATAATAGTTGGTATGGTGATCCTGCAAATTTTATTAATTCGCCTGGTTCATGGTTTGAACGAGGTGGCGATTGTACTGACGGTGTATTAACTGGCCAATTTCGCTTTCATGCTGTAAATGGCGGGGCTTCAAATCGTATGGGCTTCCGTCTTGTCCTTGTCGGAGAAAATAAGCATCCAACTAGTCCGTAATTAATCATAATAGTAAAATAGTTTCATTTCGCAAAAAGCAAAAAAATTGACTTTTGCGAAATAGATAGTATAATCTTAATTGAGGAGGCTATCTATATTATGAAAATAATTGAAAGAAAATATTTAAAAGATATCATTGATGTTATGGGAACCCCTGATATAAAAGTGATTACCGGTGTTAGACGTAGTGGAAAGTCTGAATTACTTAATATGTTTATTGATTATGTTAAAGAAAATGATCGTAAAGCCAATATTATTTATATTGATTATAATCTCGATAAATTTGACTATTTAAAAGATTATAAAGAATTAATTAAATATGTATCTGAAAGATATGATTCTAAAAAGAATAACTTTATTATGATTGATGAAGTTCAAATGTGCAATGATTTTGAGAAAGCAATAAATAATTTTCATGCTGAAAATAAGTATGACATTTATATAACGGGATCTAATGCTTTCCTTTTATCGAGTGATTTAGCAACATTATTTACTGGTAGAACATATAGTATAGAAGTTTATCCTTTTTCGTATAAAGAATTTTTGGAATATTATGATTTGACAAATAATTATGAAAATTTTGATAGATATGTTTTAGAAGGAGGATATGCTGGATCATATTTATATAAAGATTTAGATAAAAAATATAATTATATATCTGATGTATATAAGACGATGATTGTAAGAGATATTGTTCAAAGAAATAAAATTCAAAATGTATCTTTATTAGATAGTATAAGTGATTTTTTAATAGATAATATAGCAAGAATTACATCGTATAGAAATATTACTGATACATTAAATTATAATAAACTAAATACTAATGATAAGACAGTTGGGGCATATATTAAATATCTATGTGAGGCTTTTGCTTTTTATAAAGTTAGAAGATATGATATTCAAGGTAAAAGATATTTATCTTCTCAAGACAAATATTACTTATCAGATCATGCTGTAAAATATGCTATTCAAGGTACAAAGAATATGAATTATGGCAATATCTATGAAAATATTATTGCTATGGAATTAATTCGTAGAGGTTATGAAATATATGTTGGTATTTTATATGAAAAAGAAATAGATTTTGTTGCTATGAAAAGAGATGAAAAAATTTATATTCAAGTAGCTGATGATATTGGAAATGATTTTGAAAATAATACATTTAAACGTGAAGTAGATCCGTTATTAAAGATAAAAGATGCATATCCTAAAATGCTTATAGCAAGAACTAGACACGATAATTATCAATATGAAGGTATCCAAATAATTGATATAGCAAATTGGTTAGCTGAATAATATAGAAAATATATTCGATAAGAGTATATTTTTTTATTTTGAAAAAATGCAACTGGGGGGGGGTGCAATACAATAAGAATAATGGAAAATAGTGACAAAAACAAACAACATATGACAATATATGTATTGTAAATAAAAATTAATTAAATTATAATAATAAATAGAATAATATGTTCTAAACTTTCGGGTAAGATAAATAATAAAGGGAGCATTTTTTAAATGAAAAGAAAAGGAATAATCATAGCTTTAACATTGATGAGTATTGGCTTTGCCTTAGTAACAGCAACTCTAACAATTAATGGAGTAATAAATCTTGGATTTGATGCCGAAGACTTTGATGTCTATTTTTCGGATGCTTATTTAAATGAAGAGCAACATAAAGAATTTATAACTCAAGATGGCAAAAATATAACTTTTCAAACAACTCTAAAAAGTATAAATGAACGTAGTATCTTAAAATATGAAGTTATGAATAATAGCAAACAATATGATGCCGAAGTAACAATAAGCTGTACTCCTGAAAATGATGAATTGTTAACTATAACAAATAATATAGATAGTACAACTATTACAGCTCAAAGTAAAAAAGAAGGAAACTTAACGATAACTTTAAAGAAAAGTGTTGTCGAGGATATCAGTAAAGATATAAATTGTCAATTAACTATCAATGCCATTGAGAGGACAAGTAAAGAAGAACAACAAGAGGCGAGTACATATAGTTTTGGTGGTATTTTAATGAATAGTGATGAAACGCCAATTGCCAATAGTAAGGTAATTGTCTATTCCAAAGTACCTCATGAAGTAACAACTGATGAAAATGGATACTTATATGTCGAAGGATTAGATCGGGGAAGTCATGAGATATATTATGTAAATGGCGAGGTAGATGCTAGTGATAAAGAAGCCGTAAAAGAAGCAGCCTTAGCTAGCGGAAATATAACGACAAGTTATACTTCTACTGAAATAAAATTAAATAATGGATATGAGATAAAAGATGTAAGTGTTGGAAAAACCAGTGAACTAATAATCGCTAGTTTAGAAACTGATGTGATAGATAAAAAGATAGTAAATGGTAATACTGTAACATTTCCAATAAGTGGGGAATATAGCAATATCTTATGTGAGAGTGAAGAATTGCCAATCGAAGTAAATGAAGAACAAGTAACGATAGATAATGTAAATAAAAGTACCAAATGTTACTTAAGTAATGATATCTATCAAACAGCTAATAAATTAAAAGATGAATATGAACGTGGGTTTATAAAAGTACTTAAAAATATCAGTGGAACAAACGCTTTGCGTTTTCATAAAGAGACGACGATGGATATCGATGGTCATGAAGTAAAAATTAATTATGCAGTAGACGCAGGCATTGCTTCATATGCCAATTTAACACTTAAGGATAGCAGAGGAACAGGTAAAATTATAAATGAAACGATGGATGCCATAGCTATAGGTTCTCCTAACATAACGATAAATACCAGTGTCAATATTGAAGCGGAAAGAAGTGCCTTAAGAATTTATACTGGTGGTATTAATAGTGTCATCAATGTCAATGGCGGTAATTTAAAGTGTACTAATGTAAAAAATGGAGAAGAAGGGTGTGTTTTTGCATCTAAAACTAATGAAGAAATAATTTTAAATAATGTCTCCATTGATGCTCAAAATTATTTTGGCTCTGCGAATGGCGGTGGAAAAATAACTTTAAATTCGGGTACAATCAAGTGTAATTATGGCATTTCCGTTGAAAAAAATAGTGTATTCAACATGAATGGGGGCAAAATCGAAGCTCAAGAAACGGCAATAAAAACATATGGAACGACAACGATAACAAATGGAGAACTTTCGTCAATAAATAATTATACAATTGAGAATATTGGTACATTAAATCTAAATGGTCAAAATGCCACTTTTAGTGAAAATGGTGAATATCAAAATGGCATTTATTTATATGGTGAAGGACCAAATCATGCAACTATTCATAGCCATGTTGGTAACGTGATAATTAATGGTGGAACGATTATCCATGGCGATTCAAAAGCTTCAGAAGTTACTTGGCGACAACATTCTTTACGCTTAGATAAAGGTTCAGCAACTATCAATGGCGGATATTTTGAAAGTAAAGCTAAACTTGTAGAGGATGTAAAAAGTGGTAGTATCTATTTAAATGAACAAGTTGGTACGGTCAATATTAAAAATGTTGAAGTTAAGAATAAATTATTTATCAATCATAATTCCGCAAATCAAACGGGTCCAATCGTAAATATATGTAGTGGTAATATTGACATTATTAGAATAACGCAGTATGCAAAGCTTATTTATCGGCAAAATGATCTACAGCTTGGGCAAATAATATCTCATGATGGCACTGATTATCATAATGTTCTTATTTCAGATGACTTAACTTGTGAATAATAAACGTAAATAATAATGAATGACTAATTTTAATTTCCTTTACTATATAGTACAATATAATTGGTGATGAAATGAAAAAGGTTGTATTGATAACGGGTGCTTATGGCGGAATTGGTTTAGGTATTTCGGAAGCCTTTTTAAAGAACGATTATAATTTAGTGGCTACGGGAAGAAGTGCTGATAAATTAGCCCACTTTAAAGAAGAACTTGATAAAAAATATCATACGAATATATTGACTATTGTTGCAGATGGTGGAATTGAATCCGACGTTCGAAATGTTATTGAAAAAATTCAAAATGAATTTGGTCGCTTGGATTGTCTAATTAATAATGCTCAAACTTCGAAGTCGGGACTTATGTTAGTCGAACATACTAAAGAAGACTTTGATCTCGCCATCAATTCAGGATTATATGCCACTTTCTTCTATATGAAATATGCCTATCCACTTTTAAAGGCTAGTCAAGGTTCGGTAATTAACTTTGCCAGTGGAGCCGGTCTTTTTGGTAAAGTTGCCCAATCGAGTTATGCCGCTAGTAAAGAAGGCATTCGTGGCCTTTCGCGGGTTGCGGCTACCGAATGGGGTCCCGATAATATACGCGTCAATGTCATATGTCCATTAGTAATGACTCCGAAACTTGCCACATGGAAGGAAGAATATCCCGATGCCTATGCTAAAACCATTAAAGATATCCCCTTGGGAAGATTTGCCGATCCCGAAGAGGATATCGGTGAACTGAGTCTCTTTTTAGCCAGTGATAAGGCCAAATATATAACCGGTGAGACGATTACTATGCAAGGTGGTTCGGGTTTACGTCCTTAAATTTGCATTTTTAGAAAAATGTAGTATAATATAACCCCAGTTAGAAAAGGGGTTTTTATATGGCCATAAAAAGTATTAATGAATTATTGAGTTTTGAAGATATCAAACGCATGGGACCACACTTTAATGATGATGTCCTCGTTCATGAAGAATTTCTTCGCAATTTCTTTGAAGAAAAATCTGAATATCGTATTTTTATGAATAGTTATAAAAATGAACATCTTCGTCGTTTGGAAGCTAATTTTCCCGAATTAAAGGAATTAATTGAATTAATGAGTGAATATTTTCCTCAATTGGTAATTCGTAAGAAACAAAATGGTTTAGGTTTTGTCCCTCTATATGATGGTTCATTTATTGGAGCACTTGTCCTATACTTTAAATATTCTTATCCGCAATTATTTGATGATATTGATAAGGATGTCAAAGATCAAATGGAAGATGAAGTCGCTTTTTCCGATGATGATTTTAAGGATATCTTTAGAACTATTTATCGAACATTAAATGATAAGAAGAGAAATCTTTATTGTTTTACATTCTCTCCGATTATAGGTACTAAAAATGCTGGTGTACCCCAATTGATGAGCATCAATCATGATCGCGAAAATCAAGTCAATAAAGATGTCAAATATGCCTTATATATCTATAAAAATATCACTCGTATCTTTGAAATCTTTCAACATCCAGTAGAAATTCCGGAATTTGAATTGGTTAATTATGATCGTTTCCTTCTCTTAATGGTTGCTAAAGCTCTATATATGTTAGATGATTTAGCCAATAGTAATGATACGGAAAATGCCGAATATAACGAAGAGAAGATGGCTGCTTTAACCGAATTTGTCGAAAGATATCTCGTATTAACTGACTATATTGCTCGGGAAAATAATGGTGAATATCATTGTACTGTCAAAGTAATCGATACGGAATTTACTTATGAAGCTATTCGCAAAGATATTATGGAATGTCTAAATGATCCAAAAGTTATGAAATATCGCACGAATATCGATATTGCCAAATTATTCCGTAAATATTTAATTGATGCTCGTAAAAAGAGCGATAAACAAAAAGTCGTTCAAGCCGTTCAAGTTGGTTGGGAAGTCTATAAAAAAGGTAAAGGCGAAAAATTGGGCATTAAGATTAATCGCCCACTTGTCGTCGATGAAGAACGCAGCCAAGCTCTAAGGGAAAAAGATGAACAATTATTGGAAGAAAAATTAGCTTTTTATCCGGAAACGGATTATATCTATCAATTAGATGGCCAAGATAGTTATCTCGATTATTATGGCTATGTCTATCCCAATGGTCGCGTCGTCTTAGATAAATACTATCGTGCTTTAAAACATGGCTATGCTCCAGCTCGAGCTGAAGGTATTGTCGTCATGGATATTCATGATTTCTATGAGATGACCAAATATACCAAAGTTGAACTCATGGAACTCATCAGAGATAATGAAGCGGGAAGTGCGATTCGTAAAAACCATGCCGATGGCTGGCAAGATCGAATCAACACTTTAATTACCGAAGAACGCGATTATGACCTCGAACGCATCGATGCCGAAGTTCAAAAAATTGTCATCAATCAAGAAAAAAATAAGACGAAAAAGTTAGTTGAGGAACAATAATGAATCAATTATTTATCGATAATTTAATGAGCAATAAAGAAGTTTTAAAAAAAGTTATCGAAATCGATAATGAAACGATGAAGACTGATATGACGATCGATGATATTATGAAATCTATCGAATATCTTTATTTAGAAGATAATCAAGTAATTGCTATTAACGATGAGAGTTTAATAATTACGAGTAATAGTCTATTTTCGATATTAAAACTCTTTGCTCATATTGATAATACTAAAAAATTTATCTTATTTCCTAATTATGAATTCTTAGGAATATATTCCCTATTTGTAAAAATATATAATGAGGTATATGGTTCTAAATGTCTTTTGGATACCAATCGTACTTATGCACATTATAAGAAGATTTTTGAACATTCCAATGATGTCTATGTCATTGGCTCTAAAGAATTTTACTTAGAAGTTTTAAAAGATTTTCCAAATGCAATATGCTTATAAAATGCAAGAGCTTTAAACTCTTGTTTTTTTATTCGATCTTTTTCCATAAGATAATCCCTTTACTTCAATTAATAAGTGATGTATCATTTCTTTAGGGATGACGTATGAATACTGAAAAAACTGGAAAATTTATCAAAGAATTAAGAGAAGAAAAAAAATTAAGTCAAAATCAATTAGCTGAAAAATTATTTGTAAGTAGAACTTTAGTTAATAAATGGGAAAGTGGAAAAATAACTATAACTTCCTCAAATTTAAAGTTATTAAGCGAATTTTTTAATGTTAGTGCCGATGAAATATTAGTTGGGGAAAGAAAAAATGACCAAAACAAAGAGATGATTCACAATATCGAATATAAAATATATGATGAAAATACAAAATTAAGATCTAAAATAAAAATTGTCTTGTATATCAGTGTATTCATTGCAATGATATTTCTCTTATACTTTTTTGTAACATTTTATAATTCCGTTAGTATATATACGATTAGTACAAAGTCTAAGGACGTTACGATAATTAATGGTTTGCTAATCAAAACTCGTGATAAAATTTATCTTCGATTAGAACCCAATTTTTCCAATGAAGAGGAAATTAAAACCATTAGTTTATACTATAAAATAAATCAAAAAAAGGAAATTTATAGAAGCAGTCAAGTAACAACTATTTCAATAAACGATTTTTATGATCTTCAAGAGTATTTTGATTTCAATAAATTTCGGGAAATTAAAAATAATTTATATTTAGAAATCGAATTTATAAATAATCCGCCAATTGAAGTTAAATTAGATTTTAAGAAAGACTATATTAATTCTAATATTTTTATAAATTATCAAAAAAGTACCAATGAAAATAATGATATAAAGTTCGATGATAAGTATGAAGAAATATTTAAAAAATATAATGAGCAATTTATAAATGTAAAATATAATAATCGCACATATGAAGTAGTAGTATTAGAAAACAATATAATAATAAATTATGATAATACTAGAATTATATATAATAATATCAATTCAGAAAAGCTACAAAAAGAAGAATTTGAGGAAGAAATATACTTATATGACATTAGTAATAATATTTGTATCTCTGGCGATTGTGAATATTTTGATAATGACTATGACTTGTTTAAAAAGGTAATTGAAAATTTGGTAGGGTAAAATTATTGGCTTACAAAAAGCAGTGTGAGTATAAATCACTATCATTTAATTAATTATTTGTGGTAAATTTAGAGTGAGTGAAAGATATGATTAAACTACTAGTAATGAAGAACATAAGAGATAAAAAGAATCGCTTTATCTTAATTATTTTTTCTTTATGTTCGCTTTTATTAATGAGCGTCTTAATTTTTAAAGCCAATTTTATCCAAATGCAAAATGATGATTTTGCCAATAATATTGCGGGCCGAACCTTGGTTGTAACACCCGCGGTTGAATTGATCGAGTCATTAAGTGAAGAAGAATTTTATAATTTTGAATATGATTTTGCTAAAATACTTTCAATTGAACATGTTCAAGAAGCATATTCTTCATTTTTAGAAACGTCTTTAGATACATCTTTTAAAAGCGATAAATATGATGGTGTAGTTTATTTTAAATATGGTACTGAGAATACTTTGCCAAACAATATAGTAGGCCAAAAATTTACAAATAATGATACCGGTGTCGTTATATGTCCCTTTAATTTTTATCCCGATAGCAATATTTTATATCGTGATTCTTTTGATAATTATCTATCGGGTAATAGTATCCTAGATTCTAATTTTGATGTGACATATGAAATTCCAAATGATAATGGTAAAAAAGAGATAAAAAAGCGAACATTTAAAGTAATTGGTTTATACGATAATACAATGGTAAATCAAGAAGCTAACACTTGTTTTATGTCAGCTAAAGACCTATATAATATTTATGAGGAAACATTGGCAATATCCAATGAAGGTGTACTTACAAGTGTTGATGTCGTAGTAGATAATTTAAATAATTTGTCTTCCGTCATAAATGAATTAAATAAATTAAACTATAATTCAATACCAAAATTAGAAATTAATGTTGAAGAAACCAACAATTTGAAAATGATTTCCTATATATGTATTTGCTTTATTTTGATAGTTATCATCAGTGTAACTATCGTCTATGTAAAAAAGAGAAATGTAATGAATATTAAAGAAATCGGCTTATTATCGGCTTTAGGATTTTCCAATAATCAGATTCAACTTATATATTTTATCGATATGTTGTTTGTCGTAATTATTGCAATAGCCATATCGACGATACTATCCATTATTGTATATTTTATTGTATTGGCGATTTTTAAAAATAATTTTATAAGAATGATGTACCGACCAAAATTATTTTTTTCCAGTTACATAATAAATTATTTGATGATGATATTGATCCCATCTTTGATTAATTATTGGTTGATTAAATTGTTATTACATAAAAATATCAATTCTTTAATAAAGGAGGACGAGCAATGAGTGTTGTAAAACTACAAAATGTCGAAAAAACATATATATTAAAAAACGAATATATTCCCGTATTAAAAAGAGTAAACGCCGAATTTGAATGTGGAAAACTATATGCTATTATGGGACATTCTGGTGCTGGAAAGACGACCCTAATTAATATAATTGATGGAATCGAATCATTTAATTCCGGTCATATTATAATTAATGGTAAAGATATATCCAACATGACAAAATTTGAAAAAGCATTAGTTAGAAATAACGATATAGGTATGATATTTCAAGATTTTTTATTAGATGATTATTTAACGGCATATGAAAATGTCATGTTACCGATGACCATAAATAAAAAATTTAAAAAAAGGGCCAAGGAAAGAGCTTGGGAATTATTAAAAGAAGTCAATCTATCCAATCGAGTTAATCATTTTCCCAAGGAATTAAGTGGTGGTGAAAAACAACGGGTATCGATAGCTCGAGCACTTGCCAATGATCCGAAGATTCTTATTTGTGACGAACCTACGGGAAACTTAGATGAAAAAAATGAAAATAAAATATTTGAAATTCTTAAAAACTTAAGTCAAATGGGAAAATGTGTAATTATCGTCTCACATAGTAATGAAGTATTAAAATATGCTGATATTGCTTACGAATTAAAAGAAGGAAAATTGATTGAAAAATAAATTAATTATCAAAAGTTTTATAAGAAGAAAAATATTTATTTTATATTTTATTTTGTCAATAATTATATATTCTACACTCCTTGTAATTAATGTTACTTTGACCAATTTGCAAGAAAACCGAAAAAAGAATATCTATCATAACTCGTTAGCTTCATTACATGAATCAAATGACTATTATGATCAATTAAATAGTAATAAATTAATTGGAGATGTAAAGAGAGTAGTGTACTTTGATAATCTTGAAGATAAAACGGGACGATATTATTTCCTTTTAGATCCCAAAATAGATAATCGGGTATTGGTATATGAGGATCGTTCTTTAAAAGACGATTTTATTGATATATATCTATGTAAAAAGGATTATAGTAACATTGAGAATACCCCTTACCAAGAAGATACATTAAGTTTTTCTTTTAATGATACAGAAGAAGAATTTTCCTTTAATATCAACAAGCTATATAAATCTAAGCATGTCAATAGCATTGCCGTTTCATCGAAAATATTTGCAAAGCTACTTAAACTTAATGATGGTTATGATTATACTTTTAAATTGTATGAATCGGAAACTAACATAAAGAAAAATATTAAAAATGTTCGGATATTAACTTCATATACCGAAGATGAGATGTTAATTTCTCATAGAATAAATCAATATATAACCGTATTAATTATTTTTGATGTAATGATGTTTATTATTTTTATAATTATAATATTTATAATATCCAACAATTTAATAAATGATTTGAATAAAAACATAAATTTAGAATATTTACTGGGTTTTAATAATTTACAAATATCAAATAATATATTGGTGAGATTAGTCTTGTTAAATATATCTTCAATAATAATAGCAATTATAGGCTCATTTATAATATTGTCTCTTTTTAAAATATTTATTAAAATTGATTATTTTTTAATTAATTACTATTTGCTAGGAATTATGATTATCATATTAATTATTGAGAATATGTATGTAGTCATAAAAAGTTTTCGAAGACTTAGATAAAAAGTTTACTTAATAGTTATAATTTTGCTCATAAAAAAGGATAATAATAATGTCAAATAAGTTATCTTTTTTTTGACGATAATTAGTGGTAAAATAGAGGCGATATTACCTGAGATTTTTTGGAGGTGCGTATGTTTAAGTTAGTTTCAAAATATACTCCGAGTGGGGATCAACCCAAGGCTATCGATGAATTAGTTAGCGGTGTTCAAAGTGGCAAAAAGCATCAAGTATTATTGGGAGCAACGGGAACGGGTAAGACTTTTACGATTGCCAATGTCATTGCGCGCGTCAATAAGCCGACTTTAGTTTTGGCCCATAATAAGACTTTAGCTGGGCAACTTTATGGGGAATTAAAGGAACTATTTCCGGAAAATCGCGTCGAATATTTTGTATCATATTACGATTATTATCAACCGGAAGCTTATGTGCCTTCGAGTGATACGTATATCGAAAAAGATGCTTCGATCAATGATGAAATCGATGAACTTCGCCATGCGGCTACATCCAGTCTTTTGACGCGGCCAGATACCATCGTCGTCTCGAGTGTCTCGTGTATTTATGGCATCGGCGATCCGGAAGATTATGAAGAGCATATGCTCATCTTAAATCTCGGCGATCATGTCGAACGCGAGAGTATTTTGACGCGCTTAATCGACATGAATTATGAGCGAAATCAAATCGATTTTCATCGTGGGACATTTCGCGTCAATGGCGATGTCATCGATATCGTACCCATTGCCGAAAAGAAAAATGGCATTCGCATTGAATTATTTGGTGATGAAGTCGATCGCTTATGTGAATTCGATATCCTAACGGGAACGATTATTCAAAGTAAAAAGAGCATTACGATCTTTCCTGCGACGCACTTCGTTACGAATAAGGATAAATTGGCCGAAGCTTGTAATCGCATCGAAAAGGAATTATACGAACGCCTTGAGGTATTAAAGCAAAATAATAAACTCATCGAAGAACAACGGCTGCGCGAGCGGACTTTATATGACTTGGAGATGCTTCGTGAAACGGGTTTCTGTCATGGCGTTGAAAACTATTCGCGTCACCTCGCCTTGCGGGGAGAAGGGGAGACACCTTCGACACTCATCGATTTCTTTCCCGATGATTTTCTAATGGTCATCGACGAATCCCACGTTACCATTCCGCAAGTTCGGGGAATGTATAATGGCGACCGCATGCGGAAGCAAACCCTCGTCGATTATGGCTTTCGCCTTCCGAGTGCCATGGATAACCGACCCTTAAAATTCGATGAATTCAATCGCAAGATCAACCAAGTCATCTACGTTTCGGCAACTCCGGGGGATTATGAACTCGAACTCGTAAATCACCATACGATCGAACAAATAATTCGGCCAACGGGCTTACTCGATCCGACGATTGAGGTTAAAAAGACGGAAGGCCAAATCGATGATTTAATCGAAGAAATTCGCGTTCGCATGGAGAAAAATGAACGCGTTTTGGTAACGACTCTGACGATTCGCATGGCCGAAGAATTGACGAATTACCTTAAGAATATGGGTATCAAAGTCGCCTATTTGCATAGTGAGGTCAAGACGCTCGAACGGATGAAGATCATTCGCGAGCTCCGGTTGGGCAAATACGATGTCTTAGTCGGCATCAACCTCTTGCGCGAAGGCATCGACTTACCCGAAGTATCCCTCATTGCCATAATGGATGCCGATAAACAAGGTTTTTTGCGCAGCGATCGGTCCCTCATTCAAATTATTGGACGCTGTGCACGCAACGCTTCGGGACACGTCATTATGTATGCCGATACGATGAGCGAATCGATGGCTTTGGCGATCAAAGAGACCAAGCGCAGAAGACAAATTCAAGAGGAATATAATCAAGAACATGGCATCGTTCCGAAGACGATTATCAAAGAAATTCACGAAGTAATCTCGAATGAAGAGGAAGAAAAGATCGAGCATAAGGAAAAGATGAGCAAAAAAGATCGCCAAGAGATCATGGTTCATATCGAAAATGAGATGAAAGAGGCAGCCAAGAATCTCGATTTTGAACGCGCTATGGAATTGAGAGATATCTTATTCGAAATGAAAGTACAAGATTAAATAATTTTAGGATTTAAAAAAGATTCCTTCTATGATATGATATTGATATAGAATATGGAGGGAATTATTCATGAATGAAAGTATTTTTGAAGAGAAAAAAATTGTCAGCTTAATTATCAAATTCTTATTATATCTATTTAAATGGTTTAGCTTGATCGTCTTTGTCTTAACGGCTGGTTTGACGGTATGCCTCCTTCTTTCGTATATCGTTCAAGGCGCTAATCTATCGAGTACGATAATAAGTTCGATGTTTTCGTATTTGACGGATTATACGGAAGTCGAAGCGCAAGCGGCGATTGAAGCCGTTGGCAAACTTAAGGTTGTCGTTGCAGGGTGTGGCTTTGGTTTTGCCCAATCGTTGACATACTGTTTGATTTATGTCGTAATGATGCGCCTCATTATGGTCTTCGATAATATTACAGTAGAAAAGATCTTTACGCGCGAAAACGTCAAATTGATCAACCAATCCTTGCCATTGACTTTCTTTATTGCCTTTACGACGCCGATAATTATCATCTGCATTAAAGCTTCGACGACTCTTTTGTCGACGAATAATATCGATCTTTCAGGTGTCATCTATATTGCCGTTTTCTATATCCTAAAACTTTTAATCAATGAGGGCTATGACCTCGAAAAGAAGAGCAAGCGCCAAGAGAAAAAGATCAGCGACTATAATATTCAAGTGACGGAAGAAAAGATGGCGAGTATTAAAAAGGCCGAAGAGCCAAAAAATGTCAAAGCGAAGAAAAATAATAAGAAAGATAGGGAAAAATAAAAGAGTGGTTAGCATCACTTTTTTAACTTTCTTAAAGGGGTGAAGATGTGGATAAGGTCTATATTTTTGGCCATAAGAATCCCGATACGGACTCAGTATGTGGAGCCATAGTATTATCATATTTAAAAAATCAATTGGGAATGGATACGGAACCGCGCATATTAAGTCCCATTAATGAAGAGACGCGCTATGTATTAGATAAATTTAAAATACCGGTACCCAATTATTTAAATGATGTCAAAGTTCAAATTAAAGATGTCAATTTTCATAAAAATTATATGATTAATGAAAATAAGACGATATTCGAAGCTTTCAATTATATGAATGCTAATGGGATAACGGGTTTGCCATTGGTCGATGATGCAAAAAAATTTAAAGGGTATGTCTCTTTAAAGGAAATAGCTGCCGATATGATATATAATGAAAACTTGTTAGTGAGTACGTCTTTTGAAAATATCTTAAATGTCTTAGAGGCTACCGATTATTTGCAATTTGATGAGCATATTTCGGGCTATGCGCATGCGGCCACGTTTAATGATGAGACGTTTATCAATAATATTCCCATCGATGAAGAGACGATTTTAATCGTTGGAGATCGGGAAAAGATTATTAGGTATGCCATTAGTAAAAAAGTTAAGATGATCATCTTAGTCAAGGGGCAAAAATTATCGGCTGAATTGAAAAAATTAGCTAAAGAGGCCCATATTAATGTCATATTTACGAATAAGAGTTCGTTTAAAATTGCCAGGGTTTTATGCCTTGCCAATCCGATTAAGACGATAAAACGCAATCAAATGACGATAACCTTTAATGCCAATGCATATTTGACGGATTTCGAAGAGGAGACGAGTCATTTAAAGCATACGAATTATCCCATTATCGATAATCGGAATCGGTGTTTGGGGATGCTTCGGACGATCGATGCCCATGAAGTAAAACGCAAAAAGTTAATATTGGTCGATCATAATATGTTTGGCCAATCGATCGATGGCCTATACGAAGCTGAAATTTTAGAAATCATCGATCACCATAATATCGGCGATATCAATACCAATCATCCGATCAATTTCCGGAATATGGCGGTCGGTTCGGTCTGTACCATTATCTATTATCTCTATCAAGAGAGCAATATCAAGATTCCAAAAAAAATGGCCGGTCTCATGCTATCGGGCATCGTTTCCGATACGCTTATGCTTCAAAGTCCCACGACGACGCCTAAAGATCGCTTAGTAGCTGAAAAACTTACGAAGATGTTAAATATCGATTTTCGCAAATTTGCCTTAGAGATATTGAGCAGTGGCGTAAGTATTGAAAACATGAGTGCCAATGAGATCCTATTCCGCGATTTTAAAACCTATAAAGCCGGCGAATATGAAATGGCGATTGGCCAAGTATTTACGGTCGACTTCAACGTCTTTAAACCACGGTTAGAAGAATTGATCGAAGAATTAAATCGAACGGCTATGAACCATGAATATAAATGTTGTTGTCTCTTCGTTACCAATTTTTTGACAAATAATTCGTATGTTCTCTTTTCCGAAAATTCGCAAAAGATCTTGGAAAATGCCTATGGCATCAATGACTTAGAAGAGGGACACCTCATGCGGGGCATCGTCTCCCGAAAACAACAGATGGTTCCTCATATTATGAATATTGTCGAACATATGTAAATATTTTTCCGTAAAAAAGCTTTTAAAAAATTATACGTGATATAATTTAAGCGGGGAAGTGGTTATATGGTCGATAAGGAAAAATTAAAATACTATCGCGAACTCAATAATTATACGCCGGCATCTTTAGCTAAAAAGATCAAGATTTCTAAAAAAATGATTATGGCTTGGGAAAGTGGCGAAGCGGAACCGACGGCTAATGATATCATCAAATTGGCTGCAACTTACAATATCTCTTCCGATGATTTAATGTACGATATTATTTATGAGAATGCCAAACATATTCCTTGGTCTATCATAGTAGCTTTCATTTGGGGAATAGTAATCTATATTCTTGAACGTAACTATGGGTATAGTATTATGGGCATTGGCGCCTTAGGAATTTTCCTCAATTGTCTTCTTAAAATAAAAGATTTGTTAAAAGATAAAACTATTACTAACAATAAATCACTTTTTGGCGTATCATTAGATACGGATAAAAAAGCTCGGTTAAAAATTTATCTTACGGAATCCCTTTTAATAGCTAGCTTTTTTATTACGGTTGTCATAGTTTTTAAATTAGTGCATCTAAATGCCTTTTTAGCTTCTTATACGATATTGCCTAATAAACATCTAAATGTCATCTTGATATATGCAATTTATTTTACTATCATTACATTGTTTACTTTTATTATTAATTTTCTCTTTGGCGAAATAATCGTCAAACAAAGTTTAAAGGAAGGATCACATGAATAGAGATCTCAATGATTTTGGCAATAAAAAATCTTCGCCCATCAATGTCAGTAAAGAGGAAGCTATGAAGGTTTTAAATCGCCAAAATAGTGGTCTAAATGACCGCGTTCAAGAAAATAATTTTGCCGAAATATTGGATGCCAAAGAAAATGAATATCTCAATTATGAACAAGTCAATAAAGTCAATGACTTAGTTAAAATTGTCGAAGTCAAACATTCGAAAAAGACGATTATTATCATGGCTCTTATCCTGCTTATCTTGATCATCATCATTATCTTAGAATTGCCAATGTTAAAGAATTTATAAAATAAGTTGGGGAATTAGGCATAAAGAATTGCGTTGATAAAATCGAATTGATCGTTATGAGTGATGGCGATTTAAATAATTATCACAAGGAATATCGGAATAAAAAATTTGAAAATTATTGATGAAAGAGCATATATTATAATAGGCAATTTGACCTGATCGATTTGCAAAAATAGGTGAAATATGCTATAATTTTATTCGTGTGGTGCATTATGCTAGTCATTA
>CANQFG010000007.1 GCA_947598395.1 uncultured Bacilli bacterium
GCATTAAAACAAGCCCATTCAATCGAAATAATATTTGACACAACTAATACCACTGAAGAATCAGGAGTATCATGTGCAACGCCGATGGAAAGTGGCAATATAGGTTCGTGTTCTAATGGGGAGTATATGACCCATCCAGCATTTATTTCATTTGATGTTGATGGTTTTTGGGTAGGCAAATTTGAAACTGGTTATAAAAATGCAACAAATGCATCACAAGCTCAAGTAAATAGCAATGATTCCACTAAAATAATCATAAAACCTGATGCCTTTTCCTGGCGATCAAACATAATAAAGAATATGTTTGAAGCAGCATATAACTACGAACGAGACTTAGATTCGCATATGATGAAGAATACAGAATGGGGAGCAGTTGCCTATTTAAGCCATTCTAAATATGGAATAAATTATGAGGTAAATATCAATAATAATAATGCATATAAAACGGGGTATAGTTCCATTCCGGATAATTATCAAGGAACGTATAAAGGAACATCAGGGGATGGGGAAAAGTATAATACGGCTTGGAATATAGAAAATGGATATCGAGCAAGTACGACTGGTAATATTACAGGAATTTATGACATGAGCGGTGGAGCATCGGAATATATGGCAGCACATCGATCTGGGTCTTACGGAAGCGGAAGTGGATTTAGCAAAGTAACTTTAGAAGATAAATATGCTGCTGCTTATTATGATTCTTATAGTTCTTCAAGTACTGTATCTACCAATCAGTATATGATACTTGGCGATGCCACGGGAGAAATGGGACCATTCAAATTTTTTAGAGATGATGATAATGTTGAGCGTTATCATGGTAGCTGGTATGGTGATAATTGTTACTTCGTTGAGTCATCGTATCCTTGGTTTCCTCGAGGAGGAAATAATGCAGGTGGTCTTATTTCTGGACAATTTAGCTTTGGTAGAGGCTCTGGTGGTGTTGACGCTGGTATTGGTTTTCGCCTCGTCCTTGCTGAAGAAAATAAACATCCAACAACTGAATAAATTCATTTTGCGCCTACCTTTCGGCGCTTTTATAATGCAACTGGGGGGGGGTGCGATACATTGAAGATAGAGAAAAAATAGGAGCAAAATGAACATGAAGAAAGTAATATTAGCTTTTATATTAGGACTATCTTTAAGTACGATAAGTGTTGTAGCTTTGAGTTTATGTAATGCTAAAGATATTGAATATAAATCAAGTGATACCAATTGGGATGTTGAAACCGTCGAAGATGCTTTGAATGAACTATATAGTGAAGACAATTGTAAATTATCCAATGAATTTTATGAATACTTAAAACAACCTTTCTTTTTTGCATATATAGGTAGTTCTCAACGCTTTTCAGTTCCTGTATCTGGCAACTACAAAATCGAATTATGGGGTGCCAGTGGTGGTGGAAGTAAAAATTTATATAGCTATACTAGTGGCATAATTTATTTAAATTCGCGTTTTACTTTGTATATATATGTAGGAGGTAAAGGTGCGGATACAAATGGTAGTGGAATCGGTGGCTATAATGGTGGAGGCAATACTAATCATTATAGTGGATATTGCGGACCTTCCGGAGGTGGAGCAACAGACGTGCGATTAGTTGGAGGGGAATGGGATAATTTTGATTCTTTAAAATCGCGAATTATGGTCGCTGCTGGTGGCGGCGGAGGGAATGATAATGATGAAACTTATGATTATTATGGTAATAGTGGTAATGCCGGTGGTTTATATGGATATGATGGCACATTAAAAACTTATGAATATTATGCCGATGTTGGAAAAGGTGGAACTCAAACTAGTGGTGGGGCACAGGCATCTCAATATCCTGGATCAACTTCGGTATCAACCGCTGGCGGTTTTGGAATAGGCGGAATTGGGGGATCGAATAGAAGAGATACCCAAAACGGTGGTGGCTGCGGAGGAGGAGGAGGCTACTATGGTGGATCTGGTGGTTCAGGTATTGTTATGGGTATCATGCCTAGTGGAGGTGGCTCATCATTTATCTCCGGTCATGATGGATGTGATGCGATATTAGAAGCTTCCACGGCAAGTAGTATCAAACATTCGGGTCAATCAGAACATTATTCCCATCTCGTTTTTAAAGATACGGTTATGATCGATGCCGCAGGGTATCAATGGACGAGTGAAAGAGGCGAGATGGTTGGGGCTAAAATCCCGGAAATTGAAACCAATGGCAATGGATTAGCCAAGATAACTTATTTGGGTAGCTGATTTTGACATAAGACTTTCGTTTTGCTATAATAGGCCCTACAAAAGGGTGAGATTATGAAAAAAGCAAATATCTTTAAATTTGGGGCCTTACTTTTATCGATACTAATATCGGGTGGGGTCATTGCTCATGAAATAAAGGATGATATCTCCGATAAAGAAAATATCTCTTATCAAGATAATCATGAGGGATCAATTGATCCTAACTTTAACGTTCAAGCTTTGGAAAATGATTATGAAACGGTATGTAATTTATATACGACGATGTTTGAACAAAGCAATACTTATGAGAATCCCTTAGAGGTCTATGCAGCTTATTATGTTGCCTTAGTCAATGGCTATTTATCGCGGAGCAATAACTTTAAATTCGAACAAAGTGATGTTCCTTATGATGTTGCAGGAATTGGCGTCGTCATTGGGCAAGCTAATGATTATGATGTCGCCTATAATTTATGTAATATTTTACGTAAATGTGGTCATGAGGCCGGTGTCGTTGCAGGCACTTTCTATGATGCTGCTACTGATAATGAAATATCCGAAAATTACCATGTCGTCTATAGTCGCGATGATGACTTTTTCTACCTCTTTGATCCGA
Organism: uncultured Bacilli bacterium; assembly: GCA_947598395.1. GTDB lineage: Bacteria > Bacillota_I > Bacilli_A > RF39 > UBA660 > CAG-582. The sequence goes on from CANQFG010000007.1 coordinate 2,820, forward strand.
CGACTAATACGATATTCTTGCGCAATATCTTTGGCAAATATCGTTCGATCTATAATGGCGATATTCACTTTATTCCCAACGAAACTCTAACGGAACATGAAGGATATGCCACTTCAATCGAAGCCTTAAAGCATAATCATGCCGATGCTTTCTCACACTTCTTAACCGTCAAAACGCGCTTTGATAAATATCGGGATGCTGCTTTAGAGGAAATTGATGCCTACTGCGAATACGAAGAAGCATTTATCAAACCTTATCAAGATCAAATCTATGATGGCCTCAGCGGTCATAGTAAAGTCTATACAAATAATTAATAAGCCGATCAAGGCTTTTTTTACTTTACATAAAAATTGTCTAAATTTATTAAAGTTATCTTTAAATTATTATATAATTATAACAAGAGGTGAGGTTATGCGCGTTATCATAACTGCTGGAGGAACCGGAGGACATATCTATCCCGCTTTGGCGATCGTCAATAAGATTAAAGAGATGGAACCCAAGAGTGAAATTCTTTATATCGGCACTCATAATCGCATGGAAAAGGATATCGTCCCCAGCAAGGGAATCAAATATATTCCCTTAGAAATTTATGGTTTATCGACATCATTAAAGTTGATGGGACGAAATATTAAAAATGTGTTCTTAATTCAAGCTGCCGTCAAAAAGTGCCAAGCGATAATGGATGAATTCAAACCCGATATCGTCATTGGCGTCGGAGGCTATGTCACATATCCCGTCATCAAGGCCGCCCATCTTAAGGGCATCAAGACCTTTATTCACGAACAAAATAGCATTCCGGGCAAAGCCAATAAGGGCCTTTTAAAATATACGGATCTCGTCGGCATTAGCTTTGCCGATTCCAAGAAATACTTTGGCAATCATCCGACGGTCTTGACCGGTAATCCTGTCAGTGAAAATGCTTTGAAGATCAAAAAGATTTCCAAGGAAAACTATGGTTTATCGAAGAATAAAAAAGCCGTCTTAATCTTCAATGGTTCGCTAGGTAGTAAGACGATGAATGATTTATTCTTATCATATTTAAAAGATATCAAAGATGAAGACTATGAAGTCTTATATATCACGGGCAAGACTTTTTATGATACGTTTAAGAAAGAACGTTTTAGCCCCAATGTCCATATCGTCGATTATGTCGAAGATCTAAGTGGTTTGATGAAGGATATGGATTGCATCGTCGCTCGGGCAGGAGCTAGTACCGTCGCCGAAATTACCGCTTTAAATATTCCAGCTATATTTATACCGAGTCCATATGTTGCCAATAACCACCAATATTATAATGCCTTGAGTATCAAGGAAGCCAATGCTGGTCGCATGATCGAAGAGGATAAACTAACTAAAGAAGCTTTAAAGGAAAATATTCATGAATTACTTACCGATCAAGAATTGATCAAGACGATGAAAAAGAATCTCAAAGCTTTAAGTATTGATGATTCGGCCACGATAATTTATAATGAAATAAAGAAATTAATCAATTAAAAGAGATTAGGAAGGGATTATATGCCAACGAAAAAAGTTAAACGTAAACATTTAAATATTGCTCGTACATTAGTCCTTTTACTATTTCTATATCTCATCATCTGTCTTTGTCTATATGTCTACAAAGAGCCCGTACAACATATTCATATTACGGGTTCCAATCTCGTAAGTGATGCCGAAGTTATCGAGATTGCGGGTTTAAAAAATTATCCCTCATTTGTCTCAGTTCGGCCCCATAAGATGGCCAAAAAAATTGCCACATTGCCTTTGATAAGAGAGGCCCAAGTTAGCTATGGCTGGGATTTTACGATCAATATAGAACTTACAGATAATACGCCCCTCTTTTTGGTTAAGAATACGAATCAAGTATGTCTAGCCGATGGTACGCTTTTAGATACGCCGAGTGAATTTTATGGCTTACCGACGCTTTTAAATCAGACGCCCGATAAAATTATGAAAAATTTTGCCGCCGCTTTCGATGAAGTCGATGCCGGTATCCGCTACCTCGTCAGTGAAATTCAATATACGCCGAGTTATAGTTCGGATAATAAAGTTATCGATGAAAATCGCTTCTTGCTTACGATGTCGGATAATAATACGATATATATAACGACGAAGAAATTAAATCTTATGAATAAATATTTGGATATTATCGCTTCATCCAATATTTCGGGAACGCTTTATTTAGATGGCGATAATGAAGGACGGGTCTTTAAAGCCTATCCACAAGAGGATAACGATGGAGAATAATGTTAAAATTAATTATGATCATGTGATGCAAGATATCATTAGTTCTTTGACGGACCGCAAGAGGATTTTATTGCATAGTTGCTGTGGACCTTGTTCGAGTGCCTGCATTGAACGCCTAAAGGATTACTTTGATATTACGGTCATCTATTATAACCCCAATATCGAACCCCTAGCAGAGTATCAGCATCGCAAGGAAGAACAGCTTCGGCTCTTAAATTTATGGCATATTCCTCATCTCGAAGTGCCATATAATAATGAAAGGTTTAACCAAATTACTAAAAATTTGGAGAGAGAAGTCGAAGGGGGACGAAGATGTGCCGTATGTATCGGTGAACGCTTAAAATATACGGCCTTAAAGGCGCGCGAAAATAAGTTCGATTATTTTACGACGACGCTCAGCGTCTCGCCCCATAAGAATAGCGAACTCATAAACACCATCGGCCTATCATTAGCAAAGCATTATAACGTCGCTTATTTGCCAGCTGATTTTAAAAAACATGATGGCTTTAAGAAGAGCATTGAATATTCAAAAAAATATCATTTATATCGCCAAGATTATTGTGGCTGTCGATATAGTAAGAAGGGAACATATGAAGAATAGAGGATTTACATTAGTTGAAGTACTAGCAGTTATAAGTGTATTGGGAGTCGTAATGGTTTTAGCTTTGCCAACGTTGCTCAATATCTTTAATAAATCGAAGAGTAAATTGACGGAATTTGAAAGAAAGGAACTTATCGATTCGGCGCGAACTTATGTCGAAGAATTAGATATGGGAGCCGTCTCCTATATTGCCCCTAAGACCTTAACGGCCAATGGCAAGACCTATGAAGCCGGTGAGACCTTATCGACCTATGATTTGCGCGTCTATCTTATCGAAAATAAGTTGGAAATATCGGTCAAAGATCTCGTAAGTCAAAATTATTATGGCAGTGAGACGGGCTGTAATTATGAGACGAATAAGGATAAATGTCGCATTCCCGAAACTTGTACGCTCGTCGTTTGGATCGATGGGGAAAAAGTGGAAAATGATCGATACTATGTATCGTCAAGTTATAATGCCGATATTCAAAGAGGATGTGAATAGACGATTTTAAATCGTTTATTTTTTGTATGTAATGTATTATAATGTTTATGAGGTCATATTATGAAGTATAATTATATGCGTTATTTTGTTATTAATTATAGCTATTTAGTTCTGTTTGAATTATTATTCAAAATTTTTGTCATGCAAACCTATGATATTGGCTTTTTATATATCTTTATCTTTTCTTTGCCGATATCATTATCATTATGCTTTTTAGCGCATATGACGAAGAAGAGAGGAATCAATCGCCTAATCAGTATCATTATCAATATCATCATCTTTTTTATCTTTGGAGCAGAGACGATCTATTATAGTTTTTATAAGACGATATGTGGTTTGAGTGCTCTCATGTATGGTGGTCAAGTAATGGAATTTTATTCGGCAATTATCAATCATTTATTCGCCAATATTTTCCTCATTGGAAGTTATGCTATCCTCTTGATCATAATGCTTGTTTTGAGTATCAAAAAGTTTAGCTATGAACGGACGACACTAAGGGATAATGGCCCGGTTATTTTGGCCTCTCTTGCCTTAATCATTTCTTCTTTTGAGATTATAACGCCGCATGATGAGAGCGCCAAATCCTTATTCTATGAGATGAACGATATCATGCAGACGACCAACCGCTTTGGGGCCATGTCCGCAATCTTAAGCGATGCCTATAAGACTTTGACGGGCTTCGAAGAGAATGTCGAATTTACTAGTAAACCGGCTTTTACCAAAGATGATGAGACGGAATATAACATGACTAATATCGATTTCGATGACTTAATCGCGAAGGAAGACGATAATACGATTAAATCGATGCATGCCTATTTTTCGTCGATTATGCCTACGGAGCAAAATGAATATACGGGTCTCTTTGCCGGTAAAAATGTCATCTTTATGGTTGCCGAAGGCTTTTATCCGATTGCCGTCGATGAGGAGTTGACGCCAACCCTTTATAAATTGGTTAATTCGAGCTTTATCTTTAAAAATTATTATCAACCGATCTATAATTGTTCGACTTCCGATGGGGAATTTATCAGTTCCTTATCCATCTTGCCGGGTGTCGCCACTTGTTCGATGAAGAAGACGAGCGATGTTTATCTTCCTTATTCCTTGGGCAATATCATGAAAAATTATGGGTATGATACGTATGCCTTTCATGGATGGACTTATACTTATTATGGTCGCGATCAAACATTGCCGAATTTAGGCTATACTTATTATGGCTATGATCGATATAAAAAGGGCTATAAATATGCCTTAAAGAATATTCACGATTCATGGCCGACGAGCGATGTCGATGTCATGAATGCCAGCTATGATATCTATCATAATAGCAAGAACTTTATCGCCTATTATATGACGATATCGGGACACTTAGAATATAATTTTACGGGTGGCAATGCGATGTCTTTGAAGAATAAGGCTGCCGTTTCGGGGTTAGATGCCAACAATAATATCAAGGCTTATATCGCCTCGCAAATCGAATTCGATAAATCGCTTGCCATCTTACTCGATAATTTAAAGCGCGATGGCATCTTAGATGATACGGTTATCGTCATTACGGCCGATCATTATCCCTATGGCCTAAGCGAACAAGATATTGCCTCGTATGTCGATTGGTTAAAAAATCCTAATTTTGATCTATATAAGAATAATTTAATCATCTATAATTCGCAAATCGAAGATCAAGAGGTCATGAAATATACGTCATCACTCGATATCTTGCCAACTATTCTAAATTTATTGGGTGTCAAATTTGATTCGCGCTTGCTCATTGGTCGGGATATATTCTCCGATGCCGCGGATTTAGTTATCTTTAATAATAAATCGTGGATTACCGATAAGGGACGCTACGACTATTTGAAGAAGAAGTTTGAACCATTTAATGGCGAAGAGGTGAGCAAGGAATATATAAGTGATATCAATGAGATCGTCAAACAAAAATTTCAAATGAGTAAGTTATTGATATCGAAGGATTATTATCGATTAGTATTGGGAGGTTAATAATGGGTTTACTTCAAAAATTTAAGGAAAAATTTCAGGCGAAGAAGGTCGAAATCGAAGAGACTAAAAAAACAAATTTGGAACCGGAAGCAGAGGAATTGCTTTTATATGATAAAGGTTTAGCTAAGACGCGAAGAGAGTTCGTCTCGGAATTGAGTCTTCTCGGCAAAAAGTTTCATCGCGTCAATGAAGAATATTATGATGAATTGGAAAGCCTACTTATCAAGGCCGACATCGGAGTCAATACGGTATTTAAGTTCATGGATCGCCTTCGGGACCGCGTAAGACATGAAAATATTGCGGAGACGAGTTATTTAAATGAAGTCATCGTCGATGAATTATTCACGATCTATGTCGAAGGGGAAAATTTAACCGATAAGATCAATTTGGCTTCTACGGGACCGACGGTTATCTTAATGGTCGGCGTCAATGGCGTGGGAAAGACGACGACGATTGGCAAGTTGGCCCATAAATATCGCGAAGAGGGCAAGAAGGTCATGTTAATTGCCGGCGATACTTTCCGGGCGGGAGCTGTTCCCCAATTGGAAGAGTGGGCTAAAAGAACGAATTCTTTATTTTATGGCAAGGAAAATACGGACCCCGCAGGAGTAATCTTCGATGGCCTAGTTAAAGCAAAAGCGGAAGATGTCGATATCGTCTTGATCGATACGGCCGGCCGCTTACAAAATAAAGTGAATTTGATGAATGAATTGGAAAAAATTAATAAAGTAATCGGGCGCCATATTCCCGATGCTCCGCACGAGACCCTCTTAGTTATCGATGCTTCGACGGGACAAAATGGCATAAGTCAAGCGGAGGCCTTTAAGGAGATTACCAATATTACGGGCATCGTTTTGACTAAATTAGATGGCTCGGCTAAAGGGGGCATCGTCTTAGCTATCAAGGAAACTGTCGGCTTACCTGTCAAATTCATCGGCTTAGGCGAAGGGTTAACCGATCTGCGCCCCTTTGATATTGAAGAATATATCTACGGATTATTTAAGGATATGATTTAAGATGGTCGAACAACAAGTCTATTTATGCAATTTATATGATTATTATCATGCGCTTTTTACCGAACGCCAACGCCAATATTTCGAAGATTATTATTTCGAAAATTTGACGATGGAAGAGATTGCCCTTAATAATCATGTCAGCAAGAATGCCGTCAGCAAAGCCCTTTTGGAAATTAAAAATCGCCTCGAGGAATTGGAAAGCCTTTTAGGCCTCTATCAAAATAAACAACATATCATGAAGATATTAGATGAAGATACTCTAAATAAGATTATCGATTATATATAAAAAAATAGCATATAATTATAAATTAATGCTATAATAAAGAAAATTAGGTGATGTTATGAAAGCAAAACGAATTGTCACGTTCCTTATATTAGGTTGGCTCCTCTTGTGTCCTTTCAATGTTTGGGCCAAATCTTGTTCGGATTATAATGCCAATAATTGTCCTCATGCCTGTAAAGTTGAGAATGGGGCGTGTGTGGAGACTTATGTCGGCGATACTTTCTGTGAAGATGAAAATATCCTCAAGGCCGTTCGCATCTTTGGCTATCTTGTATTCCTCATGCGGATCTTTGTTCCGATAATTATCATCCTCGTCGGAACGATCGATTTTGTCAAAATTGTCATGGCGGGAACGGAAGATTCCTTTAAGAAACAGGGCATGAATTTATTATTTCGCTTTTTAATTGGCGTCTTCATCTTCTTTATTCCGACCCTCATCGATGCCGTAATGCAAGGTTTATATACTTCCGAGGCCATCAGCAGTGAATATAAAGCTTGTGAACGTTGTCTATTCAAACCCTTTGATTGTTAAAAAAAATATGTGTAAGGCATATTTTTTTTGCATTTTTATAGGTCATTTGTTAAAATAAAACTTGTTTTGGGGGAATAGTATGGAAAATTATATCAAATATTTAAAAGAACGTATTGCCTTTTATGAGCAATCTAGTGCTTTAGTCATCAAGGCCATCGAAAAATCGAATAAGAGTATGGCCAAAATGGGTACACTATACAATAAAGTGCAAAATATCATTAACCTTTATCAACAACTATTAAAATATGCTGAACAACCGGTCGAGTATTTTATTAAAGCACTTAAACTATATGGTCCGTTTAAAGAAATCTTCTATTGTTTAGAGGGAAGTACTTTTACGGCTTATGATAAACTGGGCATCGTTGAACATTTTGTCAGTATCAATATTGCTGTCTTGCAAGATTGTCTTGCCGTTCAAGAATTCAAAAATAATCAAATTATCAATTTGGAAAAATTGAGTGATTATGATTTTAAGAGCGTAACGGAAGAAGAACTTCGGGCCATGCTAGAGTCGGGTGAATTGGTAGCAATTACCCAAAAGGAAGAAGCCACCTTGAGTGATCGCGAACGTCATATTTTGATGGAATTGCGCCAATTCCACGAAAAATTTCCCGTTACAATCGATGAACAATGGGAATTATTCAATCGCTTTAAAGTTCATTATATCGATAAGAATGATACTTTTGATTTAGATGATATTGCCGAAATTGCCTTTTTAGAACAAGTTGAAATTCCCGAACAAGATGTTGAAGATATTCATAAATATCTTTCTAAGGAATACTATCGTCGGCAATCGCGCATGTTAAAAACGAGTCAAAAGAGCGTTAAAAACGACAATCCTTTGGCCGAAAATCCGCATGTTGTTGCTAATAATCGCCGATCTTATAAAGAAATTATTCACGAAATAAAGAGCTTTTACGATAATGGCAACTTTGTTCGTCCTTTAACGCAAAGTGAATTATATTATCTTCTTTCTTTGATGTTGGATGTATCATTTCCGCAAGAGACGATTATTAAAACGATTGAAATGTGGTATAACGAACAAGAACGGAGCAATATTTTTACCGAATATCTTTTAAACTATGACCGTTATGCCTATTATGCACCACGTCAACATTATGAAACGGATTTAAGTTTCTTAGATGAATTATTTGGCAGTATCTTTATCACTACCGATGATGATTATGAGGCCACTAAGCAATATATGTTAGAAGAATGTACGCGCATGGATACTCTTATCAATAGCAAATATTGTTATGATTATGAAATTGCTCAAGCCTATAAACTTTTAAATAAAAAAGGAAACTAAAGCGAACTAGTTTCCTTTTTTGACTTTAAGTAATATCTTGCATTTTTGTCTATATAGATAATGCATATAGTAGGCATTGATGAACGAGGCGATAACGCCTATTAGCAAAGTGATATGTCTAATATCATAGAATAGTATACTGGATACGATAAAGGGAACAATTCCCACTATAAAACCGATAAAGAAATATTTTGTCGTCTCTCTATTTAGGTTTTCATGAATCAGTTGTCGTTCTTTGTTGTCCTTCATTATGCTTACCTCTACTATAAGTATAGCATAGGTGATAGATTTTACCAATAAAAAATTTTTGTAAGTAGTTTTCATTTTCGTTTTAAATGCTTACAATTTTTACTCATAAAATTGTCGCAAAAATTACTCCAAAATTACTCCGAAGTATACGAAATGAGAGTAAAAAATGTCAAAAAACGTAAAATTTACCATGAAAAAAGCCCTTTTTTTAAGGACTTTTGTTGATTTATTGGTGGAGAATGAGGGATTCGAACCCTTGACCCTCACGGTGCAAACGTGATGCTCTAGCCAGCTGAGCTAATTCCCCATCAGCAATAAATACATTCTAGCATAGATATTTTTAAATTTCAATACTTTTTTTCGAAATATTCACAATATCGAAAAAATATATCTTGGCCCCAGAGGAAAAGGTAATCATCTTTGTGGCGGCATCGACTTTTAAAATTGTCCCTTGAATTTCATGAAGGTGATAGTTGTTATAATAAGTGATGGCAATTAAACTTTGTTCGTGGAAACTTTCCATAATCATCTTCTCTAAGTTCCATAACTGTTCATCACTTAAAATGGGCTTGGCCATGCGACTCTTTTGCTCATCGATTTCCCTTTTGACATCGTGCCCATCGATGACGGCGGCAAATGGCGCCCATTTGATCTCTTCTCTATGCATGGTGGCCTCCAATCTTGTTATTGCGTTCCCTTATTGTCGAATCTTCGAGCAAACTCGAGGCCTTTAATATAATATTGGGTCCAAAGCGTTCCTTTATTTCATCGATTGCTAAATTAAAATTATGCTTTTCTTGGGTTTGGGCAAAATCTTCAAAGATATTGAGCTGTAAGTTTTCATTATTTTGAATATGTCCCAAACTGATACTTACTTGGCGAATGGGCAAATTATCATAATATTTGTTAAAGATAGTCATACAGGTGCGATAGATGATGTCTTCATCGTCGGTGAGGGCATCCAATTTGACGGAATGATGAAATCCGCCTCCGATATTTTTCGAATATCCAATGCCAAAGGAAACTAATCCCGTTAAAACGCGATGCTTGCGGAGTCTTTGCGTCAACAATTCGATCATCTCCAATATAATGAGATGAATATTGTAATCATAATAATCTTTAAAGAGAACTTGCGAATGGGAAAAACTCTTCTCTTGAACGACATGCTTGTTGATATCTTGAATTTTGGCATTGTCGATGCCATTGGCATGTTCCCATAACTCTTCGCCGATAATTCCAAATTTAGCTTTTAATTTTATCCGATCGTAACAGGCAATATCGCCAATTTTATATAGGCCGATGGCATTGAGCTTCTTTTCCATCTGCTTGCCAATGCCCCACATCTTCGATAGCGGCGTAATGGGCCATAATTTGGTCTTGATATCTTCCATCGTCCATTCGGCAATAAAATTTTCGTTATGTTTGGCTTCGATATCCATGCTGATTTTGGCTAGCAACATATTGGGCCCAATTCCCGCCGTAGCCGTTAGACCCGTCTGTTCGCGAACTTTGGCCAAGATATCTAAGGCTAAGTGATAGGCATCCGTTTGATAAAATTTTAAGTAATTCGTCACATCTAAGAAAGCCTCATCGATCGAATAGACGTGGATATCTTCGCTGGCGATAAAATCCATATATATCTTCATGACTTCTATGCTCTTTTGTTGATAGAGCCGCATGCGAGGTGGAACTTTGATGATATCTAAATCTTTGGGCAGTTCATAGACGCGCGTTCGTCCCTTGACGCCAAAGCGCTTTAAGTAGGGCGTAACTGCCAAGGTTATGGCGCCGTTGCGTTCGGGATCGCAGACGACTAGTGGTGTCGAAAAGGGATCTAAATTGCGCGCCACACATTCGACAGAAGCGAAGAAACTCTTTAAATCGATACATAAGATCTCGCGTTTTTCAGCCATAATTACCACCTAAAATCAATATAGTACATTTGTTCGTATAAGTCAATAAAAAATTAACGCATATGTTGTCTATTATTTGACTTTTTTACACAATATTATTAAAATATGCTATAATGTTTGTGTTAAATAATTAAATTGTTTAATGTAGATAAAAAAATTCAATTTAATTGAATCGATCAAAGAACAAAATTTATGAAAGGAAGTAAGGCGTTAAAAACATCCATCACGTATATATAAAAAAATTTTATATTATATGTGGCTTACGTGAAGTAATTATTTTGTTGTCTATAACTATTTATAAAATTAGTTACATTTTATATAAAATTGTTACTTTATTTTTTACTAATTTGCAAAAATGATAAAAAATTCAATCTTTGTGGATACAAAAAGATAATTACGATGTTGATATGTGGAAAAGAGGTGTTAAATAGCATGAATACTACTTCTAACAATAAAAATACAACCTTGCCTTTAAAAGAAAGACCAGTGCGCATTGCACAAATAATGGGCAAATGGTTAGGCGGTGGGGTTGAAGCAGTAGTTATGAATTATTATCGCCATATGAATTATAATAAAATACAATTTGATTTTATTTGTGATAGCGATTCTACTAACATTCCTTATGAAGAAATAGAAAAATTAGGCGGTAAAGTTATTTTAGTACCACCATATCAAAAAGTATTTGCTTATCATAAAAGATTAAAAAAAGTATTTAAAGAAAATAACTATAAAATAGTTCATTCACACATTAATACTCTATCAGTCTTTCCATTGTATGCGGCAAAATGTGCAAAAGTTCCAATAAGAATTGCACATAGTCATTCTACAACTCATACAAAGGAATGGAAAAAAAACTTAATGAAACAAATATTGAGACCTTTTTCTAAATTATTTGCTACTCATTATTTTGCTTGTAGTGAATATGCCGGGAATTGGCTATTCGGTAACAAAGCAGTTGTTAATGGAAATGTTTTTTTGCTAAATAATGCAATTGATGTGGAAAAATTCAAATACGATGAAGAGACAAGAAAAGAAGTAAGAAAAGAATTAAAAATAAAAAAAAGTACAATTGTAATTGGCCATATAGGTAGATTTGTTGCACAAAAAAATCATGTATTTTTAATTGATATATTTAATGAATATCATAAATTAAATAAAGATTCTATCCTATTATTAGCCGGTCAAGGCCCATTAGAAAAAGAAATAAAAGAAAAAGTTAAGGCATTGAAATTAGAAAATTCAGTTAAATTTTTAGGACTAAGAAGTGATGTAAATAAGCTATATCAAGCCTTTGATGTATTTTTATTGCCATCACTTTATGAAGGATTACCCGTAGTTGGAGTTGAAGCACAAGCATCAGGTTTGTTGTGCGTTTTATCTGAATTAATGACAAACGAAACAAAATTATTAGAGTCAACCACTTTTATATCATTAGATAAGAGCGCAAAAGAATGGGCAAGTGTTATAAATAATAATTTTAAAAAAAATAAACGAATAGAGGCTTGCAAAGAACTTTCAAAAAAGGGGTATAGCATAGAAAAAGAAGCTAATAAATTATTTAATAAATATGAAAAATTATTAGCAATAGGTGGTTATTATGTCAAAAGATGAAAAAATTAGTATAATTGTACCAATTTATAATGTTCAACATAATTTATTAAACAATTGTATAAATAGTTTGATAAATCAAACCTATAAAAATGTAGAAATTATTTTAGTCGATGATGGATCTACTGATGATTCTGGTAAAATATGTGATGATTTTGCTTTAAATGATAAGAGAATTAGGGTGATTCATCAAAAAAACAAAGGATTATCAGGAGCAAGAAATACTGGAGTTAATCATGTGACTACAAATTGGTATACATTTGTGGATGGTGATGATATTTTATTATCAAGTGGAATAGAACAATTAGCAAAATCAATTGAAAAAAATGTTGATGTTATTTGCACAAGAGTTATTCAAGCATCAAAAACGGAACTTATTGATAATTATCCGTATGAATTTAACAAAATTTATAGTTCAGAAGAAGATTTACATTATTTAAAATGTATGTTATTAAATTTTTATGGAAATAATTGTAGTTCATGTGGTAAACTTTATAGTAAATTATTTACTGATAAATACCATTTATATCACAATGAAAATTTGAAGCAAGGCGCTGAAGATTTAGAATTCAATTTTAGAGTTTTTTCGAATGCGAAGAAAATAAAAATAATCGAATCTACGTTTTATCAATGCGTTTATAACTGCAAATCAATAACAAGATCTTTTAATAAAGAGAATGAATATTTAAAAATGGATTGCTTTAAAGCAATTAGGCAAAATATAAATTTAAAAGATAAAGATTTATGTGACTGGTTTTATAATAGAATGCAATATGCAATTGTTAGTTCTGCTATAAGTGGCTTTTTTAATCCATCAAATAAGCAATCGTATAATATTCAAAAAAAAGAATTTATAGAATTTTTAAAAATTGATATTATTCAAGATGCATTAAAATATCAAAATTCTATATCAATAGATAAAAAAAGAAAATTTATAATTCTATTAATAAAAAACAAATTTTTTTTAGTAGTTAAGATAATCTCTATATTACGATTTTATCAAAAAAGGCAAATAAAAAAAGAGGCGATATAGTGGCAATATATATTATATTTTATATATTAGTATTTTTATTATCATTTAGAATAAAAGAAAAAAAATGGAATATATTTGATATAATATTATTATCATTAATAATATTATTTTCAGGATTACGTTATGGTATTGGAACTGATTATAAAGGATATGAAGGTTATTATAACTCAATAACAAGTATTAATGATGTATTATTAAATCGAACGGGTACTGGATACTATTTGATAGCCTACATTTTGCGTGTTAAATTACACTTGCCTTTTTCTTTTTATATATTTTTAATATCTTTTGTGACTAATTTATTAGTATATAAATATTTTAAAAATAATTCAACAAGACCTGCACAATGTATTTTAATGTATATATCATTAGGCTTTTATGCTTTTACTTTTAATGCTTTTAGACAAAGTTTAAGCATGATAATAGTTTTATATGGTTTTTCATTTTTACAAAAAAATAAAATATTTCAATGTATACTTTTGTATGCATTGGGAATATCTTTTCATACCATATCGTTGATACCGGCTGCAATTTTTACAATATTATTTTGCCTTAAAAATTTTAAAATCAATTTTAAGGTCGTAATTTTATCAATTATAATTATTTTAATTTTTTATGATATGTTTTATTTTAAAATTTTAAATTTTAATAGTAATTATAAGTTATATACAATTAATTCAGAACAGTATATAGGTGGATTTGGTACATTTATCAATGCCATAATGTATTTATTTTTATACTTAATTATTAATGTATTAAATTACAAAAAATTAGTAGCATATGATCCTAAAAATCATCTTTTTTCTAATATTATGTCTATTGGGATTATTTTTAATACTATTTCTGTAAAGAATTGGCTATTTAGTAGAGTGGCTATGTCATTCTTGATTTTTACCCCAATTATTCTTTCGAGTTATTATGAATTTAAAGAATTTCGATATAAAAAAATGGAAAGCCTTTTGTGCTATATAATGCTATTTATATATTTTATAGTTAATGCTTTAAATTTTAATGACGTTGTTCCGTATCAAAGTATACTATATTTAAATTATTAAAATATATATAATTTTATTATGGGAGGTAACATGAAAAATATTAAATTAAATAAAGATTTAATTAGCATTATAGTTCCAATTTATAATGTTGAAGATTATTTATCTCAATGTGTTGAAAGTATTTTACAACAAACATATACACCTTTAGAAATTATTTTAATTGATGATGGTTCAATAGATTCATCAGGAAATATATGTGATGATTTATCAAAAAAAGATAAAAGAATCAAGGTGATTCATCAAAAAAATAAAGGATTATCAGGAGCACGAAATACTGGTATAGAACATTCTAATGGTGAGTATATTTCTTTTATAGATAGCGACGACTTTGTTGAACCAGATTTTATTGAATTTTTATATAATAATTTAATAAACAATGATGTAGAGATTTCAGCATGCGGAATGTGTGATTTTTATAATAATGATTATGTAATAAATAAACATTTTAAAAATATTAAAAAAAAATATAATATGGAACAATCTCACATTTATTTAAATGTACTTGGATATTTTGATGTGGCAGCATGTAATAAATTATATAAAAAAGATTTATTTTCTGATTTAAGATTTCCATTGGGAAAAACTTGTGAAGATTGGCGAGTTATGTATAAACTAATTGATAAAATTAATTTTTTGTATTATGATTCAACGGTTAAATATTATTATAGGCAAAGAAAAAATAGTATTACAAAATCAAATAAAATACGATATGATGGCATTGAAGCTGCAAATGATGCAATTGAATTTTATAAAATAAAAGGTTATAATTTTGCACTTCCTTATGCATATCAGTCATTACTTATAGCACAGTTAGGAGTATACAATAATTATTTAAGATTAGGAAAAGAATTAGATTGTCAAAAAATTTATAAAGCTTCTTTAGAAATTAATAAAAAATTAACTTATAGAAAATTAAAAATAAATAAAAAAATACAAATTCTTATTTATTTGTATTTAAATTCAGTTTATAATTTTATATTCAAGTTAAAATTTAATAAGTAATACTGCTTACTAAATTTAAAAAAAATTATGAATAATTTGAAATATGAATATTAAAAAAATAAAATATTAATGATTTTAAATTTATTTGAGGAGATGAAAATGAAATATGAAACTATTTTTAATTAAAGTTCGTAATAAAATTAATAAAATTTTGGCGCCATTAGTTTTTTATGTATTTAGAGTTTTTCCCATAAACAATCATAAAGTGTTAGTTGAAAGTTTTGCTGGTAAAGGGTATGGTGGAAATTCTAAATATGTTGTTGAAGCATTACTTGAGCAAAATGTGCAAAATGATATTGTTTGGGTAACAAAAAATAAAGAAAATTTGCCAAATTCAGTAAGAAGCGTTAAGCCATATTCATTGAAATGGATATATGAATTATCAACCGCAAGGGTGTGGATTAATAATATGAGATTCAGCCCGTATATTAGAAAGCGAAAAAATCAATATTATATTCAGTTATGGCATGGATGGATTGCCTTAAAGAAAATAGAATACGATGTATTTGATAAATTGGAAAAATATTATCAAAAAAGTATAAAAAATGATAATAGCATGATTGATGTTATGATTTCTAATGGTAAAAAAACTACAGAATTTATAAGAAAATCTTTTAAGTATAAAGGTAAAATTTTAGAATTTGGTACGCCTAGAAATGATGTGTTAGTGAAAAATAATCCTAATTTAAGAAAACAAGTATTAGAAAAATTAAATATTGATGAGGATTCTAATCTTTTATTATATGCTCCTACTTTTAGAAATACATATAGTAATAATAATCCATATGATGTAGACTTAATAAGAATAAAAAAAATATTAGAAAACAAATCAAAAGAAAAATGGGTAATATTAATGCGGCTGCATCCTAATGTAGCTGATAAAAAATTATTTACAAACTATTCCAAAGATATTATTAATGCTACCAATTTTCCTAATATTCAAGAATTATTATGCGTTAGTAATTTGGCTATTACTGACTATTCTAGTATTATGTTTGATTGTATGTTTTCGAATGTTCCAGTTATTTTGTATGCGAGTGATTTAAATAAATATTTAGACGAAAGAGGGTTTTATTATTCTTTGAATAAATTACCATTCCCGCTATTTGAAAATAATGATAAATTATGTGCTTATTTAGAAAATAATAATTGGAAAAAAATTGTAAATAATTATAAATTAATGAAAGATGATTATATTGAAGATGGCAATTCCAGTATTAGAGTAGCAGAATTAATAAATCAGGTTATTGAAAAATATGAAAACAAATAAAATTAAAGAGCTATTAAAAAATACTATAATTATTTACATTGGAAGATTTTGTACGCAATTTATATCATTTTTCTTGGTTCCTATTTATACAAATTTACTATCAACTGCTGATTATGGTTATGTTGATTTATTACAAACTTATATAACTTTGCTAGTACCTATTATCATTTTTAGATTTGATTCTGGAGTTTTTAGGTTTTTAATTGATGAAAGAAACAATGAAAAAAATAAAGATAAAATAATATCAAATACAATATTTGTTATTACTGTTCAAATCGTTATATTATTAATTTTGTTTGCAATGTGTAATAGCTTTTTTGATATTAAATACTTCTTATTTGTAATTTTAAATATTGTTGCATTAGCTTTGTCAACGATCTGTTTACAAATTTCAAGAGGATTGGGTAAAAACGTTGATTATTCGATTTCTAGCATAATTTGTGGTTTGACTACTGTTATTGTAAATATTGTATTTATAACAATTTTGAAAAAGAATGCGTCTTATATATTATTGGCATCATGTATTGGAAATTTACTATGTTCTATATATTTATTTTTTCGATGCAAAATATATAAATATGTCCATAAAAATAAAATGGATATACAACAATTAAAACAAATGTTAAAATATTCAATTCCTATGATTCCAGATGGACTTTCTTGGTGGATAGTTAACGCTTCTGATAGAACGATTATATCAATTCTAATAGGTAATTCCTTTAATGGGATATTTGCTGTTTCTCATAAATTTGCTAATATTATTTCTAGTTTTTCACAGGTATTTAATATGACTTGGCAAGAAAGTGCTTCTAAATATATTAATGAAGACGATAAAGATGCTTTTTTTTCTAAAATTTTAAATGATGCTATAATAAGCTTTTCAATTTTGTGTTTACTTTTGATGTCTGGAATGGCACTAATTTATAAACTTTTTGTTGGACATGAATATTTTTCGTCATATTATTATATTCCAATACTGTTATTTGGAAATTTTTTGACTGTTATTTCTGGTATTTTTGGTGGCGTTTACATTGCTAAAAAGCAAACTAAATCAGTTGCAAAAACAACCATGATGGCAGCAATAGTTAACATTATTGTACATTTTATTTTGATAAGAAAAATTAAATTATGGGCTGCGTGTATATCGACATTAATTTCATATAGCGTATTAACTTTATATAGATATTACGATGTAAAGAAGTATGTTAATTTTCATTTTAATATAAAAAATACAGCTCAATTGTTTATATTATATTGTGAAACAATTATTATATATTATTTCGATAATGTATTTGTATCAATAATGAATATAATAGTTATTTTTATATTTGTTTTTGTTAAATGGAAATATAAAAAATAAATTGTATTAACATAAATTATATTTTGTATAGCGTTTAAGCTGCTTTTAGAAGTAATTATTAATTGTTTGGAGGATATATATGGAAAAAAAGAAAAAATATAATTTAAGCTTGATCCGCTTTTTAGCAATGAATATGATTATTTTTTGCCATATATTTGAATGGATAGGGTACGATTTAAGCAATAGTAAAACTATAGGAATAGTTGGAAATTTTTTAGCAGTTGGTGTTCAAATTTTTTTACTATTATCAGGATATTTATATGGTAAAAGGGATGATTTATTTGAAAAAGATGGAAAAATAAAATTTGTTTTAAATAATTTTAAAAAAATTTTATTTGATTATTACATTTATGCCTTTATTGTCATATTTCCGATTTATTGCTTAAGTTCTGAAATTTCTGGAATAACAATATTAAAAAATATTTTTAGACTTTTAACTTTTTCTGGTTTTGGTTTTGGTTTTCGCCACTTGTGGTTTATTCAATATATTTTATTTTGCTACGTATTAACACCATTTTTTTACGATTTGAAGGTTTATTTAAAAAATAACATAAAATCTAAATATATATTAGTGTGCATATGTGGCATAGCTTTGTTAGAAATTTTTAGTTGTGCGTATAATCCGTATTTTAATACTAAATTTATTAATTGTTATATTATTGGCTTTTTTATATTTCCATATTTAAAAGATTTAATAAAAAATAATAATTTAAATTTGGTCATTTCACAATTAGGAATGTTGGTTATATTTACGATTTTTTGGTATATTTTAAGATTTAGTATTATGCCTAATACACATAGTGTATACTTATCATATATTATTGGATATGGGATAAGCTATAGTTGTATATTCCAAGCTGTTTCCTTGTTTGGTTTATATTCTATTCTCGGGGGGGGGTGGTTAATAAAAAAATATTAAAAAAAATATTGGATTTTTCTGACAAATACTCGTATGATATATACATTTGTCACATGTTATTTGTCAAGGGAATTTTAAGTTTGATAAATATTACGCCGTATTTTGCTATTAATATTTTTTTAGCTCTTTTAGCAATTGTTATTTCAGGAATTATTTTAAAAACTATTAGTAGCTTTGTACAAAGCAAAATAAATAATTTAAGAATTGCGATTATTTAGTAAATTATAAAAAAAATTAATTTTGACACAATTAAGTGATTTTAGTTAACTTTACATTTATTAATTATTATGTTATTCTAAGAACGAAGCATTCGTGACTTTAACTTTTTTAAAGTGTTTTGATTAAAAAATTAGATAATTATTATGTTGTTAAAAATGGAGGAATTTTAAGTGAATAAATATTTTAAGTTAGATTTTAAAATAATACAAATTTTAAAAATATTCATTATCACTTTTATTATATGCAGTTTAACATTAATATTAGCATCAATTATACCTGATAAAAAAATTGATAATAATGTTGAAGAATCAATAAAGTTGATGAATAAAGAAGGAGAATACCCAATTATTTTAAACCAAAAAAGTAGTTATTATCAAATTGATAATTGGACCGAAGCGGCTTTGTTAAATTTTATTTATAATTGTGATTCAAAAAAACCCTTGGAGTGTACTTTCGCAGAAAAGACATATGTAATCGATGGTGGAACAGGATTAGAAAATGCTAATTTAATGCTAAAAGAAATTGGTCATAATTCTGCGTATACGGGAGAAAAGGTTGGCCATTATTATTTGCGCTCATCTTATTGGTTAGGTGGAAGGACAATATATATGCCATTATTAACATTTATAAATTATTATCAAATTAGATATGTAATATTAGCAGTTGGCATTTTACTTTCGCTATTTACTGCAATCGAAATCGCTAAAAAGATAAATTGGAAATATGCAATTGCGTTTATGCTTTCTTTGATTCTTACTAATTATTACGTTGGATTATTAGTATCTCCTCAGGCTCTTGTATATATTTTGACATTTTT
Organism: uncultured Bacilli bacterium; assembly: GCA_947598395.1. Taxonomy (GTDB): domain Bacteria; phylum Bacillota_I; class Bacilli_A; order RF39; family UBA660; genus CAG-582. The sequence goes on from CANQFG010000007.1 coordinate 22,729, forward strand.
AGGGATGGACTATATTTTACTTAAAAAGAAAAAAGTAAATTATTTTAATTTTATGTTTATTATAGGAATGTTGACTACATATTTTGACTGGTTTAGTATCCCACTAATTAGCTGGGGATTTATAATTATTACAATTTTGTTAAAAGAATATCATAAAAACAAAAAAATGGAATTTAGTGAATTATTTAATATTATTTTTCAAACGGGCGTTGCTTGGTGTTTAGGATATGCATCTTTATTGATGTTTAGAATATTATTTAGTTATTTAGTGGTTGGAAATGATGCAATAAAGTATTTTACAGGAAGAGTATCTGATAATACCAGTGTAGGGGAATCTTCTATTATAATTAATATAGCTAAGGCTTTGAAAAATAGTTTGAACGGACTTGTTCCTATATTAATTTTAAAGAAGGATTCTTTGATAAAAATCGGGTTGTTCTTTCTTGTTTTCTTAATATTTAATGGTATAATATTAATTGTCAGTAAAAAATTAATAAAAATAAATAAGTCACATATTGTGGTGCCTTTATTATTAATATCATTGTCTCCTCTTGTATGGATAATAACTTTTAATGGCTTTCATGCAAAGCATGCATGGTTTGCGTATAGATCATTAGGTATATATGTCTTTGCGATATTTATAATATTTATAATGTATATCGATAATATAATTAGTAAATCAAAAAAGGTTAATAATGTTATAGTCAAATTAAAAGATTGGAATGTAATTAGATTTCTTATTGTTGGCGGAATTTCTACATTGATGGATTATATTATTTATATGGTAATTAGCATAAAATTTAACTTGATTGTGTCTAAATGTATTTCCATGATTTGTGCGGGTATATTTTCCTTTGTTAACAATAAAACTTGGACATTCAGGATTAATGAAAAAGTGAATACTAGAATGCTATTTTTATATATATTAACTCAATTAATAAATATAGGAACAAATACTACGATTAATTATTTAATGTTTGGAATTACTCATATCAAAACAATATCGTTCATAATAGCAACATTTGTTGCCATGGTAGTAAATTATTTATTGCAAAATTATGTTGTTTTTAAAGGAGAAAAAAAATATGAAGTATTCAATAGTTATTCCCTGCTATAATGAAAGCGAAAATTTATCTGATTTAGTTGATGCAATAAAAAAAGTTCCCGATAGTTTTGAAGCTGAATTTATTTTAGTTGAAAATGGCTCAATTGATAATAGTAGGGAAATATTTAAAAATATAAATGTTAAAAATATGAAGTTAGTATATGTTGATAAAAATCAAGGATATGGTTATGGAATAATTCAAGGCTTAAAAGAATCAATAGGTGATTTTGTCGGTTGGATTCATGCTGATATGCAATATAATCCAATTGATTTAATTCCTTTCTTTGAATATATAAATTTTCACGAAAAAGAAAAGTTGTTATTAAAAGGAAAAAGAAAGAATCGTAAATTTATTGAATACTTTTTTACTTTTGGTATGAATATATATGACTCATTGCTATTTAAAGAAAAGATGAAAGAAGTTATGTCTATGCCGGTGATATTTAATAAAGAATTATTAAAATTTATTGATTCTTTTCCATATGATTATTCTATAGATATTTTTATATATGCATTGGCATTAAAATTAAACTATAATATTGTACATTTACCTATTTATTTGAAAAAAAGGGAAAAGGGTCATTCTTCATGGAACAATGGTTTTATATCGCGAATTAAGCAAAGTAAAAAAATGATAGTAGCAAGCCAAGAAGTAAAGAAAGAATTAAAGTATAATGATAGGTATAAATAATTCTAATAAATTAAATGGAAACTTTAAATTTCGTATAGGGAGAGTAAATTATGAAATTAAAAAATATAAAAAAAGAATTATTGAAATTTGTAAATAAAAAAGCAATTATATTGGCAATAATTGTTTGGGCTATTTTGAACTTTAGTGGCATACAAAATGGTACTTTAGAATCAGAAGTGTTTTTAATTACTGTCTGCTTTAAAATAATTCATTTATTCTTCTTGTATTTCCTTTTTCTCATTATTGTTAATATCTATAATAATAAAAATAGTAAGAATTTCAAAATAGGATTAGTATATTTTTTTGGTTATTTATTTATAGCTTTAATTTTATTACTCTTGATTTGGCCGGGGGCATGGAGTTGGGATGATATAAATGTTTTATTAAGAGCAAACTTTTATATGGGAACAGCTTGGCAACATATTTTTACTCCCATATTATATGTTTTGTTTCTGCAAACAGTACCAATTGCTTCGGGAATTTTAATTATGCAAATATTAATAGCTGGTGCCATTATAGGATATTGTGTATCAAAAGTGTCTAGTATATTAAGCAATAGTATCAAAACTCAAAAAATTATAAGTATAATTTTATTTATTCCAATGATTTTGCCGCCTATATTATTGCATATTTTATCTGGCTTTAGGATGGGACTGTATAGTTACTTTGAGTTATTATTAATCACAGAAATGTTCGTTATTTACAAAGAAAAAAAAGAATTAAATTTATTTAGAATTATTTTATTATCCCTATTAGTTATATTTGTTGCATCTTGGAGAACTGAGGCTATTTATTATCCAATTATTTTTAGTTTGTTTTTACTATTAAATAGAAGTGCAGTACCTAAAAGAAAAACTATATTATTAATTTTAATATTTACATTAATTCCAACATTAATGATAGGAAAATTAAATAACTTGTTGATTGGTACTAATGATTATTCAATAACTGCTACTGTAGAACCAGTTGAAAAACTAATCAAACATGCTAATTTAGAAGATTCAGAGGATTTAAACAATATTAATGAAGTATTAGACGTAAATTTTATATTAAATCATCCAACTTGGCGCGGATCACAATATTTTTGGGGTGGTGCATTGCGAGAAGAATATTCTGAAAGTGATTATAAAAATTATTTAAAATCGTATTTGCATTTATCTTTAAAATATCCTTATATAACTTTTAAAGCTATGTGGGATGTATTTTATGAGACAAGCGGATTAAGCATTAATAGAGATGGAATAACTAATCAAGCAACATTAATGGGAGCAACATTAAAAATATTTGATACTAGTAATCAATATGGTGATGCTTGGTCTAAAGTAAAAAGCCCTTTGAAAGGTCCAATTAATAGTAATTTAAGAGATAAAACATTAAGAGCATTGGCCTGCTTTGATAAAAACAGTGCAGTGTTACCACCATATTATATATTTTGGAATTTATTTATACCAATAATTTTATTGTTTATTAGCTTTTTAATTATGCTATTTAAGAAAAATTGGAACATGGTGTTTATTATTTTATCTTTATTTGTTAGAATACCATTGGTTTTTTTAACATCTTCAACATCTTTATTTATGTATTATCTTTCATTTTATGTGTGTGCATATTTTATTTCTTTTGTGGTGTTTATAGAATTAATTATATCGAAAAATAAAAATATAAAAAATAGAGTGGATGGTATTACATGATAGATAAATTATTTCAATTTTGCAAATTTTTTGGCGTTTCTGGTATTGGGTGGATTATAGATTTTACTATTTATAGCATAATTTCTATTTATATTAATCCACTTATTGCAAATATAATAAGTTCTTTTGTAGCAATTATTTTTGTATTTTCAGTTTCAACAAGAAAGATTTTTGTCAATGATAATAAGTATAGTTTAAAAATCAAGTTTTTAATTTATGTAGTTTACCAAGTCGTTTTAGTGTCATTCACATCGTTTATAATAAGTAGTTTAGCTAAATCATTGGTAAGTTGTAATTTCTATTTAATTGTTAAATATTCTAAACTGTTAGCAAAAATTATAGTAACGCCATTTTCAATGATGTGCAATTTTATAGTTATGAGAAAGTTAATTGAAAGGATGTAAAAAATGGACAAAATAATGGTTTTTATTCCAATGTATAATTGTGAAAAGCAAGTAATTAGGGTATTAAACCAATTTGATAATGTTATGAACAAATACATTGATGAAATAGTAATTGTAAATAATATAAGTACGGATAATGGTGAACAAGCGGTAATTGAATATGCTAAAAAGAATTCAAAAAAGCTTAGCATTACTGTGCTTAGAAATGAAGAAAATTATAATTTAGGTGGTTCACATAAAGTAGCTTTTAAATACGCAGTTGATAATGATTTTGATTATGTAATTGTCTTGCATGGCGATGATCAGGGGAATATAAAAGATTTTTTACCTTATTTAAAAAGTGCAGAATACAAAAATTATGATGCAATATTAGGCTCTAGATTTATGAAGGGTTCTAAATTGTGTGGATATTCAAAATTTAGAACATTTGGTAATAGAGTATATAATATTTTATTCAGTTTGGCATTAGGTAAAAAAATTACTGATTTAGGAGCTGGGTTAAATATGTATAAAGTTAGTACTTTAAAAGATGAATACTATTTTAAATATCCTGATAAATTAACTTTTAATTGTTACATGTTATTAGCTATAAAAAGTTATAATCAGGATGTCAAATTTGTCCCTATCACTTGGCGCGAAGATGATCAAGTTTCAAATGTTAAAATGATAAGTCAAGCATGGTTAACATTCAAGATTGCATTTTTCTTCTTTTTTAAAAGAAAACCTTATTTAGAATCAGAACATAGGGATAAAATAGTCAAAAATTATGCTGCGGAAGTAGTTTATAAGACAAAAACAAGAAAGGAGTAATTCGACAATGAAAAAAATTCATTTAGTAATGCCTATGGGGGGAGCAGGATCAAGATTTTATAATCATGGTTATAATATGCCAAAGCCATTAATTAAAATTAATGGAAAACCATTTCTTTTTTGGTCAACTCAATCTATTGCAAAATTTGTCGATTTAATAGATATAACATTTGTTGTATTAAAACAACATATAGAAGAATATAAAATTGATTCAGTAATAAAAGAATATTATCCAAAAGCTAATATTGTTGTTTTAGACCATGTACTTAATGGTGCAGTATTAACTTGTATTGAAGGAGTAAAAAATATAAAAGATAATTATCCAATAATTTTTAACGATTGTGATCATTTGTTTTTATGTCAATCACTTTATGAATTTTGCAATAATGAAAAATTAAATTTATTTGATGGCGCATTATTATCATTTAAATCTAATGATCCTAAGTATAGCTATTTAAAAGAAGATTTTGTTAGTAATGTCATTGAAACCGCTGAAAAAAAAGTTATAAGTGATAAAGCAATATGTGGAACTTATTTGTTTAACAATAAGGACATATTTTTAAAAAATGCTCAAGAATATTTAAAAGAGTGTAATTATAGTGAATATTTCATGAGTGGCGTTTATAATACTATGATAAAAAATAAATATACTGTTAAGTATTTTAATGTAGAAACTCATTTGGATTTTGGAACTCCGGAGGAATATGAGAATGCTAAATCAAATAAAAGCTTTATGGAGTTGCTTTAGATGAAATACTTTATTTTTATAGTATCAATTTTATTTTTAGTTTTAGGACATTACATTAAAGTATTAAGAATGAAAAAGTTTATTGAAATTTATGAGCAACCTAATGATAAAAACTTAATTCAAGCATTGTCTTTAGGCTATTTTGTAAATTTCTTTTTGCCATTTAAATTTATCGGTGAATTTTTTAGAGCCTGGTTTCAAGGAAAAAAAATGAAAAATGGTATATCGTTTGGCTTGGCAACTGTAATTATAGATAGATTTTTAGATATTTTAACGGTTATAATAATATTTATATTTTTATACTTAATTGGTTTTAAAAACGAAACAATTAAATCGTCGATTACTTTTTATGCAATATTTGGCATTTTAATTGTTACATTTTTAGCTTTATTAAATAATAATAAATTTAGAAATGTTATAAAAAAAATAATTATTAATTTTTCGAAAATTTTTAATGATAATATTAAATTAAAAATTTTAAAAATATCGTGGTATGTCATTTTATCTTTTAAAAATTTGATTAAAAGAATTGATAAAATTAAAATATTATTATATAGTATTTTATCGTGGGGATGTTATCTTTTAAGTTATGCTTTGTTTGCTAAAGCTCTTCAACTTTTTAATTTAAATATTGATGCTGTAGATATTTTTATTGGTTTATTCTCCGCTAATAATTTAATGATTTCAATAGGTAAACTTTCATTTAGCAACATATTATTATGTATATATATTATAAGTTCAACTTTTATATTATATTTCATATCATTTTTTGCCAAAAATAAAAATTTTTCAAAAGAATATTACGAATTGTTGCCACAATTAAATTATAATGATAAATTGAATTTTTTGGAGGGATATTTTTCATCAAAAAATGGAACTTACTTTAATAATTATATAAGAATAAATCAAGATATATCTATAATTAAAGATTATTCTGCTGGTAGTAATGCTACTACTATGCTTTGTGAAAAAAATGGTAAAATGTTTTTTAGAAAGTATTCAATTGGTGAGGATAGCAAAAAACTTTATGAGCAAGTATTGTGGATAAAAAGTCATAAAGATAATATCCCTTTAACAGAAATAACAAATGTAAAATATGATGATGATTTTTTCTTTTACGATATGCCTTATAATAAGGACTACATTAGTTGCTTTAATTATGTACATAATGTACAAATTGCGACTGGTTGGAAGGTAATAGAAAGTGCGTTAAATTCCATTCATAATAATTTGCATACTTTAAATGTTAAACGTGCTGATCGAGAAACAATTAATCTTTATATAGATAACAAAGTTTTAAAAAATCTTGATAAAATTAAAAACGCGAAATACATAAAACCTTTATTAAAATATAATTATTTGAACATTAATGGCAAAAAATATCATAATTTAAATTATTTTGAAAAATATCTTTCTAAAGATAATTTATATAATATCTTTAAAAATGATATGTATTCGGATATTCATGGTGATTTTACTATAGAAAATATAATTGCTATACCTGAAAAAAATAGTTTTTATATCATTGATCCAAATACGGGAAATTTACATAATTCAGCTAATTTAGATTTTGCAAAATTATTACAGTCACTTCATGGTGGATATGAGTTTTTAATGAATACTCAAACGTTATCAATTGATGAAAATAAAATAATTTATATGTCTTCAAAATCTCAGGTTTACAATGAAATATATATAAAATATGAACATTATTTAAAAAGAAATTTTTCTAATGAAGAACTAAAAAGCATTTATTACCATGAAATAGTACATTGGTTGAGATTATTGCCTTATAAAATAGAAAAAAATGGTGTAAGAAGTATTTTATTTTATTGTGGCTTAATTATTGTTTTAAATGATGTTATAGATAAATTTAAGGAGACTTTATGAAATTAGCAATATTTGATATGGATGGGACACTATATAATACTAATGATGTTAATTATTATGCATATAAAGAAGCATTAGAAAAATATAGTGTTAAACTAGATTATGATTATTATTGTAAGTTTTGTAATGGCAGGCATTATAAAACTTTTATTCCTCAATTGATTGATGATGAAGAAGCTATAAAAGATATTCATCAATTGAAAAAAGATTTTTATGCTAAGCATTTAAATAAGGTAATTATAAATGAACATTTATTTGACATAATTTGTTTAATAAAAAATGAATATAAGATTGCTTTAGTGACAACTGCTTCTAAAAAGAATACAATGGAATTGTTAAAGTATACGGATAAAGATAAAATATTTGATTATATTTTAACGCAAGAAGATATTAAAAACCCTAAGCCTGATCCTGAAGGATTTTTAAAAGCTATACAATATTTTAACGTAAGTCCCAAAAATACCATTATTTTTGAGGATAGTGATGTTGGTATCGAAGCGGCTTTGAAAACTAAAGCAAATGTTATTAAAGTTATAAATTTTTAATATTTATAATAATGGTAAAAACTGGAAGGATTATAATAGTATGAGTTGTGAAAATAGTGAAAGAAAAATTAGAAATTCTAATATAGAATTGTTACGGATAATATCAACATTTTTGATTATTGCTTTTCATATGAGACGATATAATTATATTTGGTCTAGTAAGCCTATTGGCTATATTTTTGGTACAATTTTTTCAAGCTGGGGAGTATTAGGTGTTGATATTTTTTTAATTATTAGTGCATATTTTTTATCTGAATCAAAATTTCATATAAAAAAAGTAATTAATATTGTTTTTCAAACTTTTAGTTGGATTATTTTATTTACTTGTGTATATGCCGTTTATAGTTATATAAAACTGGGGGGGGGTCAATTATAATATTTTTCAATTTTTGTTAGAAGGATTTTTCCAACCATTTTTTTGCAACTTTTATTGGTATATTACAGCTTATTTTTTTATGTTGTTATTATCTCCATTTTTAAATAAGTTAATAAATAAACTTAATAAACGTAATTTTCAAAAAGTATTAGTAATTTGTTTATTTATTCCAATTTATGCTCAGTATAGTGAATATAATCCGGTTTGTGACGTTGTTACTTTTTCATATGTATATTTATTAATTAGTTATATAAAAAAATATGGTAGTAAATTAGTCGATAAATTATCGAATAAACCTTGGTATATTTTAACTATAATTATAGTTGTTGCTTCAATATTTATATCCAATGCGCTTTTAGATAAAAGTGTACCTTTAAAGGTTATCAGTTATTTAATATCTCAAACTTTTGGAAAAATTATTCGTCACTCCAATATTATGCTTATAACTTCTATTTTGATTTTTTTCAATGTTCTTAATAAGAAGCCAAGTTATAATAAAAAAATAAATAAAATTTCATCATATTGTTTGGGAATATATCTTTTTCACGAAAATGCTTTTTTTAATATGCCACTTGTTCCATGGGCGTTTGTTAAAGCCTTTAATTATTGGGGCTTTATGAGTATAGATGTGTTTTTCCCTATATCATTTCTTTCTATTGTTATTCTTGTTTTTATATTTGGTGCAATTATAGAAGCTATCAGGAATTATATTATTCAAAAGCCTTTTATGAGCTGGGTTTCTAAAAAATATGAAAACAACATGAATTTAATAGATAATTGGTTTAATAGCTTTTAATGTAATGTTATAGTTAATTTACATTTATAAAGTGATTGATAATGAAGTAATTATATGCTAAAATAAACAATATAAAAAATTTAAATTATAAAGAAAAATTGTATTGAAAATTATTTCCAAAATACGAAGAATTTATGAATGCATAATATGAGGAGTTTAGGTTATGAAGAGAATTTTGACATATGGAACATTTGATTTATTACATTATGGACATATTCGTCTATTAAAAAGAGCTAAGGAATTGGGAGATTATTTAATTGTTGCCTTATCGACCGATGAATTTAATGATATCAAGGGCAAGAAAGCTTATCATAATTATGAAACGCGAAAAGAGATGCTCGAAGCCATTCGTTATGTCGATTTAGTTATTCCCGAAGAGACGTGGGAACAAAAACTTGATGATGTAAAAAATTATCACGTGGATGTCGTCGTCATGGGAAGCGACTGGGCGGGAAGTGACCGCTTTGAATATTTAAATGATTATTGTGAAGTTGTCTATCTCGATCGCACTGAAGGAATATCGACAACTAAGATAAAGGAAGAACTTGGACTTCAAGAACCAGTTAATCATGTCGATCAAATTCCAACCCCAAGATTTGAAAATCAAAAATAAAGGGTTTAAAGATTTTTGCTTTTTTGAATTTGGATTATGCTGTACCAAAAGAATTGATTATTCAATTCTTTTTTTCCTTTTTATTCATATGATTAATCAGAAAGGAAGAAATTATGGAAACATTAAAAGTATCAACTAAATCGAATCCTAGTAAAGTGGCAGGTGCAATCGCGAATGTATTTAGAAACTATGGTTCGGTTGAAGTCCAAACAATAGGTGCAGGAAGTTTAAATCAAGCAATTAAGGCGATATGTATTGCTCGAGGTTTTGTAGCTCCTTCCGGAAAAAACTTAATTGTGATACCCGCATTTTCGGATATAACGATTGATGGTGAAGAAAAAACGGCCATTAAATTAATAGTCGAATCGCGATAATAGGTAAGAGTTTAGGGTTCTTTGTCAAATAGTGTTGGTAGACAATAAAATTGATAAATGAACTAAAATTGTAAAGGGTGACGAAAGTCATC
>CANQFG010000008.1 GCA_947598395.1 uncultured Bacilli bacterium
AAAAATGCCGAAGTTACCATCGAATATCCCACCAATACGCACCTTAACTATTTAACCAATACTGAACAAAGTTATCTGGAATTATCACGGGATACTAATGATGTATCGTTTAAAAGTTTGGGTAAGGGGACTTATACGGCCGAACTTCTCATGGAAAATGGGGATATTTTACAAATTGTCTTTAAATAATTTTTGCAATACTTCTAAAAATTTACACTTGTAATATATATTTATATATGCTAAAATAATTATGCTTTTAAAAAGGAGCTAAATGTAATCCGCTGAAAAAGAGTTCATGATTATGTGGGTGTATTTGAGAAAGGAGTGTTTCTTTTGAATTTAGTTGATAAAGTAAATGCTAAATCAGAGAGAAAAGATATTCCGGAGTTTCGTGTTGGCGATACGGTTCGCGTCGATTATAAGATTCAAGAAGGTAAGACCCATCGTATCCAATCTTTTGAAGGACTAGTTACGAAAAAAAGTGGTAGTTCTATAAGCAAGACGTTTACGGTTCGCAAGAAGAGTGGCGGAATTGCCGTAAAGAGAATTTTTAAAGTAAACTCACCATTAGTCGATAAGATCGTCGTAATTCGCAAGGGGTATGTTCGTCGTGCTGATCTTGGATTTATCGATAAGATGGCTAAGGAATATAAAGTTAAGGAAAGAAATTAATTCTTTCTTTTTTTATGTTTTTAATTAACTTATAATGAATATCATGTTATAATGTTTGCTAGGTGATAGTATGAGTAAACGGGATATCGAAAAAGATGAAATTATTGAAAAAAATACCAAAGCAGCGAGTAAAGATATATTTTTAGAATATGCTCCTTATGTAATAATTATTTTTTTTGTCGTCATTATTCGCGTCTTTGTTGCTACGCCCGTTAAGGTTAATGGAACGAGTATGTATCCTACTTTAAGAAATGGCGATACGATGATTTTGTATAAATTGACGAAGAGAATGCGGGGGATAAAGCGCTTTGATATTGTCGTCATCGATACCGATAGTGGAAAATTGATCAAAAGGGTTATTGGGTTACCAGGTGATAAAATTCATTATGAAGTAAAGAAAAATGAAAATGATGAACAAATTGCCACATTATATGTCAATGGTGAAGAGGTTAAAGAAGATTTTTTAGTCCATGAAAATGCCATTGAAACGTGCTATAAAGATTGGGATATATGTGAAGGGGAAGTCGAAGTACCTAAAGGCGAGTACTATGTCATGGGGGATAATCGCCACAATTCTAGGGATTCGCGGATGATTGGAACGGTCAAAGATGAAGTGGTCATGGGAACGACGGAGATAATTCTTTTCCCATTGAATCGTTTTGGTAAAGTAGAATAAAAAACGGAGGTAAAATGGAAGTTATAAAGTTTGATGATTTTAAATATGGGCGGCCCAATTATCATGAGATAGAATCAAAGGTCAATGTGTTGCTTGAAAGGCTAAAGAAAGCTCGCACTTTTGATGAGTATAAAGTGCACTTTAAGAAATTAAATGATCTTGAGGCAAAGATCGAAACGTTGTTCGATTATGCTGATATCCGCAATATGCGGGATGCCAGTGATGATTTTTATCAAACGGAAATAACTTATTGGAATGAATTTAAAAATAAATATGATCTATTATTTATTCCTTTTTATCGTGCCTATTTAGATTCACCATATCAGGAGGAATTGGCCAATGTTCTTCCACCAAATTTTGCGGAGACGATTAAGGCCAAGATGCGCATTACTTCTAAAAAGGCGACGGGAGCCATTACTGAGGAAAATAAATTAAAACAGGCCTATCGAGCTATAGTTGCCGAAAAAATTGAGTTTGATGGCGAAGATCATAATTTAAATTATATCCTTAGCAAATGTAGTGATGCCGACCGGAAAATGCGTAACAAGGCCCATGCGGCCCTCAATGATTTCTTTTATCTTCGGCAAGAAAAACTCGATGATATTATGTTTAACTTGCTTAAACTTCGGCAAGCGATTGCCCACGATGCGGGATATGAAAGCTATGTAGAATATAGCCTCGATTTATATCGCCGTTTTGATTATAATTATCGCGATATTGCCCAATTTCGCGAATATATACGTCAATATGTGACACCCATCTGTACGAAAATAAACAATTATCGAAAAGAACAACTGGGTTTGGAAAAACTTGAATACTATGATACGCTTTTTTTCACTGAAATGCCGAAGTTAAAATATTATGATGCGGATTTACTAGCCAATTTTACTAAAGTATTAGATTCCATTAGTTTAGAACTGAGAGATTTTTATCAAACGTTACTCGATAATGGCTATATTGATTTTTTACCACGCGATAATAAGGTCTTATTTTCGATTACCAATTATTTAGTAACGGAAGGTATTCCCGTTATTACTGGTAATTTTCATCATCGTTATAGTGATCTGCGGACTCTTTCACACGAGTTTGGCCATGCCTATCAAAAATATAACGCCAGTTTGGAAGATAAGGGACACATCGTTTCTCCTATATTAAAATATCCTACTTTTGATATTGCCGAAATGTTTTCCTATGCCATGGAATTGATTATCATGAATCACGCTCAAAAACTTTTTGATCCGGCTGATTATCAAAAATATTGTTTTTTGGAAATGGCCGATTTAGTTACATTGTTGCCCTATATTTGCCTCGTCGATGAATTTCAAGAACAGATATATTCGCAAAAGTCTTTAAAAAGAGAAGATATCCGCAAAATATGGCTCAATTTGGCTCATAAGTATGGTCTTGATGAATCTTATGATGGCCATATTAATCTCCAAACAGGTGGGTACTTTTATCGTCAAAGTCATATTTTCTTAAATCCCTTTTATTATATCGATTATGCCTTAGCTTATTTTGGTGCGTTCGCCATTGCCGAAGCTTCAAGGGAAGATCTTACGATGTTTAAACAACTGGGGTCTGTAGCCTCATATTATTCTTTAGATGTTTTGACGAAAAAATATGGCCTTGCCAATCCCTTTGATGAACAAGCTGTTGCCAAGTTAGCCAAAACTTTAGATAAAAAAATAGATAATATTTATAAAAATTTATAAGAGGTGGAGTATGAAGAAAAAAATTATTTTATTTAGCAGTATTGTTATCGTCGTCGTTTTGAGTTTCGTGGGGATATTATCCCTAATTAAATTATCCAAGATATCGGTTGTCGATCGCGCTTTATGGGATAAGGTCCAATTCGTTTCCGAACTTTATCATGAGGTAAGTCACCATGATGATTTGTTGGAAGAGTGGTACTTTTATGAAAATAAAAACGTTACTTTAGATAATCTCAGCAATAAACAAAAACTCTATATGGCCTTCAATAATATCTCGGAAGAAGATTATCATTATTTCACGTCAGCTGGTGAAACTTCGGCATATGTTGATTTGGAAGAAATTGATCGAACGATGAATAAACTATTTGGCAATATGGACTTTGTCAAAGAAGACATCATGCCTCGAGAGTGCGATACTTTTAGCTATAATCCTGAAAGTAAACAATATGTTTTGGTTTCTTATGGCTGTGGTGGTATTGCTTTTAAAAAAGTTATAACGGAATTTTATAAGGCCGAAGAAGAAAACGATGTTTTAAATATTTATGAAAAATTTGCCTTTTTAGATTATGAAAAAATTTATTTTGAAGGTAATGATTATGACGAAGGAGAATTCAAGACATCAGGGCTTTATAAAGACGTTGCCGAAGAGCATCTTATAAAAGAAATAAATTCGGTGGATGAAACTTATAATGTCGATATCAAACCTTTATTTAATCAATTGTCGATGGTTAAGTATACTTTCAAAAAGGGCGCAGATAACGTATATCATTTTGCTTCATCGATGATTATTGAATAATTGAAATTATACTTAGAGGGGAATGTTTTGGTAATGGAAAAACGGGAACAACGGATGTTAAAAGCCGAAATAAAAGATATTTCGTATCTGAATATCGAAGAACAATTTTTAATGTTTAAGTATTGTCTTTTATCCTTTATCAATAGTCTATCCGTCTATGGATATCGTGATCCAATTACTCAGGAAGTGCGCATGATATGGCAAAATTTTAAGAAAAATATTCTTGAGGAAAAATCTCTATTTGCCTTTTTACTCGATAATAGTTCGAAGATTGAACTTACAAGTGCTTATGATTTAATTGATATGTTAGAGGAAGTTAATGAGGCTTTAGTTGAATATTTAATTGATGCCTTAGATGATATTGATACCGCTTGTGAACTTCGCGAAAGATGGCGGGCCCATCATCGCCATTTCGATATCGAATTATTGGCTGATACCGATAAATATCGCATGGAAGCCCAAGGCCTTTTACTTGATTTTGAAGATATAAAGGCTTATTTTTCCTATCCTAATGCCTTTTGGGAATATATTGCTCCGCGTATGATGATTATCGATAGTCGTGATCCAGCTAGTGAAGCTTTTTATGGCGTCTTAATGAAGTATGATGAAGGCAATAAACTATGTGATATAAAAATCATTGTTCCCCGTATTATCAATTTAGCTACGGCTTTAATCAATGTTCATGAGATAAAACATGCTTATGATCTATATCAAAACAAAGAGGACCTGTATGAAGAAGAGTATGAAAAGCGGGCTAAAGAAATGGAAAGTGATTTTATCAAAAAACTACCTTTATCCAATCCTCTTCTATAGAGAATATTGAACGGTTGTAAGTGGCAGTTCAATCGAAAGGAAAAGAAAAAATAACAATATTATGTTGCCAAAAAATAAGGAAGGTAGAAATGGAAATTAATAAAAACATTATGATTTTAAATAATAAAAATATTGGCATAAGTAAAATTGCATTAGATAAAAGCGATTTAAAGATTGTTGATAAATCTGGTGTCTATTGTTTACGAGTTGTTTTATATTACAATTGGAAAGAAATCAATAATATAAAAATTGGTGAAAAAGAAAGAATTAATTTTAATGAGTATATATTATTAGAAAATAATGAACCAGCTTTAATTTGGCCAACCGAATTTTATGTAAAAAAAATAACTGATGATATTTTATGCTTTTATTTTAATTTTGAAAATATTTCAGAAACAATTACGTATATGAATGAAAGAAATTCTTTTGATATTTTGCCCAATTCTCTTGAAGTTAAAGTTATAATAGATTATAAAAATGTTACAAAAGGATCCGTTGTATATAGTTACTAATTTATCTAAAGTGGTGACATTTAAATTTTTAATAGAAATAAAGAAAACAGGGGGGGGTAATTATGAATAATAAATTAGAAACTATTTCAAATCTTTTTGAAGGTAAAGAAATAAGAAGTATTTGGGATAGCGAGAAGGAAGAATACTATTTTAGTGTCGTAGATGTTATAAATGCGTTGACGGAAAGTAATGATGCTAGAAAATATTGGTCTGTGTTAAAGTTAAGATTGAAAAAAGAAGGATCTGAGTTGACTACAAAATGTAGTCAACTGAAATTAAAAGCAAAAGACGGGAAATTTTATAACACAGATGTATTAGATACTAAGGGAATATTTAGATTAATTGAATCTATACCAAGTCCTAAAGCCGAGCCATTTAAACTATGGCTTGCTAACTTAGGAAGCGAAAGAATTGATGAAGTATTTGATCCCGAAATTGCCGTTCATCGCGCTGTAGAATATTATCGTAAAAAAGGATATAATGATGAATGGATAAAAGCAAGATTAAATGGCATTGTCGATCGATTTAAACTTACTGACTTTTGGAAAGAAGGAGGAATAAATAAAACCATAGAATATGCTCTTTTAACCAATGAAATTTATAGAGGTTGGTCAGATATGACAGCTTCGGAATATAAAAAATTTAAAGGCCTTAGAAAAGAATCTTTAAGAGATAATATGACCGATATCGAAGTTGCTTTAACAAATATTAGTGAAATAGCAACGAGGGACATTGCCAGAGAAGAACATCCCAAGGGCTTAAAAGAAAATTTAGATGTCGCGAAGCGGGGTGGTGGCGTTGCCAAAGGAGCAAAAGATATATATGAGAGGGAAACAAAAAAATCGGCTATATCTAAAAGTAATAGTTTAAATTATCAGTATATAGATGAAAAGTTAATTGAAGAAAAAGCAAGTAGTCATGATGAATGACGAAAATAAAACAAATATTAATTGATACGGATTTACGGAAATACCATAACGAATTCTTTAAGGAAATTTTATTAATTTTTTAGAAAATTATAGATTGGAGATGAGATAATGAAAAAATTAGAAGAACAAAATAATTTATTAATATATAAAAATAAGGATGGCAATATCGTTGTCGATGCAATTTATAAAGATGAAACTTTATGGCTTACCCAAAAAGGAATGGCCAAAGTTTTTGATTGCTCCACAGATAATATATCATTACATTTGAAAAATATTTTTAAGGATAATGAGCTTGAAGAAAAATCAGTTGTCGAGAATTCCTCGGTAACTGCTTCAGATGGAAAAAATTATAAAACTAAAATATATAACCTTGATGCTATAATTGCTGTCGGTTATCGAGTTAATTCTAAAAAAGCAACTGAATTTAGAATATGGGCGACTAAAATACTTAAAGATTATATGATAAAGGGTTTTGCTTTAAACGATGAAAGATTTATAAATGGCAATAGATTTAGTACACAATACTTTGATGAATTACTAGAAAGGATTAAAACTATTAGAGTAAGTGAAAGAATGTCTTATCAAAAACTTACTGATTTATTCATAGCAACGGCATCTGATTATAATCCCAAAACGGAAGAAGCATATACTTTTTTTAAAATTGTGCAAAACAAATTGCATTATGCGATAAGCGGACATACTGCTGCTGAATTAATTTACACAAGAGCAAATGCTAATAAAGAAAATATGGGGCTTACTAATTGGAAAAATAGTCCCGATGGATTAATTTATAAATACGATGTTTCTATAGCTAAAAACTATTTAACTGAAGAAGAGTTAAACAAATTAAATCGCTTGACCATCGCGTTTTTAGATTATGCTGAAGATATGGCATATGAACACACAGTTATGACTATGAATGATTGGATAAATGCTACTGATAAATTATTAAAATTCAGAGAAAAGAATATTTTAAAGCATTCTGGTAAAATAACACACAAAGAAGCAATTGATAAAGCTGAGAGTGAATATGAAAAATATCGGGTAATTCAAGATCAAAAATATATATCTTCAATGGATGAATTTTATAATAAATACTTTGAGGAAATTAAAGAAAACAGTAAATAAATGAAAATAAAACAAAAAAATTATGAAAGGAAGTGACTTGTATGGTAAATAAATCAGAAAATAAGGTAGTAAACAAAGTTTTAAATGACAAATATAATGACAGTACTTTTGAAAGTATAAAACATTTAGATGATTATGGAAATGAATATTGGTATGCTCGGGAACTTTCAAAGGCATTAGAATATAGTGATTGGCGCAACTTTTTAAAGGTTTTAAATAAAGCAAAAGTGGCTTGTAAAAACTCAGGATTGAATGTAGAGGAACAACTTGTTGAAGTCAACAAGTTGTCGAAGAGAAACAATAATGCTAATGTTAGCATACAAGATTATAAACTATCGAGATACATATGCTATTTAATAGTACAAAATGCTGATCCAAGTAAAGAAGTAGTTGCTTTAGGACAAACTTACTTTGCTATTCAAACAAGAAAGCAGGAAATTACCGAGCAAGAATATGAAACTTTATCAGATGATGAAAAAAGGTTTTTTCAAAGAAAGTTAACTAAGCAAGGTAATTATACACTTCAAAAAGTCGCTTCAGCTGCTGGTGTTAAAAATATGGCAGAATTTCATAATGCAGGTTATAGAGGATTATATAATGGTGAAACAGCTGATGATATTTTTAAAAGAAAGAAATTACGTTATAGAGAAGATATATTAGATAATATGAATGAAGATGAGTTAGTAGCTAATCTATTTAGAATAAATCAAACAAAACAAAGATTAATACGAGATAACGTACAAGGGGAGAATAATGCCAAAGCTGTTCACTATGAAGTTGGTAAAAAGGTACGAAAAGCTATTCAAGATATTGGTGGAATGATGCCTGAAGAAATGCCGACACCTAAGAAAAGTTTAAAAGAAATTGAAAAAGAAAAGAAAAAATTAGAAAATAGAAAACCAGAAAAACTTAAAGAAGTTAAATAATTTATGGAAACACCATAACGAATCCCTTATAAATAAAGGAATCTCTTAGAAAAAGTTTTTACTTTTTTGCGAAAACTATGGATTGGAGATGAAAAATGAAAAATAATAAATTAATTTTAGAAAATGAAGTTGGAAAATTAGTGGATATTGAAATGTTTATCAAGATATTCGAAATAAAATAATAATTGCTATAGAAAAGATGTTTAAACATATAGATACTACAATGACAGAAGTATATTGGTATGTGGGAAAAATAACATATGAATTATCCGAAAATAGTACAAAAGCAAGTTATGGTAAAAAAATAATAGATGTTTTATCTAGTAAACTTACGAATGAATTTGGAAGCGGTTTTTCTTCTGTTAGTATAAGAAGAATGCGAAGATTTTATGAGTTTTATCCAATTTGGTCGGCAGTGCCGACCGAATTATCATGGACACATTTTCAAGAACTAATTAGAATAAATAGAAAAGAAGAAAGAGATTTTTACGAACAAGAAGCAATTAAATCTAACTGGGGTTATAGATAATTAAATAGACAAATAAATACTAAATTAAATGCAAATGTATGTAAATTATTATAAAAAGACTCAAATGATTGAAGGAGAAAATGAACCTATTGGAATATTATTATGTGCAGATAAAGATGATGCAGTAGTAGAAATGACTTTAGGTGATGATGTGAAAAATGTTTATGCCTCAAAATATTTAACATATTTGCCTTCCAAAGAAGAATTGATTAAAATAATTAAGGATGAGAAAGAATTGTATGAAATGGCAAAAGAAGAAGGTGCAGAAAATGAATGACAATAAAACCAATATCAACTGGGCAATACGGATTTATGGAAATATCTTAACAAGCCTTATATATAAAAAAAACTATTGAAAAAAATTTTTACTTTTTTAAAAATATTGTAAAGGAGATGAGAAAATGGCAAAAGATCTAATGATAAGAAGTAGTGCTGAAGAGTTTATTACGTTTAAAGTACAAGAAAAAAATAAAGGTATTCAAGTAAGATATGAAAATGAAACTCTTTGGATGACTCAAAAGGCAGTGGCTGAATTATTTGATGTTCAAAGACCAGCTATTACAAAGCATTTAATAAATATATATTCAGATGGAGAACTTGATAAAACTTCAACTTATTCCAAAATGGAATTAGTCAATTAGAAGGAAATAGAAAAGTTAAAAGAAATGTTGAATATTATAATTTAGATGCAATAATATCTGTAGGATACCGTGTGAATATCCTAACGATGCCTGGTTAATTGGAGTACTAGAGAAATATAGACATAAGGAATATGGCTCTAAAATGTTTGATTTTTTAAAACATTATCTTTAGAAAAGGGTTATACATCAATAAGAGTTTATGCTGATGATTAATTTGATAAAGCAATTTCACTTTATGAAAAAAAAGAATGATAAAAGAATTCTATAAAAATGAATTGGAGAGTGAAGAAATAAACAGAGGAACAATCATATTCAAAAACTTTTACAAAAGAGAAAACAGAAAAGTGGAATAATAAATTTTTAGGTTTAACTACACAAAGTGAAAAAGGAAATCAAAAAGAAGTGATAAAAATGAATAACGAAAATAAAACAAATATAAACTGATTGATTTCGATTTGGCTAAAAATAATATAAAATGATAATATTATATTACTGAATGATTTAGAAATAATAGAAATAAAATAGGAGGAAATATGAGAAATTTAAAAATTAAAGGAATTTATAAACACTATAAAGGAGATTTATATATAGTAGAAGATATAATTTTCCATAGTGAAACAGGAGAAAAAATGGTCGCATATAGAGCATTATATGGAGATAATAAGTTATGGTGCAGACCTTATGATATGTTTTTAGATGAAGTAAATAAAAATGGTCAAAAATATAGATTTGAATTGCAAGAAATAAAAAGTTTAAATGAAAAATAAAAAGGAAGTGATTTAATTGGATAATCGACAAAATCAGGCAAATATCAATTGGTATCCTGGGCATATGAATAAAACTAAAAGAGAATTAATGGAAGTATTGCCCATTATTGATCTAGTATATGAATTAGTCGATAGTCGCATTCCGTTTTCTTCTCGCAATAGTGATTTTGATAATATAATTAAGAATAAACCGCGCATTATTGTCATGACCAAAAAAGATTTATGTGATATTGCTGTTACGGAAAAATGGATCAAATATTATGAAGAAAGGGGCGCTAAAGTTGTCCTCGTCAATTTAAAGGATGGCAATGATTATAAAAAAGTTATAAAAATCTCGGAAGATATCATTGCCACAATCAATGAACGGCAAAGGGCTAAAGGACTTAAAGAAAAGGAAATTAAGGCATTGGTCTTAGGCATACCTAATGTTGGCAAATCGACATTTATCAATAAGATGGCTGGTAAAAAGGTCGCGAACGTTGGCAATATGCCGGGCATTACGAAAAATTTATCGTGGTTAAAGACGAATATGAATATGCTACTTTTGGATACTCCGGGTTTATTGTGGCCCAAAATTAGTAAGCAAAAAGTTGCCTTTAATCTCGCTTGCATGAGTGCCATTAAAATGGAAATATTGCCCATTGATGAAGTGGCTATCTATATCTTAAAGATGTTAGAAAAATATTATCCAGCATTGCTAAATAAGCGTTATGGTGTCAGTGTCGTCAATGATGATGATATAGCGGAAACCTATGACATAATTGGCAAAAAGATTGGGGCTTTGATCAGCGGTGGTGAAGTCGATTATGATCGCGTTAGCAATTATATTCTAAATGATATGCGTTCGGAAAAAATTTGTGGTATAACATTTGATAGGGTGGATGAAGATGATTAGTGAAGAAGTATTAAATTTATTTTATATGGAATTCGATTTTCCAAATTTGCATTTAGATGAAGAAACGCTTCAACAATTTCAAAGTGTTTTAGCGCGGTATTTACAACATATGACTGATTCGGAAACGATTGGTGGACGAACGATGGAATATTTGCAAAATCAGCTACATAAGTATTTGCATTTATTTTATTGCTTTGGCTTTGATAATGATGAAATGCTATATATCTTTATGCGGATGCCATCGATTTTAAATGTCGTCGATGATTGTTATAGTAAATTGCTCATCTTGGCCCTTATTGAGCCAGAACCTAATGGAAAAATACGAAAGGCAAAGATTCTTTCCAATCCCAATGATTTGCGAATCAGTATTCATACCCTTTATAGTCGGTATTTGATGATTGAAAAAACGCGATATAGCAAGTACAATTGGAATAATTTAGTTCATATGTCGCGTTCGGAATTTGCCAAATTATTTGTCAAAGATAAATATGTCAAACCATATCAGATGTTTTCGTCCATCGATGAAGTTGAGGATACTTTAGCTGATTTTGAAAAACAAGATATCGATTTAGAACCATTTAAAAAGATGGCGGCCAATGAGGAGTTTGTAAAAAGATATGAAAACCGCGATAAAACCTTGTGATTTATTGGCCTATGAACGGGCCTTATATGATGAAAATATTACTTTGATTGCTGGCGTTGATGAAGTGGGAAGGGGACCACTTTGTGGACCAGTGGTGGCTTGTGCCTGTATCTTACCCAAAGATTATACGTTAGAAGGCCTTAATGATTCCAAACAAGTATCGGCTAAAAAACGGGAAAAATTATATGATATTTTAATTAAAGATGCTGTCGGGTATGGGATTGGCATCGTTTCACCTCAACGCATCGATGAAATTAATATTTTGGAAGCCAGTAAAGAAGCTATGAAAGAAGCTCTTAATAATTTGCCGGTAAAGCCCGAACATGTCTTAATCGATGCCGTCAAATTGGATATTCCATATCCCAGTACTTCGATTATCAAGGGCGATGCCAAAAGTGCATCGATTGCCGCGGCTAGCATTATTGCCAAAGTTACGCGGGATCGCATGATGGATGAACTCGATGTAAAATATCCCGAATATGGCTTTAAAAATCATAAGGGATATCCGACGAAAAAACATATCGAAGCCGTCAAAAAAAATGGCGTTTTGGATTTCTATAGGTTTACTTTTTCGCCAATAAGTGATTTAATTAAAGATAGTAGTAGAAAAGAATAGGTGTTGTGTGTGATGAAGAAGTTTTTTAAAAATCGCGTGGTAATTAATACGATAGTTTTATTCGTTTATACCTTTACTTTAGAGTTAATCGTTCGCTTATTTGCCGATTCCAAGTTGGGCGATATTTCCCTTATTAGAATTGCCTTGAGTACCTTCATCATCAGTTTACTCGTGAGTGACATTGCCCATTTCTTGCCGAAATTGGGAAGTCGTATTTTCCTTATTATATATAGTCTCTTTATTGGGATATATACTTTCGCCGAATTTGGCCTTTATAACTACTTGGGTTTCTTTATGGGTATTGGCAATTCCGAGCAAGGTACTAAAGTCACCGCCTATATCAAAGATTTTATTCAATCCTTAAATCCTATTCATTGGTGTCTATTAATTCCCATTGTCATCGTATTACTTTATTATATAATCGGCGATCGTTTGATTTTTAAAAATAAGAGACGAAATTCGACATATAATATGCTTCAAAAGGGTTATATTGAAGTCGTAACCGTCATTATTATGGTTGCCTTGATGGGCCTCTATTATTGGACGATCAAAAGTGAAGTAATGCAAAATGAACTTCAAACGGAGAGCAATTATTCGCTTTGGATTTATCCGGAAAATTCCAATTTAACGGTCAATAATTTTGGAGTTCTCATGTATGGTTTTGCCGATATTAAAAGTCAAATACTCAAGACCAGTGTTCAAGATGTCGATGATTTTGTTCCAACGATTCCGAACAACAATAGTGAGGTCATTACCGATAAGAGTCGCATTATCGATGATGAGGCTTGGTTAAGACTTATGGATAAGACGA
Organism: uncultured Bacilli bacterium; assembly: GCA_947598395.1. Classification (GTDB taxonomy): domain Bacteria; phylum Bacillota_I; class Bacilli_A; order RF39; family UBA660; genus CAG-582. Next base: position 13,067 of record CANQFG010000008.1, read on the forward strand.
GCAATGAAGATTATAAAAAGTTAAATAGTTATTTCTTCAGTCGCAGCATTACGCCGAAAAATGAATATACGGGGATCTTTGAAGGCAAAAATTTGATCATTATTCTCATGGAATCCGTCAATGAAATTAGCATCTTAAATCAAGAAGAATTTCCAACACTTTATAAGATGTATCATGAAGGAATCTCGTTCCATAATAACTTTACGCCACGCAATAATTGTTCGACGGGTAACAATGAATTTACGGTTCTTTCGAGTTTGTTTACGATCAATAATACATGTACGGCCAATACATATGCTTCGAATAAATATTTCGAAGGGGTCTTTAATATCTTCAATAATGCGGGTTATAAGACGACGTCTTACCACGATTATACGGAACAATACTACCGCCGCAATAAAATTCATACCGGTTTAGGTAGTCAAAAGTTCTATGGGGTAACGGCTCTAGGTATGAGTTATGATCCTAAATATGAGGAATGGCCAAGCGATGTCGATATGTTTAAAAATGCGCAAAAGTACTATATGGATGAAGATCATTTTATGGCCTATTTTGCTACCGTTTCGACGCATCAAACCTATAATGTACCAAGTACTTTAGGGGATAAATATGCCGATTCTTTCGATAGTGATAAATATAGCTTGACCTTGCGTAGATACTTATCGAAGATGAAGACTTTGGACGAGGCCATGGCCGAGTTATTGAGTGAACTTGAAAGTAAGGGTAAACTTGAAGATACCGTTATTGCCATGTTTGGCGATCATTTCCCATATGGTTTAACGGATAGTCAAATCAATTCGTACTTGTCGCAAAATGGTGCAAATTATAAGATTAACCGCAATTCGACGACGGAAAAAAATGTTGACAGAACGCCTATGATTATATATAATGCAGGCATGACGCCAAAAGAAGTATACGATTATACTTCGGTTATCGATTTACTTCCGACGTTATTGAATATGTTTAATATGGATTATGATCCACGACTTTATTTGGGCCATGATATTTTCGATAAAGAACATGCCTCAAGAGTAGTGTTTGCCGATGGATCATGGCAAAGTGAAGATGCTTTTTACTATGCTCCAAGTAGTAAGATGACCTATTTTAATGATCATAAGATTGATAATGCTACTTTAAAGAGTATCAATAGTGAAATATCGACACGCCAAAAGATGAGTGCCTTAGCTATTAAGACCAACTATTTTAAATATTTAGGTGAAGGGCTCGAAAAATATCGCAGTGAAATTGCCAAGGAAAAAGGGGAAACAATACAAAATAATTCTGAAAGCGAGGAATAAGGATGAGTAAACTAGTCATAGTTGAATCGCCTGCTAAAACCATAACCATTGGGCATTATTTAGGAAAAGATTATAAAGTTGTTTCTAGTAAAGGTCATATTCGCGATCTAGCTACTTCGGGAAAATATGGCCTTGGGGTTGATGTCGAGAATGATTTCAAACCCAATTATATTGCTATTCCCGGTAAGAAAAGGGAAATAAGTACTTTAAAAAAACAAGTTAAAGAAAGTGATCATGTCTATTTGGCAACCGACCCCGACCGGGAAGGTGAAGCTATCAGTTGGCATCTTTATGATGCTTTGGATATTGCCGATAGCAAATATGATCGCGTCGTCTTCAATGAAATAACGGAACCCGCGGTCAAAGAGGCTTTTAAGCATACGCGCAAAATCGATTATGATCTAGTAAAATCGCAAGAGACGAGACGGATTCTCGACCGCATAATTGGCTTTCGATTATCGAAATTGATGCAATCGAAGACGGGTGGCAAGTCAGCTGGACGCGTGCAATCTGTGGCCTTAAAATTGATCGTCGACCGGGAACGCGAAATATTGGCCTTTGTTCCAGAAGAATATTGGACCGTAACGGCCAAATTTGTTGACTTTGACGCTATTTTAGAAAAATATAATAACGAAAAACTCGAATTGCATAATGAAGAAGAAGTACAAAAAGTTCTCGATAGTCTTGACAAAAAATATCAAATTACGGGAATTGAGCAAAAGGAAAAAAATCGCAGTGGCGTTATGCCTTTTACGACTTCGACTTTGCAACAAGCTTGTATCAATAAGTTTAACTTTAATTCGTCAAAGACGATGCGCATTGCCCAAAAACTCTATGAAGGAATTGATATTGGCAAAGAGACAGTTGGTTTGATTACCTATATGCGTACCGATTCGACGCGGTTATCGCCATTGTTTATCAATGATACTTTTAAATATATTGAAGATAATTTTGGCAAGAATTATGTGGGAGCTGTCAAAAAGGGCAAAAAGAAAGAAAACGTTCAAGATGCCCATGAAGCGATTCGTCCAACGAGTATCTATCGGACGCCGGAAAGTGTCAAAGGGTTCTTATCAAATGATGAATATAAAATCTATTCGATTATCTATGCTCGAGCTTTGGCGGCCTTGATGAAAGATGCCCGGATATTGAGTACAACGGTTACTTTCGATAATAATAATTACCAATTTAAGACAACTGGCCAAATATTGATCTTTGATGGTTTCTTGAAAGTCTATGGCGAATACTCGGTAAGCAATGACGTCATCCTCCCAGATTTTAATAAATATAACGGTTGGGTCGAAACGGATGATGTCGAGACGGAACAAAAATTTACGAAGCCCGTCAGTCGATATACCGAAGCTACCTTAATTGAAGAGATGGAAAAATTGGGAATAGGGCGACCAAGTACATATGCCAAGACGATGGAAACTTTGCGCGATCGCGATTATGTCAAAGTAATTGAAAAGAAATTTCATCCAACGGAGATGGGTATTGAGACGACGGATAAATTGCAAGAATTTTTTGCGAATATCATCAATGTCGAATATACAGCTAATATGGAAAGTGAACTCGATGCCATTGCCGATGATAATTTAGATAATATCAAAGTTTTGCGCAAATTTTATGATGAATTTGAACCACTAGTCAAGACGGCTTTCTCCGAAATGGAAAAGAAAGCTCCGGTTTCAACAGGAGAAACGTGTCCTAATTGTGGCAATGAACTCGTCATTCGCAAAGGCCGTTATGGGGAATTTGTCGCTTGTAGCAATTATCCGACATGCAAATATATTAAAAAAGAAGAGAAAAAGGAAAATGTCATCTGTAAATGTCCAAAATGTGAAGGCGATATCGTTGAGAAGAAGACGAAACGCGGTAAGATATTCTATGGTTGCAACAAATATCCAAAATGTGATATGGCATTATGGGATAAGCCAACTGGCGAGTTATGCCCTGAATGTCTAAGCTTATTAGTCGAAAAAAAAGATGGCATCAAATGCTCTAATTGTGATTATACGAAGTAGGCTTAAAGGTCTACTTCGTTTCACTATTATGGCTTTTCCCAGAAGTTACTTGAAATTTTTAAATAAGTGTATTATAATGTAGAAGTCATTAAAAAAACGTCCGCGTAGCTCAGCTGGATAGAGCATACGCCTTCTAAGCGTACGGTCACGTGTTCGAATCACGTCGCGGACACCAGATAGATAACAAACTCGGAATGATCGAGTTGCATTAATATAAAAAAGGAATACCTAATTTGCCAAGTTAGGTACTATACCAATTTTAAATTAGTACCGACTTATATAGTTGGTATTATTTTTATTAATATGATTGAGGAGGCAGCTATATGAATGATAAAAATAATGAACGAATCCAAAAAGCCAGACAATTTTGTCAAGAGGTAAAAGAACTAGCTCAAAAGTATAATGTCCCATTCTTTGTTGTAACGGATGGAGCAAGCGCAATATCTAATAATGGATGTTCGGCGGTAAAAAATGCCCGCGATAATCATATTTTATGGGAAAAAGAAAACGGATATGATCCTGATGAGGATTGGAGCAAAGATAATTAAGCCCAATATTAAAGGGCTTTTATTTTTACTTGCAAATTTATTTTACTTATTAGCAATTAATTAGCAATTAAATTGGCATATTGTGCTTTAAAGTGAGCAAGACATTCATCAACGGCAAAGCTATATACGGTAGTCAAAACACCATCGGTAGGATCAACTTCTTGGCGCATCAAAATTCCCCCAAGAGCTTGCATTGTCTTTTCGGAAGCTATATTTTGAGAGTCACAGGCAATGGTTATTTCCTTTAAACCCAATTTTTGAATTTCCAATAACCCCAAATAGAGATTTATCTTGCTATAACCATTTCTTCGCTCCGTAGGTCTTATTCCATAACCAATATAACTTGCGAATTTTTGCTTTTCTTCTGGTATATTCCATCTAATACATATGCTGCCAACGATTCTTTTATCGCTTTCGCGAATTAATAATAATGTCTTCCAAGGATTACTAGCATTTATGCGCGCGTACTTCTCATCTTGCATCTTAATCGTCCGTTCGAGAGCTTGTTCAAAAGAATAGCCATAATAGATCTTAATGAGGCCATCACAGCCATTGAAATCGGAATTATATTGGACATATTCATCGAGATATTCGATAATCTCATTTTTTCTATTTAAAGATGGTGCTTCTAAAAAGAATTTTTCCATATGGACCTCCATCTATAAGAAGATTGTATCTCAAATTGTTACATAAATCAAAAACTTCATCTATGATATTTCGAAAAAATCCTTTATAATATAAATGAAGATAGTTATTATTAGTAGGTGATGTCGATGAGTAAATGGTCTAAATTATATGAAGAGGAGATAAACGCGACGACGGTCGCAGATTATATTGCCGAGAAATTGCGAACCAAGAAGAAGATAATATCCTTAATCAAAAAGTATGCTAAAAATTTGGAAGTCATGGAAGTCGGCTCGGGGACGGGCATTTTAGCCTTATCTTTGGGAACTCAAGGGTTAAATGTTACGGCTCTCGATCGGGATAATGATATGTTAGAATTGAGTAAAAAGTATTTTTATCCTGAATTCAAAGAGAGTAAAATTACCTATCTATGTGATGATATCCTAAATTTGAAAACTGAGAAACACTATGATGTCTGTTATAGTATTGGTATTTTAGAACACTATAGCGATGACGAAATAAAAGACCTTTTAGATGCGCAAAGTGCCATATGTGATACTATTATCTTTGGCATACCGACTAGATATTTCGATGAAGATAAGAAAATGTATGGCAATGAGCGTTATTTGCCATTGCGTTATTGGCGAAAACTCATTCGGCAAAATGGCTACCATTTAATCGAAGAGACTTCGTACCATTATCTAAATTTATGGGGCCGTATTTTAAATGTCCGCAAATATTTTAAACCTAGTCCCGTCCATGTTTTCATCATAACTAAAGAGAAGTAAAAGTCTTTTCTTTTTTATATGATATAATAAAAATGTGATGAAGTATGGATTCTGATAAAATAGGTAAATTTTTAAAGCATTTGCGAGAAGAAAAACAATTGAGTCAAAATGAGTTGGCCGAAAAATTATATGTAAGCCGCACCTTGGTAAATAAATGGGAACGGGGTAAGGCAAACTTGACTTTAGCTAATCTCAAAGTTATAAGCGAATATTTTAATATCAGCGTTGATGAAATTTTACTCGGTGAAAGAGAAAATAAAAATAATAAAGAAGAAATTAGCAATATTAAATATAAAATATATAATGAAAATAATCATTTGCGAAAAAAAATTAAAATATTCCTCTTTATCGTACTTCTGCTCGTCATCGCCTTTTTATTCTATTTCTTTGTAACTTTTTATAATTCAGTAGAAATATATACTGTCGATGCAAATTCAAATTTAGTTGAAATAACAAATGGAATCTTAATTAAAACACGAGATAAGATCTATTTTAGATTTGAATCAAATTTTGAAAAAAGCGATTTAATGAAAGAAATAACGATTTTCTATGAATTAGAAGATGGAAGAAAGTTAATTTGTCGCAGTAATAATTTTGATTCAGTCTTCATTAACGACTTTTATAAGACTCAAGAATATTTTGATTTTTCTAAATTTAATAAAATTAGAGATAATTTATATATGGAAATAAAATATAAAGATGATTCAAGTTCGACGATAAAACTTTCCTTATATAGAGACTATGTAAATTCAAATATCTTTTTATGGCCGAATAAAAAAAATAATATAAATAGAGAAGTGATCGATGATAAATTTAGTGAAGATCAAGCCTTTAAAGATATATATGAAAATTATAATAATCAACATTTTCAAATAAAATATAATAATCAAGAGTATGAAATAAAGGTAACTGATGAATATATTGCCGTTGATAGTCAAGATAAAATAATACGATATTATGAGGATCTATCATGTAATCTTTTGATTAAAAGTAATAAAGAATCGATGGTAGAAGAATACATATATGATATCGGGAATGATTTTTGTATCGATGGCGATTGTCAGGAATTTAATCCCGATTATGATCTCTTTAAACAAATACTTAAGAATTTAGAAGAATAATAGAAAAGTAAATAAGCTTTTCTTTTTTAGTGTGAATATAATTCACTACTATTTTTATCGTGGTTATGTTATATTGAACTTAATTAGAAAGAAATAGATGCAGATATTAGATTGATGAATGGGTGATGTAATGAGTAAAAATGCCATAAGTTTAAAACATGTTACCAAAAATTATCAGACAAATGATATAGTTATCGAAGTAATAAAAGATTTGACAATTGATTTTGAATATGGAAAATTATATGCCATAATGGGCCATAGTGGTGTAGGGAAATCGACATTGATTAGAATCCTAGGATTACTAGATAGTGTAACCGATGGTGAATATTATTTAACGGGTAAGTTAGTGAGTAATCTATCGGATAATCAATGCTCAGAGTACCGCAATAAAAAGATTGGCTTTATTTTTCAAGATTATAATCTCGATGGTTATTTAAAAGCTTATGAAAATGTTTTATTGCCAATGTGTATTAATCCTAAGTATAAAGGTACAAATAAGAAAGCTCGGGCTAAAGAATTATTAGAGGAGTTAAATTTAGGTGATCGCATCGAACATTTTCCGCGAGAATTATCCGGAGGTGAACAACAAAGAGTGGCGATAGCTCGAGCCTTGGCTAATAATCCTGACATCATTTTGGCCGATGAGCCGACGGGAAATTTGGATGAAGAAAATGAAAAAATTATTTTTGAAAAATTGCAACAAGAATGTAAAAAAGGAAAATGTGTAATAATAGTAAGTCATAGTAGTGAAGTAAAAAAGTATGCCGATAAAGTTTTAGAAATAAAAAATTATCAAATTAAGGAAATTATATGAGTTTAAAGGCATGTATTATAATATCGTTAAAGAAGATAATTAGAAATAAAAAGAATTTCTATAATTGTATATCGATATGCTTATGTACAGTTATCTTTATTGCTGTGTTACTATTTAAAAATAATTTTAATCGTTTTATCAATCAAAGCTTGAATACTAATATCGGTTTTAGAACTTTGAGTATTCAACCTAAAAGTGCCGAAGCGGATCTAGGACATGCCAAAATAGGCTCTTTAGAACATATTGAATATGTCTATAATTCTTTATATGATCGTCTTACTGTGCTTTCCAATTTTCAAAATGATACTTATGATGGCTATATTAATTTCAATATTACGAGTCCAAATTTCTTAAATAAAATAACCGAAGGGCAAGTATTAGAAGAAGATGATGAAGGTGTAGCTATTTGCCCAAAAGAATTTTATCCCGACTCTCATGTGCGAAATCTCCAAATTAGTGATAAAAATATTATTGATGGCGATTCTTTAATTGGCCAAACATTTACCATCGATTATTACGCTTATAAATTAGAAGGAACGATTATCAATAAAGAAAAACTTATTGAAAGGGAATATAAGATAATAGGCGTTTATGATAGCACGAAAGTGATGAATGCCAATAATGATTGTTATATTGCTCCTTCCGATATGCAAAATATTCTGGCTAGTAAGCTCCCTTTAGAAGTCAACAAGGATACCTATCCGTTTATGGCAATAGTTGATGATGTAAAAAATGTCGATACCACTATTAGAGAACTTAAAGCCCTAGGATTTGCCGATATTGATTATAAAATTCAAATTGATCCGCAAAGAGAAGATTTTATAAAACAAATTCTTATTTTTATAACTTTGCTTACCATATTGGGATTAATTTTAATTAATATCCTATATGTCAGAAAAAAGATCGAACAGGATTCCTATAATATTGGCATACTAAGAGTTTTGGGGTACAAAAAAAGCCATATTCAAAAATTTTATTTTATCGATTGTTTAGTCAACTTGCTTATTTCTATATTGATGGGAATTATTTTGGCAATATTGCTTTTTTACCTCAGTTATTTTTTCTATTTAAGAAAATTTAATTATCTCGGCTTTGATGTAAAAATGGATTTGATGAGTTTTGTCTATGCTTTATTGATCATTTTGATAATTGGTATATTGACGTCAATCGGAGTTATTACTTTAAAGATTAAAAAGCAAATTATGACATTAATAGGTGAAAAAATATGATTAATATCTGTAGTACTTTTAGAGAAAAGATAACGTATATTTATATGGCGATGATCGTTATTATAACGACTATCATATTTATGCTTTTAAGTTTTTATAAATATTATAATGATCTCTTTAATCAATTGTTTTTTAATAATTCCTTCTTTTTGGTGGTAAGTCAAAATGATTATACGCAGGAACTATCTAAATATCCTAATGTATCCGGTATTGAAGATGGCATTGCCCTAAAACCCAATTATCAAGATAAGGAAATTGGCACTTTAAGTTATGCCGAAGATTTAGAACCAAGTGATGATAAAATATTGAAGTGGGAAGAATTGATGCTTGGTGGTTATGATCATGTCCTCGTCTTTGAATATGATGAAAATTTAAAAGAAAATGAAATAATTGTCTATCAAAGTCAAGCTATGTACTATTTAGAAGAAGAGTTGCCGATGGTAATTGATAAAGAAATATCGATGTATTTTCAAGATAAACTAATCAATTTTACGATAAAAGGCATCGAAAAAAATGCGAATCCTGGAATAAAAATTTCCCGATCTTTATTTGATAAATTAATAGCTGAACAACCAATTTTTGTTAGGAGATTAAAGATAACGGATTATAATACGGCTTTAAAAATCAGTGCTGATTTTCAAGGAAAAGAAAAAAATACCGACTTTATAGCTGGCAATTATGAATATTATAGTGGCGATAATATCGATGAAGTTTCTAAATTGCATAATATTATTGAAGTCTTAAATGTCGTTTCCATTATCATTATCTTTGCTTTTGTAATTATCTTTACACATGTTATAAAAAATAGCCTTGTCGATCAGATGGAAAGTATTTCTTTGAGACATATTTTGGGATATAAGAAGTGGCAAATAAAGAAATATTTATTATATAGTACGATATTAATGGTAATTTTATCCTATCTTTTGAGTTTTATATTAAATGGCATTTTGATATTTATTATCAATAATATATTTAATTATCAGCTATCTTTACTAAATTTCTTTACCATGGTTAAACTAGTAGGTGTGATTCTCGTTCTAGCAAGTATTGTTTGCTTACTGTTTAATATAAAAAGGCTAAATGATAATGCGTAGTTTAGCAAGTGTTTTTGAGGTATAATAATCCCGCGAAATAGTAATTGTTATTTAAGCGTAAATGTTATATAATAATTAAAGAATAGGGTGATTGAATGGAGATACTAGTTATTGGTAAGCCGGCAATAAATGTTTATTTGCCTTTGCAAGAGTTTCCACAAGAAGGGGATATCTTTACTATTCGAGGCAAAAATGAATCCTTGGGAAATATTGGAGCCACGGCCGCTTGTCTTTTGGCTAAGTGGGGAATGAGTACGAATTTTACGGGCGTTTTAGGAAATGATGGCTATGCGGAAAAGATTCGGGATACTTTCACGGAAAATAAAGTTAAGACAAAATTCTTGGAAGTCAATTTTGAAAGGGGAACCAGCGTCAATTATATTATCTTAAATGTTAAAGATGGAAGAGTAACGAAGATCTTATATAATGATCCCGAAAATCAATTGACGAAATATAAATATGACTTTATTCCTAATTTTGCGATTATCGATGGAACCGATTTTGCTGGTGCGCATGCCTTGTTAAATAACAATGCCAATTGTAAGACGATTTTCTATGCTCGTGCTGGCGATAAAGATACGATTGCTATGTCGAAACGATGCTCTTATGTCGTATGTACGCAGTCGTTTGCCGAAGTTATGACGCGCTTTGATTGTGAGGATACTGTTGAAAGCTATGTTAATTTATATCAAAAGATCGTCGATGCGGCTGGTAATAGCAATTATATTGTCATCCTAAATAATCATAAAATACTATATAGTGTCGATGGCAAAGTCAAGATGCTTCCCGAAATGAAGATCAATGTTGCCGATTATTCGAGTTTTGATTCCGTATTCACTGGGGCTTTGACCTTTTGCCTTGTGAATTCTGTTGCCATCGATGATGCGATTAAATTTGCCAATACGGCGGCGGCTATCTCGATATCGCGCATTGGCGAAGTACCAGCTATTCCCAGTGTCGATGAAGTATTAGATAACTCGGGTTTGCGGGAAAAACTTGGTTTAGGAAGTAGCCAATCGACGACGCCATCTCCAGCTCCGGCGCAAGAACCGGCTCCGATGAATCCGCAATATCAATCGGCAGCAAACAATACTACCGAACTAGTAAATACTGAACCAGATGCCAATACGGCTACGGCCTTTGGCAGTGCACCGGTTCAAGGAAATCCGGCTCCGGCACCAACGCCACAACCGGCAGCACCACAACAAGCTGAAACAAATATTTTTGATCAACCACCAAGTGCGTAAATTTGTCGATCCTTTTTTAAATATTATGCCACAGTTAGATGTCCATGGTTTTACCGAGGATACCGTCATGACTGTGGTTAATGAATTTATAGATGATAATTATAAGTTAGGAAGAAAAAATATTTGTGTCATACATGGCAAGGGAGCGGGAATTTTAAAGCGCAAGATTCATCGTTCCTTGCGTTATAATAAAAAGGTTAAAAATTATCACTTGTATAATTTTAATATTGGTTGTACAATAATTGAACTTTATTAAAAAGGAGGGGTTATATGTTTGTCGATGAAGTTACGATCCTCGTCGAAGCGGGACGTGGTGGCGATGGCTGCACCTCTTTTCGTCGGGAAAAGTTTGTCGAACTCGGAGGACCCAATGGGGGATCGGGGGGCCATGGCTCCAATATTGTCTTTAAGTGCGAAGCGGGCTTGCGAACTTTAGTTGACTTGAAAATGATGAAACACATTAGGGGCGATAAGGGAACCAACGGCAAGGGTTCCAATATGAACGGAGCTTCGGCCGAAGATGTCATTATTAAAATCCCAGTTGGAACGACGATTATCAATGCCGAGACCAATGAAGTCTTAGCCGATTTAACGCGCAATGACGCCTCTTATATCGTCGCGCATGGTGGCCGCGGTGGTCGCGGCAATCGGGCCTTTGCTACGCATGAAAATCCGGCTCCCAAAATGAGTGAACTCGGGGAACCGGGCGAAAAAATCTTAATTAAATGTGAGTTAAAAGTCTTGGCTGATGTCGGACTAGTCGGCATGCCTAGCGTTGGCAAGTCGACTTTGATTTCGATGATTAGCAATTGTAAGCCTAAAATTGGCGCCTATCACTTTACGACGTTGAGCCCTAATTTGGGCGTCATAAAAGTTAACGATAAGCAATTTGTCATGGCCGATTTGCCGGGGTTAATTGAAGGTGCTTCGGAAGGGGTCGGCTTGGGTCATAAATTCTTGCGGCATGCCATGCGTTCGAAAGTTATTGCCCATGTCATCGATATGGGAGCCAGTGAGGGCCGAAACCCCATCGAAGATTATGAAAAAATCGTCTTTGAATTGCAAAAATATGATGAGCGGTTGACTAAAAAGCCCCATATTATCATCGCCAATAAGATGGATATCCCGGCCGCGAAATCCCATCTCGAAGCTTTTCGGGCTAAATATCCCGATGAGAAAATCTATCCGATAAGTGCCTTAGAGAAAGCGGGCTTAGAACCTTTAATTGCCGATTTAGCCGACTTAGTTGCTAGTTTAGATGAAGTTAAACTATATGATGAACCTGCCAAGGAAAGCCATGTCTTGTATAAATATCATAATGATCTTCCGTTTACGATTAGCCATGAGGGAAATGTCTGGGTCGTCAAAGGGCGGGAAATCGAAAATTTACTATTAATGACGCGCTTTAATGAGGAGGAATCCGTCGAACGCTTTGGGCGCAAACTCCGGGGCATGGGCCTCGAAGCGGAACTCGAAAAAATGGGTGCTCAACGCGGCGATGAAGTAAAAATATTGGATTATATCTTTATCTTTAAGGAATAGGGAATCGTTTGATTCCTTTTTTTGACAAATATGAGCTCTTTTGTTAAAATATACGGCATTTAAAAAGGAATGAATTGGTTATGGAAGATATCGATAATTTTGAAGAATTGCGCGAAAAATTTTGGCATGACAATGCCGTCTATAATGATACGTTGGCGATGGTTAAAGATCTCAAAGAACAAATCGAGGCCTATGATATCCGGGGTAAAATCGAAAAGAGTCGATCTCAAAGATGGCGGCGATTGTATATGTTGACGTTTATTAATCTATTATTAACCGTCTTACCGATGCCCATTTATATCGTTCTCCTCGTGTTGACCTTCGTTTTAAATTTATGGACGGCGCATAAGAATATCCTAAGGGAGCAACAATACATGGTGGATTATCGCCAACTTAATTTTAAATATCGCTTCTTTCGTGGCTTTCAAGAGAGCTTATATCCCACTTTATGCGAGGAGCGAAAACAATATTTTGATCTCGAAAAGCAGATAATGACCCGGAAAAATGCTTCCTTACTCGAAGATAAAGCCTTGCCAAAGGAAGAAGAAACCATTATGGCCATGCCCGGCGATGATGCGCCTTTTTCTGAAATAAGTAAGCCATTAACGTTAAAAAAGAAATTATTTTAGATAAATATAAACTCTATGGAAACTAAAATTTTTTCAGGAGTTTTTTATTTGTCATATGAAGCAAAAAGAACTTGATTTTTTTGATGCGGTTTTATATAATGGATATGCTTGATTTTCATAAGGTAATAGGAGGATGTAATGGATATAAGTAAAGAAGAACTATTGCTTGAAGAAAAGAAACTTGAAGAAACGGTTAAAGAAATCGACAATCAGTTAAATAATGCGGGCACCGAATTATTTACGGAAGATAAAGATTTAAAAGCGTTTCAAAAAATGATGTGGGAGCAAAAGCGGGAATTCGATAATGCCGAGTGGAATGAATTTATCAAAGAAAACGAATTTAAGATCAATTTGCTCGAAGATAAAGCCCGGAAATTTCGGCGCTTACAGAAAGTCAAGGGCAGTCCGTACTTTGGTTCAATTATTTTCAATAAGGAAAGTATCTATATTGGCATTACGGGTATCCGGCGGGATATGGATTATCTCGTCTATGATTGGCGGGCGCCGATAAGCAGTTTATTTTATGATTATGAATTGGGACGGGCCCAATATGAAGCTCCCGGTGGCATCGAAACGGGCGAAATTACGCGCAAACGCCAATATAAAATTGAAAATAGTCGTTTGATTCACGTCTTTGATACCAACGTCAATATCGATGATGATATCCTTCAAGAAGTCCTAGCTGAGACGAGCAGCGAGAAGATGAAGAATATCGTTACGACGATTCAAAAGGAACAAAATGCGATTATTCGCGATGATAAGACGGCCAATATTATCGTCCAAGGGATTGCCGGATCGGGTAAAACTTCGGTGGCCTTGCACCGCATTGCCTTCCTGTTATATCGCTTAGAATATTTGACGAGTGGCAATGTCTTGATCTTTGCTCCGAATAATGTCTTTGCCGAATATATTTCGGAAGTATTACCGGATTTGGGCGAAGATAATACGCTGCAATCGACATATCATGAATTTGTCTCATCCTTTATCAGCGAATATTATCGGGTTGAACCATATTCTTCCTTTGTCGAACGCTTTTATAAAGGGACGCGCCAAGATAACGATCTCATAACCTTTAAACTAAGTGATAAGATCATCGGGGCCATCGAGACCTATGCCAAGTATTATACCCAAGCGGCGCGCTTTACAGCCGATTTAGTTTATCATGATACGACGATAGCTATGGATGAGATTAATACGCTTTTATTTGAAAGATATAATAATAAACCCTTATTCGAACGCCTCGATTTAATTGCCGAGAAAATCAATAATAGCTATTTTAAAGGGCGCAAGAAAGATCTTATCAGTATCCGCTCCCAACTATTAAAAATCGCCAATTTTACCACTGATTATAAAAAAATATATAGAGAATTCTTTGAAACGGCGATCTTTAAAGATTACTATCCCTATATGTATCGGAAAAATGAGAATCTACGCGGTCTAAGTGGCAAGGTCATGAATTATGAAGATGCGACGATCTTTGTCTATTTGAAATTCTTACTCAGTGGCTATCCCTATCAAGTGGCCATGCGCGAAGTTATCATCGATGAAGCTCAGGATTATACGTATTTGCAATATAAAATCCTTCACAAGATCTTTAAAAATGCCCATTTTACGATTTTGGGAGACGTCAACCAAACGGTCAATCCCTTTTACCGCTATGATAAATTGGATATCCTCTTAAATATCTTCACGGAAAATAGTCGCTATATTGAGCTAAATAAGACGTATCGTTCCAGTCCCGAAATAATTGCCTATGCCAATAGTATCCTCGGTTTAAATCACGTCAGTGCCATAAGGAAGACGGCCAATGTTCCGGTCATTAAGCGTCCTTTAAAGGATCTACAACATATTGGCAAAGATATTGCCTATCTAAAAAAGAAATATAAGAGTGTCGCCGTCATTACGAAGAGTATCGAAGAAGCACGCCTTATTGGCGAGAGTTTAAAGAAAAATTATTCTAAGACCTCGATTATCGATATCAATACGACGAGCTTTCATAAGGAATTAGTCGTGGCTCCAGCCTATGGCGTCAAAGGTTTAGAATTTGATTCGGCCATCATCGTAAATAATTTTTCCGATGATGCATATCTTTATTATGTAGCCGTAACTCGTAGTCAACATGAATTAATTGTCTATGAATAAGTCCTTAATTTGACAAAATAAGACTAGCGCTTCTTGTTATAGTAATCTCGGTGATACTATGCGAACTTTTTATATTTTTAAGATCAATCAAGAATTTTTTCATCTCACGTATCATAAACCATATAATCTATATATGGTATTGAATGGGATATATAAAAGCAGTGTCAAGGATATTGGGACGGCTTTTTCTTTATTCGATAGCATGAGCAATTTATTTAAGAGAAGTGAGTTAGAGGATGCTCTAGGCGATATGTATGAACTCGATGGCTATCAAAATTATGATAATAAGCATACGTATCATGACTACTATAAACGGGAATCATCGAAATTGGTCGTCTATAAGAGTTATCTCGTCTTAAAGACCAATTACCCCGTCTCGATCTTCTTGGAAAAATTGAATAAAATTGCTCATTTATTTATCTGTGATTTTCAAAATAATGACTATTTTTGGCTATGTGAATTAATGCAACAAGCTCTTGTACAATAACGAAAAAGACGATATAATGGGTTAAAGGAAGTGATAAAATGTTTCACGATATATTATTAGTTGTAATTGGTCTATTAATCGGTCTCGTTATCGGTTTTTTTGCCGCTCGTTACTTTATGCAAAATTATTTTAAAAAGAATCCACCTATTAATGAAAAGATGGTCGAAGCTCTTATGAGTAGCATGGGAAGAAAGCCAAATAGCAAACAGGTTAAACAAGTTATGGCCCAAATGAAACGAGTTAAGTAATATGAAATTAGATTTACTGAAACTCAATAATTATAATCATCTCGATATCGATACGGATATCGTTGTTCCACCGGAATATTATGAAAAGATGGATATTCGGGATATTAAGGATTTGCATGTTACGGGGCGCCTCGATATTAATTTGGATGATGAAATATTGGCCAATTTGGAAGTTAGGGGAACATTTATCTTGCCCTGTGCGATTACTTTAGATGATGTACCATATCCTTTTGTCACCAAAATTGAAGAAATATTGGGAAGTTTTGACGATTTTTTCAATAAAAATAAAAATACACTTGATATTTTGCCCGTAATATGGGAAAATATTGTTTCGGAAGTCCCTATAAGGGTTGTCAAAGAAGGGGTTAAGAATGTTAATCTCCATGGCGATGGCTGGGAATATGCGAGTAGTGAATAGCTACTTAAGGAAGGAGTGAAACTATGGCAGTTCCATTTAGAAGAACTAGTAAGACAAAAAAGAGAATGCGCCGTACTCATTTAAAAAAGGAAGTTCCAGGCGTAACAACTTGCTCAAAATGTGGTGCAACTATTAAACCACATCGCGCTTGCCCAAAATGTGGTAATTATAAAGGAAAACAAGTTATTGAATTAGATAAAGAAGCCTAAGCGCTTTCTTTTTTTATATAGTTTTGACAATTTACCTATTCGCGCTATAATTATTGATAGGAGTAATAATATGGAACAATTAACTACTTATTTCCTTTTATTTATAATTTATTCGTTTTTGGGATGGACGATGGAAGTCATCTGCAAGCTAATTGAACAAAAGAAGTTTATCAATCGTGGCTTTTTGATTGGTCCCATTTGTCCGATCTATGGCTATGGCGTCTTGGGCATTCTTTTGTTGATTGGCAAGGATACCAATGATTTTATTGCTGTCTTTTTAAAATCCATTCTCATCTGTTCCGTCTTGGAATACTTTACGTCCTATTTGATGGAAAAGCTCTTCCATGCCCGGTGGTGGGACTATTCGCATCGCCGTTATAACATCAATGGGCGAATTTGCTTAGAGACGATGATTCCCTTTGGTCTCTTGGGAACGAGTATCGTCTATTTCATCAATCCACCTATCAAGAGATTAATTGCCGGTATTCCTTATAATTTAAGAATAATCTTAACGATATCGTTATTTATCCTCTATGTCGTCGATAATATCGTATCATTCAATATTATGTCCAAAATAAAATTGGAGATAAAGCGGCAACACAGCGATAATACCGAATTGATTCATCGTCATATCCGCAAATTCCTCGAAAAACAATCTTGGTTTTATCGCCATATCAAGAGTGCCTATCCTAAATTCGTCATCATCAAGATGAATAATCATAAAAATGGCAGACATATTCATAAAAAGCGATAATATTAGAAAAGCCTAAATTAAACTTTTCTTTTTTTTGACTTTTAGTAGGTAGATGTGTATAATTTCTTATAAGAGAGGATAAGGTCTTATGAATAAGAACAAGCAAATTTTACGGCATTGTCCCAATTTTTATAAAATTATGAATTTTGAATATAATGAAGATGATCGCTTATCCGAAAAACTTTTGAATGTCTATGAGGAATATGTCTTTAAAGTCGATTTAAATAATAAAAAAGAAATAGCTAAATTAGAAGAATTAGATGTCATATTAAATAAGTATATCGATGATTATTTCTTTCGCAAGGAGATCAAAGCGAGCATGAAGAAGATACGCATCCGCAAAGATGAGGATATCTTAAATGCCATTGTCAATTGGATAATTAAAGTATTCGATAATTATGAAGTGGGATATACCCGCAATATATATTTTTCGAGGTGGTTATAGATGGACGAAAATGAATTTTATTATGAAGAAGATAAACCTAGTAGAACGCGAATTTTATGCCTTATATTGCTCGTAATATTTACCATTGTCTTGATTAGCTTTATGGTTTATCGCCGCATGCATACGTTGAATATTCGCGAGAATTTAGTCTTTGAACTGGGCAGTACTGTTCCGAGTGATGTCGAGGCCTATTTGCGCAACAAAGTCTTTAATGCCGATAATTATAAGATCAATTTAAAAAAAGTTCCAATGGCCGATAATAAATTCAGTGCCGTAGGAAAGTATGAATTTAAAATAAGCTATAATAAGGTTAGCAAAAAGGGCATCTTAGAGGTTAAAGATACGACGGCACCTATCGTCGAAGTGCAAAAATTGACGGTCGGAGTCGATGAGGATTACGTCGTCGATGATTTTATTGCCCGCTTAGATGAACTTTCCTTACCTTGTACTGTGAACTATAAAAATGAAGCCGATGAGAATTTACAAGCCAAAGCGGGAACATATAGTTTTGATATTATCATCAAAGATAGCTATGGCAATGCGACGACGAAGACGGTTAAATTGGAAGTGGCGAAGGACGCCAATTTAGAACGCACGAAGAAAGAGGATTTAGAAGTTAGTTATATCGATCCTAACTATGATGATTGGCAAGGTATCTTCTTTAAAAAGGCCAGGGAAGCTTTGCCGCGCGAGAAAATTGAAGATGATGAAGATTTTGCCTTCCTCTATGACTATAGTGATGCCGATTATGCTAAGCATTTGCCAAGTGAATATCAAGGCCACAATATTACCCATGTCGCGACAATTTATGCTTATAATAAGTGGAATTATGTCATCGGTGTCATCGTCCGGGCCGAATTGGAAAATGGTTCGATTATATATTTAGAAAGTTAAAGAATCTATATAAAAATCAAAAATAATTTACAAAAAAACTTGTTAAACGTAGGCAAATATGATATTATTAATTTGCTTACGGCAAATGGCGATGTAGCTCAGCTGGCTAGAGCGACCGGTTCATACCCGGTAGGTCGAGGGTTCGATCCCCCCCGTCGCTACCAAATAGATACTAAACTCGAACTTTTTAATTATTTGATAAGTTCGAGTTTTAATATTCAATAATTTATGATAAAATGATTTTAGTAATTAAGGGGGGAAAATATGAATAAAGAAATAATAAAATCAGAAATTAATGTGAATAATAATAAAATTAATGTTATGCGAATAG
>CANQFG010000009.1 GCA_947598395.1 uncultured Bacilli bacterium
TATACTTATATTAGTTAATGTATTACTAACTATTATCTAGCTCCAAAAGTTGTCGTACTTCTTCCTTTAGGGCTCCATTGAAAAATCTGTTCAAAATGCACGAACATTGATATATAGAAATCAATCGAAAGATTGGTTTTTTGTTGTTACAAAAACATCATCCTAAAAGAAGAATGTGTTTTATCAAACAAGAAGTTGTTATTGAAAAATCACTAAAGAAGATAAAGAAAAAGACGATGGTTTATACCCTTTAAACTATCATCTTTTATCAATGCATTCCTAAATTTTGAGATTTTTCCGCTTCAACAGATTCATTTAAAATTTTATTTTTTTGATAATCTTGTATTACTTTATTTAATAATTGTTGTAAATCTTCCTTTGAAATATCATATTCATCAAACTTAAATTTTTTATCTCCTGCTATTGTCATATATTTTTCAAATAATTGAATCATATAATCAACATTACTATATAGTGAAATAAATTCTTCTTCAGTTATTCGTTTTTGTAAATCGTCTTCGATTGTTTGCCATACCATATTTAAATCATCAAATACTACCGATAAAAAATCCAAATCATGACTTTTTTGATTAATAGTGCTTTCATATGGTTTATGTATTTCATTGTATTTGTTTATTATTCTTTCTATGATACCATTAACTTCTTGTTCACTCATACCTATTTGTATCAAATAATCACGACTATTAACTATTATTGCTAACTTACTATATATATTACTATTTTCAATTGTTCTATCAGAATCCCATTCATCAGGTTTATATTCATAATTTGCTAATAATGTGTCCAAATTATTAACAATATCTAAAATATAATTATTAAGATATTGATTTAAATACTTATTGAAATTATTATATAATGCATCTAATTCTTCTTGAGGCATATTTGAAAAATTAGAAAGAGTACCCCTAATAGAACTATGTCTTTTTTCATTTCCGTCATCAAATGTTATAGTCCCATCTCTATCAATCTTATAATTATCAATACCAATTAATGATAAATTAACACCATAACTATATTTTCCATCTATATTTCCCATATCTAATAAATAGTCTTTTCTACTAGAAAAAGCTTCTATTAATTTTGGATCAACTTGTAATGCATTTCTCATCTTCAAAAATTCTAAAATTACAACAATAGGATACTCTTGTGTTGCCTCTTGTTTTAATCTTAATTCAACTGTATCAACAGGCAAGTATTTATTTTTAATTTCAAGAGGTTGATCTTGCAGATTATATCTAAATGGTATTCTACTATTAACTCTTGAAGCAATATGTCTATAATATTCATTTAGTTGATCCATTTTTAGCAGTGATAAATCATATACTTCTTCATCTGTGTCATAAACTTTTTTTGTTTTCCATTCCTCTTCTGAATCAAAATAATATTCTTCAGTATATAATTGATGTCCCTGTTTAGTATAAAATTCTGGATCATGGCCAAATCTTCCAAAGCCACATCTACCATTGTTATTCTTTTTATCATTATTGTCCCATGTAACATCTACACCATATTTATTACCATCTATTTCAAGAATATTAAAAGCATGTACATCCTTTTGATTTTGATAATAGTTCTTTATCCCAACTCTGTCTAACATTTCTTTATATACTTGAGCAAAACCAGCACAAACTAATTTACCATATAATATTCCGTTTAAACTTCTTTCAGTTGTGCCTGCAGATTGAATGTTTTCATAGCCTTCAGCATATTCCATATCTACGACAAGAGCATTATATAAAAACATAGCCTTTTCAAATTCATTCCAATTTGGATCAATTAAACTCTCGTTATATTCAAAATATTTTATAATATTTTTCAATCCACTAGATGACACAAAAGTTCTATCGATATATTTTTGGGCTTTGTATTTTTCCTTTACATCATAATCAATTCCACCTTTAATACTAAAAACAACTCTATCAGATTCTATTTTAGAAACCAATTCACTTGATAAGCCAACTGTATTATCAAGTATTATAGTTGTTCTATTCTTAAATGTATTTATTTTATTTATATCTTCCAAAGTTAGTGTTCCAACAATTTTATATTTATTCTTTTCAATAGATATAAACTCAGCCATTATAATCACTACCTTTCATAAATAATTATATCATTACTTTTTTCAAGTCGCTTTAACATTTTCCAAAAATATGCTTTATTGTCATAACATATTAAAAACTTTTTATCTATACAATTTACAAATTGAAAATATCCACTAGCTACTTAGACAAAACTATATTCCTATGAGGTTATTTGCTATAAATAAAATAATAATTAAAATAGAGCAATATTCTCATTTATTAATATATTTATTTTATCTTCTTCAACATAAAAATCTAAACAAAAAGTTTTTTCATCTATTCTCGTAATGTTACAATCATATTTGCCTAAAATAAGCGAAGTCCATCCTTCATCATCTTCAAAAGTAATATCACTTATGTATTTTTGGATATTTGTCTTTACATTTATTGGAGTATTTAAAAACATAGCTTCTGAAAATGTTAATTCTAAACCTATTGATATATTATTTGCCAAATGAAAAGCAATAAATGGAGCTTCCCCCGAACATTTTTGGTCATTTTTAAAGACAGCAAAATTACTCCATGTAACCTGTATTTGACAATTATCATATTGTGTACTATTTATTTGAATCATAAAAATCTTTTCCTCAATCACATTGTATCATAAGGACAAAATTTATGTAAAATTATCGATTTCTTAAAAGATTAAAGTGGTTCATATCTTAAACATACTTAGAAAAAATACATTTCTCTATGCTTTTTGGTAAAAAATCGGATAAAAAAACATAAGATTCCTCATTATATCCAAAAATATAGATTTACAAATCTTACGTTTTTAACGGACATTTAATAGAAATATTGCTTATTCATAAAAATCGATAGCTATTTTCTCAGAAAACATCTCCATTTGTTCGGTTAAAATATGAATTAATTCATAGATTGCATCTAAATTATTCTCGATGTTGACATTGCCAATTTTATTTAAATCATCAGCTGTTAAATTATTGCCTATGTCATTATTAATTTTTTGCATTGCCAAAATATCTTTTTTTAAAAATTCGATGATGGCATGTTTTTTTTCATTATCATTTAATTGCTTATATGCTTCAAATACTTCGTTAAATTCCATTATTTCATCCTCATTCCATTCATTTGATTAAGAGTTTGATCATAAGTCGTTTGCATTTGACTTAAAGCATAATCAAAATATTCGTTTGTAGCTTTAATAGCATAGGCTAATTGTTGGGGATCATTAGAAAAATCATGCTTAGCTCGTTCAATTTGGGCATTTCTTTGACTTTCGAGTTCTTGAATATTTGGAGATAACATATTATCGATAGCTTGTGAACCAAATTCTTGAATTATTTCCCTTTGATTCATCTTTTTGACTTTTTTACCCGAAAACAAAACCTTGGCTTTTCCCCAAAAATTCATTTTCATATATTCATCAACTTTTTGCTCATATAAGACATTCGCATTCTGCGTAATTTGATCCTTCCGCCATTGGGTACGTTCGCGTTCAACGCGTTCGCGATTGATACGCGCATTCATCGCATTTTGCCGATAATTAGCCTTTTCATCTTTTAAAGCCGCGATGCGTTCTTGTAAATACTTGGCTTTAGGTGCATCCGTATAGGAAGTAACCGTGTAACTTTCGGAATGACCATCAAGTTGGTGCGGCATAAAGGGCGTATCTTTTTGAACTTCGCGCGTAATACTTGCTAACTCACTTTCATACTTATTAAGATCGCGTTCAATATCATTTAACTCCCGCATCATCGTCACCTTTTACTTTCTAAAATCATCATAACATTTATTAAAATTATCGTAAATAAAAATGTATACGACAATTCGCGATTAGACGTAAAAGACTTAAATTGCAAGGAATCATTTCTGTAAAAGCTTCTTTAGTTATCGTCAAATAATCGTCAATAATTTTTCGATAAAAAGTATCTTTATGGACCCCTAATGAGCACTTTGTTATACTAATAATAAGGTGATGAAGATGACCAAAGAGTTAATTAAATTATCCGAGATTATCGATTTAATCGATGATTTATTAGCAGAGGAGGAATAATTATGCCATTTCAAGAATTATTTCAAAAAGTATTGGAAATCAAAAGACGGGCCGATGAAGAAAAGCGGCCATTAACTCCGGGCGAAATCCAACAAATTCGGGCATATCGAAATATATTTTGTTATCTCAAAGGCGTTTTAGAAAAAGAAACTTTGAGTACCTTAATCTCCGAGAATCAAAGGGAAATAAAGGATTATACGGATTATCTCGATGGGGAAATTCAAAAATATCGCAAACAATTTGAAGAGCTAGTTCAAGCAAGCGACGAAAATCACAATAATAAAAAGCAGGCAAAAAAAATCGCCTTGGCTCGCGGAAAGTTAGAAAAAGCCATGAATGATCGGGAAAATTTTGAATTCAATTATCAAGAATATATTGCCAGTAAATTGGGTAGACAATTAAAAAACTATTTAGATAATGCCCAAATAGCCTTATTTAATCATGAACTATTACATTATACGTCGTTTATCAATGATGAAAATGCCTTTTTAATAAGTGCCGTTCCTCCCGTTTTAAATGATCCCAATGTTAAATTGGCTTTAGAAGTTTTAAAAGCGCGCAAGACGGATAACTTAAAACGCCTAATGCGCTTAGAGGAAATCGAGCATGCCCTTCTAGGTCTCGATATTCAAGAAGCTAGCAAAGAAGGAACCTATGAACATCAAGTATACCAACAATATAAAAAGGAAATTGATGATTTAAAAAAGGAAATTCCCGAGCCACTACAACACGCCGATATTCATGCCTTGAATCGCTTAAATTACTTTGGCAAGACGGGTTTACAAAAATATGAGCATTCTAAACCGGTTTTCGGATCCTTTATACCAGCAAGTGCCCTCGACGATGACTTCACAGTCGAATTAAATCCAATCGGCGAAGAGGCCATCAATAGCTTACAATTGGCCGAAGATATCGAGCAGTTAAAAGGTTATTCATTATCGCAAATTCATGCATTATTCGGTCTTGAGGAAAAAAACAAAGAAAAAGACGTCCTTCAGGGCGAATTACATCATATAATGGGAGCCCATTAGACCATTTATTGGTCTTTTTTTATACTCCGAACGACTTTAATATCGAGCTTAGATAATTGAGATAGCGTCGCATTGACATAATTTTTTTAGACGTTCTTGGATTTCTAAATCAAAAGAAGCTAAAACTTCATCTAAAGATTTTTGATAATCGCGCTTATATTTAGCATTTATTTGATGCCAATTGATATCCTTTAAATAAGTGGCCATATCCTCATCATAATCCAACTTTTTTTGTAAAAACAAGACGGCAATTATTGGATAACCGGGATACCCTTGCCAAAAAGAGGCACTGTCGGTCGAAGAATAAAGATCATCACGCCATCTGACGATATAGGTCTTAGTCAAATCGGACGAGACGACTTGGGCATTCTCTTCACCCATCGTGACGCGCATCGAGGCAAGGGCCGTTAAGGCCTCATAGATTTTCGCTTTCAGTTTAATATCCATAATAATCCCTCAATACTACTTTATCACAAAATGGCCCGCTTAAATATCGGCTGACGCACATGGCCATCATCGGTCCATTCCATAAATGCGACGCGACATTGATATTTCGGAGCGATAAAATGACACTCACCACAAGGATTACTAAAGGGACTTTTCTTTAATAAGGGTTCTCTTTTTAAAAGATCATATAGGGAATTTCTTTGATTCATGCTAACTTTACCGACAAAAATAAATTTAGAAGCGCGATATTTACCCAAAAATAACGATACGACATGAGCCTTACCACTTTCCAAATAGCCTCCGATAAAAAAATTTTCTTCGCGCCAATTTTTAATCTTTAACCAATTTTGACTGCGCGTATTTATTTCATAAGGACTCGAGATATTTTTAGCAACGATGCCTTCCAGTCCCAATTCCTTAATACTTTTAAATACTTTCTTACCTTCTTTGTAATAATATTTTGTCTTTATGAATACTTGATTATCTAAAAATTGACTCAAGATCTCCTTGCGCTCAGTTAAAGGCATCATCGTCAAATCGGCTCCCATATACAATATATCAAAACACATAAATACGATTGGATTTTCATAACTTTCATAAGCAATCTTTTTAATATTATTTAAATGGGCCCGCTTTTGTAACCGTGAAAAAGATGGCTTATTATCTTCAAAGGCCACTATTTCACCATCAAAGATCGTATTTTTAACCACGATTTCTTTTATGGCCTGTAATTCGGGATAGCGAAACGTAATATCTTCATGATGACGATTATAGACCTTTACGTCACTGGGACTCGCAAATATTAAAGCTCGTTGTCCATCAAATTTTATTTCAAATAGATAGTTATCATCATCAAATGGTTTAAATATTTCCTGTAAAAGCATCGGCGTCCAATCGCGCATCTTCCAAATATTCATTATCGTTTCTTTAAACTCTTTTCCAAGGCATCTAATAAATTATTAACTTGTTCTTTAGGTTTACGTTTAACCTTCTTTACTTCTTGACCATTCAATTTATCATCGATAGCTTCGCGAATATTATCCTGATATTCATCGCGATATTTTTCCGGTTCAAATTTACCCGAACGTTCATTAATTAATTTAATAGCTAATTCCAGTTCCTTAGCATCGGCTTTCGTATTCATCTCCGTATCGGGCATATTTACTTCTTCCGCAAAAAATAAAGTCGTCATAATAATGCCATATGGCGTAAATCTTAAGAGACAATAATAAAATTTACTGCTGATAACCGTTTTAGCTAAGGCGACTTTTTTTACTTTATTCAAGGCTTCACAAAAGAGATTATAGGCCTTGCTCTTCTTCTCTGTCGTCAACATATAACTTTTTTCAAAATAAGTGGGATCAACTTCCCGATAATCGATAAAGGAGACGATTTCGATTTCTTTTTCATTTTCGGGTTTTAATTCATCTAATTCATTTTTAGCAAATGTCAGATATTTATCTCTTTCATATTCATATCCCTTAATAATATCCTTTTCTTTTACTTCTTTTTTACAATGCGGACAATATTTAATATAACGTATACGATTTAAACATTTGGTATGTAATTGATTAAAAGACGTATCATTATTATGAATTATGGGATTTAATAAGACGGGTATATTGACTAAACCAAAAGAGATATTGCTATGTATATTAGCCATAAAATCACCAGTTTTATTATTCCTTAATATAATAAATTTATGCGTTTCGATAAGGAAAGTTAAAATATGCTTTATTGGATATTGATATATATAGATAAAGATTTTTTTACACTTTTTAATACTTAAGCTATTGATAAATATCTTTAAATACTCCTCCTAAAAAAGACATATTGTAAAAAAGATATCATATATTTTTACAAAAGGAGAGTTTATGAAAAAATATATAAATGAATTTATTGGAACATTGCTATTAGTTTTTTTGGGCTGTGGAATTGCCGTCGTCACACATGGCGATATCATGACAACTTCTTTGGGATTTGGCCTTGCATTCATCGTAATTTCTTATCTATTTAAAGATTGCCAAAGAGTTCACATCAATCCAGCTGTATCCATGGCCATGTATATAACTAATAAGATCAATTTTAAACAAATGCTTGCCTATATCTTTTTTGAATTGCTTGGAGCTCTTTATGGATCATTATTCCTAGGAATATGTCTGGGCAGTTTTACGAATTTAGGAGCTAATGGTTTTGGTGGTGCCTATTTGGCGACAAGTCCGTATATCGCTTTATTTATCGAAACGATTCTAACCTTGGTATTCGTCTTGACGATATTAGTAAGTAATAAAAAGAAAAATTCCATCCTTATCGGTGGCTTATCGTTGACCCTCGTTCATCTTTTAGGGATTCCCTTTACGGGTACTAGTGTCAATCCCGCGCGCAGTTTAGCACCGGCCCTATTGGAAATCGATGCGCTTAGCTCGGTCTGGGTCTTTATCGTTGGACCACTCATAGGTGCCATTTTAGCTGCCATCATTTATGAAGCCTTTATTAAAAACAATGATGACTAACTTTGTCGAATTGGCATAATTCCTTTGACACGACAATAATAATATGATATAAATTACTTACCGGAGCAAATATTTGCTCGTCTGGTCGATAGTTAGATGTTGATAATTTATATTAAGCGGATAACCGCCACTCTAACTGGGAAAAAGCCGAAGAGGCTTTTTTTCATGGCATGAAGATTTGATAATTCAAATATTCAAAGATATTATCGAGAATCGTACTGCCCAAATGACCTTTCGTACTCTTGCGCCGCACTAAGCCAGCGATGATATCGGCGGCTTGCACGACATAACTTTTATCGGAGTGTAGATAAGATAAAGTTATATAGACTTTTTGATGCATAATAGGTTGATAGACTTTCTTATAATCATAGTTTTTGATACCATAACGCAATTCCTCGATCAGACCTTCGCGCAAATTATAATAGCCATTGCTCTTCGTCGGCTGTTCATCGATATTCAAGATAATATGTAAATCTTGATGCGGATCGATAACCTTTTTGGCAATTAAATCTTTGATAATCCCCTTGATAAAAATGCGCAAGACATAATCGAGGAAGCGGCCCTTAGATGGTTTACTCGATATGATATAGTCATAGACATTTAAATTATCGACCGTTACCGCTCCCAAGTAATACTTCTTTATATAATTGATAATGCGCCGCAAGTCCTTAGGATTAATATTATTGCTCTTTATTTCCGGACACTTACCCGTACAACCCTGGTTCTTATCTTGCCCACAATATTTACAATGAATATCGTTAATTATCTGGCGATATTGAGTTATAAATTTATCTTTTTCCTTTTTGGAAAGAAAGATGATGGCCCCATATACGCATACTTTTTCATGTGGCGTCATTTTTCCGGAATCATCAATATTAATAAATATTATTTGTTCTTTAGACATCGAATTTTCCTCCCCCTGGTCTTTAAACTAACACCTAAAGAATAAAAAATTTGTAAAATTACGTATATTATCCCCAAATATTTCCAAAATAATATTGCATAGAGCAATAATCTATGCAATATAAATACTGATGTAATTTAATCAGTTAGGGCAAGTATTTTATTGCCAAAAAAGGTCTATATCAATTGTCGATATAGATTCTTTTTTATTTAACGAGAATATTGGCCGTATTTAAGTCAGCCACAGGTTGATAGTTTTTAAAAAAGCGATAAAGGTCATGAAAACTAGTCATGATATCGCCACCACTCTTCGTGACAAACAACAATAGTTTATGTCGATTTTGGTTGGCAACAAAGCCATTAAAAGTCTCATCTTTTACCCATTCAATATCATAACTTTGAAATTCACTGATGATTCCCAAAAGATAGTAAACCAATTGGGAAATGACATATGTACGCGAAGATTCGGGTAAAATAGATGCTAATTTTTCGACTAGTTCTTCGACACTGCCCGTTTCGACTTCCCATGGACGCAAGAGACATTCGGTAATCTTGCTGCTCAAATAGTTTTGTAAGAACCGATCTTGAAGTTCTTTTTTCTCATTTAATTCCCGATTATCATAATCGGTCAAAGTGGCATTTTGGCGAAATCTCGTATAAATATCACTTATAGATACCATATTTTCCCCTTCTTTCTAAATGTGTTGTGCTATTTTAATACATTTTAGAAAAAAAGTAAAGTTTTCCGTCAAAAGAGCCTATTTTTTGCGGCTTGATTTGGACATACTGCGAATGAATACATCCATAATAGCAGCAAAATCGGGATAACGATGGGCATATTGAAGCGCATACTTGATAAATTCGGCCCGATCTAAGCGCGAATCATCTAAGATGGTTATCGTGACATTTTCGGGAATTTTCTTTAAGACTTCATTTCGTTCGAGATAGTCCAAAACCGTCAAGCATTCGCCATCAAGCATCGTCATCGTCCGCGTAAAAAAGGATTCCGGTTCATTTAAAAAGGCGTATTTATCCACCAGCTGAGCTGGCAAATTATCAACTTCCAATTCGGGAATGACGATATTATATAGTTGATGTAATTCTTCTAAAGCGCGTTTGCTCATAAACATATTATCGATATCGATGCCATTTAACAGACACTTTTCGGGAATTCGCTTTAAAATATCCGCGATTAAATCAAATTTAGGGGCAATCTCGCGCATGAGTTTGATCCGCGCGATATCGTCAAAATGAGGATGACTCATGGTCTCAAGGACATTCGTACCCGCATTGTCTAAGGGATTATTAATAAGATAATCCGTTAAAGCATCGTCGATGCACGCGATGATGGTCTCGCCCAAGACCTCACTCATATCCTTGCCGTTTTCCTCACAAAAGGAGGCATAGCCTAATTTTTCAATCGCGGCCACCATCGGATTGGGATTATGCATGATACTTTGATATTTATCCGTTAATATATTTAAAACTTTCTCCAAATTTTCGGAACTTACGAGGAGGGCAATGGCATCCTTTTCGCCACTATTTTGCCTATTGACTTCTTTTGTCAAAATACGATATCCGACATTGAGAGCATTTAAATCGGCAATTAACATCATCAAAAATGCATTGATATCCGTACTTTTAATGGAAAAAAATAATTTATGAACTAAGTCGGTATCCGGAGCAGAGCCAAAGACTTGCGAAGATATCGTCATATAATTCTTTTGGGTATTTAAAGAATCAGCTAACGAAATAGTTTGGGGTTTAGCTTTATAAAGCTGCAAAAGATAACTCAATAAAGGCCTTATATCACTCGCCGTATCAGTTTGCAAAGCGGCATCATAATTAAATATTTGGTAAAAAGTGCGCCCATCATGGGTGGGTATGATCTTCTCTTGATGCATATAGGAGGTAATGAGGGCTTTAAAATAATCGTCATAGCCATAGACTTGAACATGGGAAAAAAATTCTTCAATATTCATATCGCTTCCTCCTCTATTATTAACTATTATAGCAAATTTTAAAGATAGAAAAAAGAGTTTGCCCTTAACTCTTTCGAACTTTTATGACATCGTCTTCTACTAAATGGCCCAACAACAAACTGGAATTAGGATCGTGTAAGGCGGCGTTACTGTCAACTTTTACAGCATCGTAATTGGCATAACAATACCGACAAAAATGGCGACAGGTATTATAAGCTCCGATATCGACCATTTTAACACAGTTGCAATATGGACTCTTGCGTTCGTTCCACCGCTTATGATTATCCTTCCCCGTCAAAGATGCGGCAAGCTCATAGGACATACACTCGCCACCATCAAAGCCATATTGCCGAAGATTTTCCTTTTCGGCACAAGTCTGAATCTTCATGCCATGGTCATGGGCAATTTGGGAAAAAGCGCGGCCTATTTTTTCATAATCCGCATCCGTTAAGGGCTTAATATTTAAAATATGGGCATTTTTTCGCACATTTTTATAATCATCGACAAACGAGATAATTATCGTCTTGACAAAACCATCTAAGGCTTCGGCAATCCTCGTCAGAGATTTGATATGGTAATCGATCGTATACTTGTCATTGACGATTATCGGGTCATATCGGATATACATGCGTTCCGGGCCAATGATTGTAGCTATTTTCTTAATACTTTCAAAGATATCTTTTTTATCGACATTGGGTTCAAAATCCTCATGGTAACCCGTCAAAGTAACATGCACGACGAAGGGTTTCGTAATTTCTCCAATATGTTCCAATAAGGGGATTTTTAGTACAAAAGAGAATGGCATCGACATCTTCTAAATTTATCCGACTGACTAACTTCGGATTAAAGGGATTGCGTACATCGAAAAAGCCCGCATGAAACCGCTTCATAAACCACGGCATATAAAATCCGACGATATCCGTCCGCCCACTGACAAAAAGAATCATCTTCTACCACCCTCTCCATTCATAAGGAATCTCATAATATATGATTTTAACAATGAACACGACGAGTGTCAATCTCATAATAAATATTTACAATAGCCAAAAAAATGGTTATAATTTTATCATAGGAGGATAGTAATATGAAAGAAGAACTAATAACTTTATGTGCATCTATTGAGCCGAGAATGGCCAATTTAGAAAATCAAATATTTGCAAGTGTACCTGGTAAATATAGCCTTTTTAAAGCGATCTTTGATGATTATCGCGAGCAAATAAAGAATGTACGTTTCACGATTGAACGCGATGAAAGTCAAGTAGATGCGGCGCGAGCAACGATCGACAATATTGCCAATAATTTATCGACAATTGAAGCAAAGTTTGACGAATTAAGTGCCGTTAACCCATTAAATATGAGCCTTCTTGCAAGTGAAGAAGAACCTACCGTTCAAGATTCAAGCGTTCAAGAGATGGCGGTCCCTGAACCCCAAATTGAAATGCCTTCAATAATGGAGGGCCCAAGTGAAGTCACAGCGCCACCGATGACGGAGGAACCGCAAGTGGCTATGCCTGAAGTCGTTCAACCCGAGGTGGAGACACCGCAACCAGTGATGCCCGAAGTTCCCCAAACGGCAGCCGTACCCAATGTTACAGAAGGAGAAATTGATGATTTATTAAATTCACTAAACAATAGTGGATTAGAAACCGTTTATCCTCAAGAACAAGCACTATCCAGTGAAAATGTTGCCAACGTTGCCGATGCATTTAGTATTAAGCCACAATAAAAGGTTCGAAAAACGAGCCTTTTTTTAATCTTTATTTTTTTTATCTTGCAATAATAAATTCAAATATAACTCATAATTTTGATGATTCTTTTTGACTATTACCTGTAAAATTATTCCCGTTATCCATAATAATAGAGCTACAGTAAGGGCAAAACAGCTGACGATCAAGGAAGGAAATTTTAAGACCAATCCCGTTTTAAAATATTCAATATAGGCCGGTGCTCCAATGAGAATACTGATAAAGACAAAGATTAGAGCACAGATATTGAAAAAATACGTCGGCTTATATTCTTTAAATAACGTGGCAATCATGCGCAAGACCTTAAAGCCATCGGAATACGTGTTGAGTTTCGATACACTGCCCTTGGGACGATCGCGATATTGAACGGGGATCTCGACGATGTTGAAATTTTTATCAACCGCATGAATCGTCATTTCCGTTTCAATTTCAAAGCCTTTGGACAATATGGGAAAACTTTTGACAAAAGTATAGGAAAAAGCGCGGTATCCCGTCATGATATCCTTTATATTATTATTAAATAATTTATTTATCAACTGGCGCACGATTTTATTGCCGACATTATGAAAGGGACGCTTATTTTCTTGAAAATAGGTACTAGATAGGCGATCTCCAATTACCATATCGGCCCGACCCGAGAGGACGAGATCACACATTTCACGGGCATTTTCCTTGGGATAAGTATCATCGCCATCGATCATCAGATAACAATCGGCATCGATATCGCGAAACATCGAACGAATGACATTACCCTTTCCTTGGCGATATTCATAGCGAACAATGGCTCCTGCTTGACGCGCAATTTCATCGGTATGATCGCGCGAATTATTATCATAGACATAAATATCGGCTTCCGGCAAAACCTCCTTATAATCATTGATGACTTTTTCAATTGTTACCGCTTCATTATAGCAGGGAATTAAAACGGCTATCTTACTTTTTTTCATTTGTACCACCTCGTATAGAATTAAATATTAAAATCGCTAATATTGGCAATGCATAGATATATGGCATCGTATAGCGGAAATACGTATTGACGGGAGATATTAAACAGATCAAAAGAGTTGTCAATAACGGGATTAATGTCACTAGGTATTTGCAGTTCTTTTTATTAAGCAAATACGAAGCCAAGATGAGCAAGGCCCATGTATTAGCTCCAATGCTCGCGATTAAACCGATAAAGGGCAAATAAGGGAAAAGATTGCCCCATCCTTTTAAAAACATTCTTATAGGTTTGGTCCACGGAATAAAATGATAGGTAATGGCCCCTTCCTTTTGAGCCGTATCGACATATTCAGAATATAAATACCACTTATGGGCATTCGGATAGAAATAACCATAGATATTATTTAAAGTGGCATCGACATACGTATCGGGATGGCGAAGAAAACCCTTAAACCAGATATAAAAATATTCTTTCAAATACTTACTAGTCGTATATTTATTATAATCATTCTTGATAGGATCACTTTTTTCCGCTTCATAACGCAAAGCCAAATTATCATAACGCAAGACATAATCGATGATATCCTTATCCGCTTCGGAATAAGTATTGGGATATTCTTTGACCACCCGGGCCGTTTGTTGAAATGGAATGGATAGCATTTCCCGAACACTCGTCCCCGATATGCCCAAACTCGGAACTAAATAATTATTGAAGGCCGTTAAAATGACGAGTAAACCAACCGTCATCGAAGTCAATGATACCCAATTTTTACGCGATACGATTATTACAAAGGGAATAGTTAAAAGGATGACATAGATGCCATTATGCCGAAATAAACATAAGAAGAGCATCACGATAAAGAGCCAAACGTGCTTATTAAGAGACATTTTTTGTTCATGATTTTTGATGATATCGAAGATAAAGAGGACGAAGAATAACATGAATGCCGTATATAACGTATCTTTAACCGCCGACAAGGCATAGAAGGGATACATGGGAACAAGTGAATAATTTGCGATGAGGATGAGTTGCCATTTTTTACTAATACCATGGGAATGCGCATATTTGACCGTCATCGCTAGAGCACTGCTATAGACACCCGTTTGCAAAAGCGTATAGATGAATAGGCCCAAATTATCATTCGCGATAAAGCGCCCAATTTCGATACACCAACCGATTAAGAAAGTCTGCAAGACCGGATGGTGGGCCGTCATAAAGATTTGATTATTTAAGGGTATAACCCAATTATTATACTTATTGGGAATATTAAAATATTGAATAATTTGATAACTGGGATCGGGCGACAAGACAATGGGATAAAAGGCCAAAAAGTAAATACTCCAAAATATAAGTATCGTTATCAAACTCGTCCTAAAGGGATTTTTTTCCAATTTATCTATATACCAAAGTAATCTTTTATTGGTTATTTTTAATTCTCGTTGCTTGCTATTTTTTAATAATCTATTTAGATAATTAAAGCCCAATTCAAAGATGAAATAATAGCCCATTACTTTGACGATGGAGGCAAGCAATATGACGGGATTTTCACATATTAATTTGAATGTTCCCGCTTCGACATAAGCTTCGCCAAGCAACATCCAAAGAGCAAAAAATAATGTCAATAACTTCTGACTTTTCGACAAATCATCCTTTTTATTGTTCTTATATAAAATAAAGATAACAATTGTCGCTAGCGCCATTACGGTAATATTTAAATTATAGAAGACCTTAAAATTGATTACTTTATTGCTAAACACGCGAAAAAGGCTAATATTTATTATAATAGCCATGGCACTTAAAACCGCTTTTAAAGCATTTTTAAGATTTAATCTAATCATAAAACTCACCAACTATCTAAATTATACTATTAAATGTTGGATTAAACAATGTTAATCGTTTTTCATAACATCGATGGGATTGACATGAATAACGGCCAAATATATTTCCTCTAACTGACTGATTTCTTTTTCCAAACGATTGGCAATTTCATGACTTTCATAAGTCGAAAGACGACCATCGACGAAAATGGTCAGAGAAATTTGATAACGGTACCCAACGGGCGTCGAATTAAAGTGATTTATCTTGATAATTTCCTTATATTTTTTAGTTATATCGATAATTTTTTCCTTTAGTTCATCGGGCATTCCTTTATCCATCAAGACATCGTAACTTTCGGAAAAAATCTTAATGGCAACATAGAAAAGCCAAATAGAGACGACGATACCCACGATGCCATCGACCGCCGTAATTCCCCGCATGCCAAAAAGGGCTGCAATCAAAGTAAGACTCGTCAAGACGACATCACTTATATGATCCTTGGCATTAGCTTTAACTAAAATACTATTGATCTTTTTAGCAACGTGATTGGTATATAAAAAGAGACTCATCTTGATGATGATTGTTAGCAGAGAGACGATGATTAAAAAGTACGAAAAATGATAATCGTAACTATAAAAAAGGGAAACCAATGAATTATAAAAAAGACGAAGGATTACGACCATCATCGAAATACTAATTAAGAGGGAAAAGATATATTCGGCCTTGCCATGACCTAAATTATGATCGGCATCCGCCTCTTTTGAAGAGATCTTATTGCCAATAAAGCTCATGAGCGAAGAGAAGATATCGCCGGCACTATTGAAGGCATCGCTTATCATGGCTTGTGAATTGGTAATCATGCCGGCAATGGCCTTGATAACGAGTAAAAATATATTGCCCATAATTCCCAAAATACTGGTTATTTGGGCTTTTTTATAACGATCCATATGTTCCCTACTTTCTACAAGTATCCCAATTATAGCATATCTTAATAAAAAGTAAAATAAAACTTGTCGAATATGCTATTTATTAAAAAAGGGTATATTTTGTCAAAAAATGACCACAATACTACTGGGGAGGAAAGATTATGAGTCAAAAAGAATTAAATTATGTCGAAGATATCTATAATCACGAATGTTTAATCATGAATATTATCGATAGTACATTAAATGATATCGATGATGATACGTACTCAAAATTACTAGAAAGTGCTTTGAGTAAACATAGTATGATGAATAAACAAATAATCAAACTATTGGAGGCGAATAACTAATGACTGATAAATATCCGTTAGAAAATGTTCTAACCTTAACCAAAAGTTTAATTACCCTATATTTAAATGCTGTAGTCGAATCGAGCAACAAATTAGTTCGTAAACTCATGGAGGAAGGCCTAACTGAAATGTTAAAAATTCAAGATGAGTTATACAAACAAATGCAAAAGGATAATTACTATAATGTTGCCAATGTAAGTGCGGCTACAGTTGATAAAACATTGATGAGTTTAACCAAGGATGCAAGCTAATTTGCATCCTTTTTGGTTGCCATAATTAAGTCCGTCAACTCTTCCCATTTGCCATTTAATTCATCTAATTGAATATTTAAATTTTTAATATTTTCATTTAATTTATTTATCTTTTGATAATTATTAATATTTTCTTCACTGAATAATTGCTTTTCCAAAGATTTGATATTCGTCTCAATTTTTATGATTTCATTTTCGAGTTTATTGAGATCTTTTTCCAAAGTATAAAGACTAGCTTCATTGACGGTTTCGGCAATATGTTGTTTGAGAATTTTCTCTTTATGTTCATGATATTCTTTATCGACGGTTTGATTTTTAATTTTTTCCAAATAATCCAAATAGCCAAAGTGATAATAATTGACTTTGCCATCTTCAAAGACGATTAATTCATCGGCAATCTTTTTGATGAAGTACCGATCATGAGAGACAAAGATAATCGAGCCAGGGTAACTTTCTAAAATATCCTCTAAATGTTCTTTGCCGACGATATCCATATGATTAGTTGGTTCATCTAATAATAGTAAATTAGGCTTATTATAAAGAATTTTACATAATTGGAGGCGCACTTTTTCGCCACCCGATAGGACGGATACCGACTTTAAGACATCGTCGCCCTTAAAGAGGAAGGACCCCAAGGCCCGGCGCGCTTCTTCTTGATTTAAGTTGGGCAAAAAACTCATAAATTCGGCCAAGACGGTCTGATGCGAATCGGCCATGGCAAGATTTTGATCGAAATAACCCGGATTGACGCGCAAACCATATTCGATTGAGCCCGACAATGGTTCGATGATGCCCTGAATCGTCTTTAAGAGCGTCGATTTGCCAATGCCATTTTCTCCGATAATGGCAATTTTTTTACCGCGAATAAGTTCAAAGGACACCTTAGCTAATGGGTGATCATAGCCAATTTCGACATCTTTGAGGCGCAAGACATTTTTAACTGATGGTTCGATTTCTTGTAAGTTGGTCCTAAAAGTTTTAGCTTCGATATCATTTGGTTTATCGATTAAATCCATCTTTTCGATTTGATGGAGTTTACTCATGGCCATCCGCGCTTTACTCGGTTTATTGCGGAAGCGTTCATAGATGCTATAAAGTCTTTTTATCTCCTTCTGTTGCAGATTATAATCGCGCATTTGATGCTCATAATTGATTCTCTTAGTTTTTTCATAAAAGGCAAAGTTTCCCGAATACTCTACCGTTTTACCATAATCGATATCGTATATAGTATCGACAATTTTATCGATAAACATCCGATCATGGGAGACGAGAATTAAGGCTGCCGGATAATTTTTCAAATAGTTTTCCAACCACTCGATGGTCTTGATATCGAGGTGATTAGTTGGTTCGTCGAGCAAGAGCAAATCCGGTTTGCTGAGCAAAAGTTTAATGAAGGCAATCTTCGTCTTTTGACCACCGGAAAATTCCCTTAAAGGTTTTTGTTTATCGCTTTCCGTAAAACCAAATTTATTTAACATTACCTCGTATTCCTTTTGATAGCTATAGCCACCTAAGAGGCGAAATCGCTCCTGTAAATCGGAATATTCTTGAATCAAGGATTCACTACTATGGTTATTCATCTTGGTCACATAGGTCTCTAATTGGCGCTCCATCTTTATTAAATCGGCAAAGGATTTCAAGATCTCGGCCATTAGAGTAATATTTTCATCTTCAAAGGCCATCTGTTTTAAATAACCGATATTATAAGTACCCATACAGGAGATACTAAACTTTTCTTCGCCAATGCCACTTTCAAATAAATCATTATCGACTAAGGCCTTTAATAAAGTGGTCTTGCCGGCACCATTTTTGCCAACGATGGCAATCTTTTGGCGATCCTTTACTTCGAAGTTAACTTCTTCTAAGATCGTATTCCCATTAAGCGTTACACTCGCATTTTTTATAATTAGATGCATAGGTGTCACCTCCCTCATTTTTTTATTTTAATTTCATATACTTCCGATAACTATCTTTATCGATTAACACAAAACCCTTAATAGGGCGAAAGCGCATTCGTCTTTCAATCGTTTCATAAAATGTCTGTTCACAGCCAACATCTTGTTTTAAAGCTTTGGCATAAAAGCATAGATGCGTAGCACTTTTGCCATCATAACGTAGACCATCGACAGCAACATCTGGCGATAGTTGCCGAATTAAGAATTCCTTGATAAATTCGATGACGATATCATTTAGACCATCTTCCAAAATCATGATCTTTTCCTTAAAATCAGCATAGTCCCGGACGAGGCGGAGTGTTCCATCTCCTTGCAAATTTTCAGGGATATTTTCATCATGCGTATAAAAGACGCGATAATTATCGCCTTTAAATAATACGGGATAATCAAGAGTTATCTCTTCCCCACAGTCGCACTTCACCTTAAAAAGGGAGCGGTCCATAATTTGGGCAAGATGCCGCTTATCGAGTTCAGAATTTATCTTGATGGAAAGCTTGTGTTGACATTTTGGACAGCGGATTCGTTCTTTAATAATGGCCATATTAGTCGTCCTTTCGTTTGTTATTATAACATGGTATTTATTATATTTTCTAATTATTATATAATAGATACGTGATGTATATGAAATTTATTATTATCTTACTTCTAGCGACTTTAACGACGGGATGTGGCTACGATAAATATGCGGTTCCCGAAGAGGCCATCATTACGACCAAGGATGACCCCATCGAGGTCTATAGCGACGTTTCCCTCTATGATTTAATTGGCGAAAACAATGTCGAAGTCTTAACGGAAAATAAATTAGTTGAAACGGATACAGTTGGCGAAAAAAGCGAAAGAATTACCTATCGCTTTGATAAGCGCGAATATTACTATGATGTCAAATATACCGTTTCCGATACGACGCCACCGATCTTCATCAGCGTATCATCTTCCAAGACCGTCCTCAAAAATACGGAAACCGACTTTTGTGCCAATGCCGTCTATGCCGATAACTATGATGCTACGCCAACCTGTGAAATTGAAGGATCTTATGATCTAAGCAAGACGGGCATTTACGAAGTATCATATGTCATAAAGGATACCAGTGATAATGCGACGAAGCGCGGTTTAAAAATCAATGTCGTCGATAAAATTAGCTCATCGGGCAATCATTCTTCGGGTTCTAAAACCCATTTAGATTTTAAAGAGGCCATAAAGATGTATAAGACCGATGATACGGAAGTGGGCATCGATATCTCGAGATGGCAAGGCGATATCGACTTTAATAAAGTTGCCGAAGCGGGTGTCGAATTCGTCATCATGCGCATCGGCGTACAGACGGATTCCGATAAGGAAATATCCATGGATTCCTATTATGAACGCAATATCAAGGGAGCAAAAGAGGCGGGTTTAAAAGTCGGCGTCTATGTCTATACGACCGCCGTAAATAAGGAGTTAGCTGTTGCGCATGCCAAATGGGTCGTCGATATCCTCAATGGTACGCCTTTAGATTTCCCGATTGCCTATGACTGGGAAAACTGGAGCAAATTTAAAAAATATCAAATAAACTTAAATGACTTTAGCAATTGCTTCAATTACTTTTATGATGAAGTCAAAAAACATGGCTATGATGCGATGCTCTATAGCAGTAAGTTCTATCTCGAAAATGTCTGGATCAATAAAAATAACCGCGATGTTTGGTTGGCTCATTATACTTCGAAAACATCTTATAGTGGCGATTATATCTTATGGCAATTATCCAATGTCGGACGGGTAGATGGCATCACGGGAGATGTGGACATCGATGTCTATTATCACAAATAAAAAAAGGATTTAATCCCTTTTTTTAATGCATGAAATCTTGATACCAATTGGCAATCATCTCCGCTTGTTCTTGCGGATTGGCGATATATCGTTGATATTCCTCTTTCGTCAAAGCTTGTTCCCGATCGCGCTTATAGACATTAAACTTCTTTTCCTTAAATAATTCTTGTAAATAGCCTTGTAATAGTTTAATTTTATATTCGACACTATCCATCGTCAATTGAAAGCGAATATGGATATCCTCTTCCTTAAAATTATCGAAATCGTTTTCCAAATCATATTCATGGGTAATATCGACGTGTCCCACTTGATAAGAGCGAACTTGTCCGAGAAGAGCGCCCAATTCTTTTTCGTATTCTTCCTTTAATTTGCGGACATCACTTCGACTATTGGACAGCATATCATAAAATTCGTTAAACTCTTCACTCATCTTTTTTCACCCTTTTTATCATCCTTTGATAGGACCATTATCAAAAGCTACACCTTGCTTTAAAGGCGCAGTATGGCCCATGAGAATTTGCTTGGTTCCCAAACGCTTTTTGATGATATTCATCGCTTGTAATAATTCGTCATCATCAAAGCCCTTTTCTTCGTATTCCGTCTCTAATTTCGTAATAAGAATTCGCAGATTATCGCATTCCTCCTGCGTATTAAGATTAGTAGCCAAGTCATAGCACATAGCCAACTGATTTTTAAAAGCTTCGATATATTCATCGCGATTGCTATCGATCTTGATGAGATTCTTGCGCTTACTAGTCATAGCTTGATCTAAGGCCTTTAACGAACCCGATAAGGTATCGGTCAAACCCGCCCGATTAATATCCGTCTTGATATCGATGACTAACCGATCGATGGCACTTAAATTATGGCTATCGTTGACATTGGTAACGGCATCGATTAAATTATTAAGTTGACCTTTATAATATAGCTCCTTATCATCTTGTGGAGCCATCAAAGAAGCTTCCTCTTCCGGCGTCAAAGTTATCTCTTGCTTTTTATTTTGGGCAAGATAAACTTCAATTTCGGGAACTAAATCGGGAATCTCCCCTGTCCGATTAAATTTTTCGAGCTTTTGCGCCGTCAATTTTTGCTCTTGAACTTGAATCAAGTCCAATAAATATTCGTCTAAGGCATGTTGTTCGCCATTTAAGATAATCGTCGTGGCCGTATCCATCATGGCCGGAACGATATCGAGAATAAATTGTTTAAAGAGATAATTTTGTCCCATATAGGTAATCATGGAATTTTGCACTTCTTCATCGACAGCTTGCAATTCAAATGCACATAGTTCTTGCTTATCTTCAAAAGTGGGAGCGACATACCGATTTTCTAAAATGCGCCGATAGACTTCTTCGACGGTCTTCCTTTGAGGACCGACGACGATATAAAAGGCATCGTCCATATGGGAAACTTGAGATAATAAAAAATCCGTGACATTTAAAGTCTCCGTCGGACTGATCATAATCTCGGCGACATAATCGTGACAGTTATTGATAAAACGCTTGATATAATCGCGCTTATTTTGTTCTGTTTGCTTTGTAGCCGGAATAATTTTGCCCCGAAATTTGCGTTCGATTATCAAGGCCATATCCTTAGGAGTTAGTTCACGATTCGTAATTTCATCGAAAATATAATCGCTTATAAAGCGCCGAAGAGGCATATTGCAATTATTGATGAAGATGCTGCCACACGCGATATCTTGAGGCATATTGGCAAAAATATTTTCAATAAATTCTTCTTTTCCCATGACTATCCTCCTAACTATAAATTATTATAGCAAAAATTAGTATCACTTAATAGTTCTTTTTTGCAAGTATAAAAAGTATCCATTCTTTCCATCTCGATATTCTTCACAGACGACAAAGTGCTTCTTTAAATAACATACCTCATCCAAAAAGGTGGCCAGATCCGCACTTTTAATAAAGAGAATTAAAAATATTAGGCCCTTATCCCCAAGATCTTGAGCTATGGCTTTGAGATTTGAAAATAGCTCTTCACTCGTTGCATAGATAGCATTATAGATATAGGCATCATATGGTGCTTTACCACCAATCGTCATATCGTAATTTTTTTCGATATGGGAAGTTAAATCCGGATTATTGCAGAATATCTTAGCATTCTCCGGCACGTATTTGCGAAATTGTTTGAAATAAGAATCAAATAAGGAACTGGCAAGCCACATGTCCATCCAGGAATCTTTCATCGGGGATAACGCTCACTTGAAACCATTTCGGCAATGATCTTATCGTCAAAATCATAGTTGGTATATTCGCGGACGCCATGCTTATCCCTAGCCATAAATTTGCCAATTGGTAATTTGTCGGCCCCCTTGAGATTGGCATTCTTAGCCTCTAAGGGATTCGTATAATCAAACGAGATTAACATCGAAGCTAAGACGTTGGCATCGCTTTCAAAAAACTTATTGTGAACATCGCTCGTCGTCAAGACAAGGGCGATATCCAAACCGGCAATATCTTCAATAATACCGCTTAGCATCTTATCGACATCCTTCGTTCGAAGCAAGAACTTATCATCATCGATGGCCACCAATAAAAAGGGAATCTTCTCTTCATGATGGGCATTATATTCGGAAATAGTCGGCATCTTCGCGCGCTTGAGTAAATCCTTACGATGTTCTATTTCGCGCAAGACTTTGCTAAGTAAGACGACGCTCTTATCTAAAT
This sequence comes from uncultured Bacilli bacterium, assembly GCA_947598395.1. Taxonomy (GTDB): domain Bacteria; phylum Bacillota_I; class Bacilli_A; order RF39; family UBA660; genus CAG-582. The sequence goes on from CANQFG010000009.1 coordinate 23,474, forward strand.
CATTGATGGCACTGAATAACGTATAAGACGTATGCTCATAGTAATTGAGTTCGACGCCCGAAGTATCGAGGAGCATAAGAGCAAGTTCAAAGGAGTTCATCTTATGCATCAATTCCAAGATTATCTGATCGAGCAAGATCGATTTTCCCGATCCCGTTTCCCCGGTGATAATCAAAGATGGATATTCGCGCAAATCGATAACCAAATTCCCTAATTGATTATATCCAAGTGCGACTTCCGTAGGTTGTAAATCTTTTTTTAAGATATTTTCAAAATTCATTGTCATTCCTCTCATTCATTCGTTTCCAAGTTAGGTGTCGTCGGCATTTCCAAGGAGCTTTCGACCCTTTTCGTCGTCGAACGCGGACGGGTACGCGTTTGTTCGGTGCTCGTCGTCGATTTGGTTTGGGTCGCAAGCGTCGTCGTCGTTGTCCTCGTACTCGTCGTCGAAGTACTACTCGTCGTCGTAATAAAGCTCTTGCCATCATTTTTAATTAATTCACAATATTTGCTGAAGCCAAAGATTACCCCAACTAGTATTATTATCATGACGCCATACATGATGATGTCGGATTTTAAATTGGTATTCTTCGTCTTCTTAGGTTGTACTTTCTTTTTCATGGCACCCATCCTCACGATACCTTATGGCCACAATGGGCACAGAATTTATCTTTTTTATCGATCTTTTGACCACAATTAGCACAATAATTATGATAGTTAACTTCCCGCTTAGCCTCATGTACCGTAGTTTCGGGAGTCGGATTATTGAGTTCCCGTTTCATTTGGATAATGACATAGATAATGATCAATAAGCCAAAGACGGCCAAGAAGAAGGCAAATGTTTTACTCGACAAGCTCCGAATACTCATGAGCCTTAAGATGGAGAAAATGCTGAATACGATACCAAGGGATAAAAGCGCCTTATATTTTTCTTTCATGAAGCCCAAGATGAGCATTACTATCGCCAAGCCTAAACTATAGCTCAAGATAATTGCACTATCGTACATAATCGATTCGATAAAGAGCAAGAACAAGGCAATAACCACCAAACTATCGCGCCACCGGTCGTTTTTATCGATGATGAGGCCAAAGATATAGACGAGTAGTAAGAGCATGACGCGCGATAGGATAAAAATGATATCGGGATTAAGCGTCATCATATGCAAATAGGCATTGAGGGCGAAATAAAAGGCCGGTATCGTCACGCCAAATTTAAATTTATGGGGATATACTTTCCATAACATGAAGCCAAAATAGAGAAGCGTTATCAAATAATTGATCTTGAAATTAGTAATACTCGTAAAGATGAGGAGTGCTAAGATAAAGATGACGTATAAAATATTTTTTACGGTCTTACTTTCCAATATATGATTGGCTACGAGGTAATCGGCAAGTAAAATCATCTCGAGGGCAATGAGCATAACGGGCGAAATACTGGCATAATTAAGCCCTATTTGAACAATTGTCAAACCTACAAATAGCAAATAGCCATATTGATCGATTTTATTCTTACTCATCATCGCCAATTGTAAAGCCATTAGATTGATGAGCAAGAGGATGAGGACATCAGCTTGCAAAAAGGCATTATTGATAAACATCAAACCCGTTTCGATGACGAGCATCATCTTAAACGGCAAGAGATAATTCTCGAAAGTATTCGTTCTCCTTCGGTTGCTTATAAGCGAAACGACTAAAATGATCGATGATATTAAAAGTAACGTCCAATCGCGCAAAGCCAAATTGGTAATTATGATCCATAAAAGGAGAACATTGGCAAAGATATTAGAGGCTAATTGACAAAATTTATTGCTAAAGATGGCCAAACGATTTATCGAGATATAGATAAAACTGATGATCGCGGTTATGGCAAGCAAACCTGGCACTATAGGAAATAGATGCATGTAATTTGTATAGATAATGAATAGATAAAAGATTATGACGATACTCGTGAAGATATTCGTCTCATCGTCTTTAGCCCCTCTTGCAATCATCATAAAGTTCAAAAAGAACAACGCTGCGATAATAGTAAGGGGAATCAATGCAAAGTTTTCCATATCCAATAAGAAGGAAAATGCCAAAAAATACGTCAAATATTTAGAAAAAGTCGGTAAATTCTTACCAATATTAAAAATATTGAATACTAATAAGAGAACATTAAACGTTAAATAAGGATAAAAATTATCGATATCAAAGAGGGCAAAGAATTCGAGGATAATCATAAAACAAGCCCAATAGATGAGATGAATAAATTGGTAATTCTTGTACTTTATCAACAAAAGAGTCGTCAAGATAATGATGAGAATATTGATGGAAATAATAAATAAGGCATTGCCATTTTCACTAAGTGATTGCCAAAAATTGGCCAAAATAGTACTTCCCAAATAAATATAGCTTACTAAAATACCACATAGACATAGAATAAAATAGCCCTTACTGCTCTTGTTCATATCCATTTTCTCTAATGCGATAGCTACGACGCCATATATTAATGTAATAGCAATTAAGAATATTTGAATACTCCAGACTTTCATATTCGATAACAAGATGATTATTCCGGCAATAAACAAGAGGACGGCACCAATATTTAAAATACTTTCCATTTTTTTAAGCGCTTTATTATTCATTATCTTCACCATCATTATTATAACACTATTTGGTAAAAAAAAAGAAATAATCCGATTTTATTCGTCTATTTCTTTATAATCATTGATATTCTTGATTACCATGCTCGTTTCAATTATTTCCATTATCGAACCAATGGCCATAATGGCACCCATAACCTTAAAGAATACTACGGCTGATTTAAAGGGATTGAGCAAGAGAATAATACCCAAAGTCATCTCCAAAAGGCCAAATAAGAGATTGTATTTCCATTTAGTCGATATATCGCGAATATTGATGGCAAATTGAATTTTAAATAAGGCTTTGATCGCGATCGTTATGCCAATCAAAATCGTTATAAAATTGATAAGCGTTTCGACGTTGAGAAGCAAATATAATCCGACAGCAAATAAAATGATACCCAATATCAACGATAAACTCGTCATCTTTTCGACGCGGGGTGATTTGATATAAATGACGATTTGAAATAAGCCAATGCACATAAATAGAATCGCGATTAAAAAGGTAATCATCTTAAGCGATGTCGTCGGTTCGATAAAGAGGATAATTCCCAATATTAAGATAAATACCGAACTCACCAACATACTTTTCTCACAACGACAGGCATAATCTTTAATCATTTTTTCATCTTCTTTCTAAATTCATTATATCACATATCGACTAATATGCCTTCACTTATTGTCGCAATTTCCGAAGCATAGACAAGGCGATACGTATCATCTTTTTCGCGAATCGTGAATGTTACACAGTAACCCCACTCGTCTTCATTCTCTTTGATTTCGATCAATATGCCCTCTAAAATAGTTCCATCTTTAAATTCCAATATAACATATTTATTAATAAAATCTTCGATCTTCAAAATGTCCACCTTGCCTTAATTATCTATAGTATAGCAAGGGACAAACTTTTTTTCAAAATAAATACGAGATAATGATATAATAGCATTAGAAAAGAGTGATTTTCATGAACATTGAAGTAGACAACTTAACCAAAAACTTTGATGAGTTTAAATTAGATAATGTCTCCATAAAAGTTCCCAAGGGCCAAATCGTCGGTTTAATTGGCGAAAATGGGGCTGGCAAGACGACCTTGTTAAAATGCATCTTAAATGTCATGCATAAGGATGCAGGTACGATCAAACTTTTCGATGCCGAATATCAAGATACTTTTAAAGAGAACATCGGCGTCGTCTTCGATAATTCGTTTATGAACGAGACCTTTGACGTTCGCGATATCAATTTAATCATGCAAAGAGTATACCATAATTGGGATAGTGCCCTATTCTTTAGATATATGAAAGATTATAAAATACCATTAAAAAAAGAAATTCGGAAATTATCTTCGGGAATGAAAAAGAAGATCGAAATTGCTACGGCTTTGGCGCATCACCCCAAACTTTTAATACTCGATGAACCCACGAGTGGTTTGGATCCCATTATCCGCAGCGAAGTATTAGATATGTTTCAAAATTTCGTCACGGAAAGCGATCACTCCATATTGCTATCGACTCATATTACTTCGGATCTCGAACATATTGCCGATCGGGTCATCTTTATATCAGATGGCAAGATCATCTTCGATGAACCATTGAAGCAAATCAAAGAGGAATATATCGTCTTGGAGATGACGAAAGAAGAATATGCTAAATTCAATAAAAAACACATCATTCGGTATAAGGAAAATCGTTTAGATTATCTCGTCTTGATCAATAAAAAGAATATGCAGACTAGTTACGACAAATATATCCATAATATAACGACTTTAGATGATATCATGCTTTTATATATACGAGGTGCCATATGCGAGGATTAATTGTCAAAGATTTATTATATATGAAGACGACTTGGAAAAATTTAGTTGTCATGTTTATCGGATCACTTTTAATAAGTATCGCGATCGGCAACTATCTTCTCGCCATTTCCGTCATTCCCGTCATGTTACTAGCTAGTGGTATTTCGACTTTCCAAACCGATGAATTCTATAATACGGAAAGCTATACCCTAGCCATGCCCCTTTCGCGCATCAAAATCGTAACTTGCAAATACCTATTTACCCTCATCATGATGTTGATTTCGACGATTATTGGCCTCATCATCTATGAGCTAATTATCGTCATCGGCCACGTCGATGCTGCCGGTATCAATGTTGATATGTTAAAACAACTTATTATGCTCGAACTAGCAAGCGTCATCGTCAATAGCATCTTCTATCCGGTCATTTATAAATATGGCTGTGAAAAGAGTCGCTTCGTCTTGATGAGTATCGTCATGCTCCTCTTGGGAGTGGGTTCCATCTTCAGCGTCTACATCAATGTCATCAATGTTCAAAAAATCGATTTTACGAAATATATCAATTTTATTCAAGAACATGGTCTAAATGTCTTATTTGTCGCCGTCATTATTATTACGATCATATCTTATGGTCTATCGATTCTCTTTTATCGACATAAGGATTATTAATTTTTAAGTTTTTTGTCAAAATTGCTGTCTAATAAAAAATATTTATTTAAAACTTTTTACAATAATTTTATTTTAGTGTAAGATTAATCTAGGTGGTAAAACTAATACATTATCGAAATTATTCATGATGTAGCAAACTATTCGTAGTTAATGAATAAAGAGGTGTGTGTTTGGGAATGAGCACTAAAATAATGTTGTTTGGAAATTAGTTTTAATTAGGCAACCGAGATATTTTCAAAAAACCACAGTTGTGTCTGCTATTTAAGCACTGATTACCTTAAAATAATAATTCGCAGGATTGCCAATATTATTATTTATCTAGGGCACATCCTTAATACTAACAATATTAAGGCTAGAGCATATTCTTATGTAAATGTGTATTTTTTATACAATTTATTATATGACTAAATGTCAAAAATTTATTTTGTAATCTTATTCTTATAAGATGGTATTAAGTATTAATTTATTTCTTTCCCCCTAAACTACTTTTTAATACTTATGAAGAGAGAAAAAAAGAACCAAGCGGTTCTTTTTTTGATTCTATTTTAATTCACAAGTATAGTCTTTTAATTCTTGGTCTTTAAATTGACTAAATGTTATCGGTAATTCCGATGTTTTCAATAAAATGGCATCTTTGGGCAAATACTTTTTTAATTCTTTCTTTATTTGCTCGAGATCAATAGTTTGATAATCATATTTTATCGTCTTAATTAGGTGATTATTAAATATTTGAATATTGGCACTGACGCCATTGATCGAGTTAAAAAGATCGATATGTTCCTCTTCTTTTAAATTGGAAATCGTATATTTCTTTGGTGGATTTAATTTTTCTTCATATGTGACATTTACGATATTATCTTCATTATCATAATTGATATAAATAGTCATATCGTTTTCATCATCGTTATTTTCCTTCGTACAAGTAATGGAAGAATTGATCGGTTTATCATCCGTTGATGAGGTCATCTCTTCCTTATTAATTATAGTCAAAATAAAGAAAACGGCACCAATAATAAAGGCAATTGCCGAAATACTAATAATGATTATTTGACTATGAAGTCGCATATATTTAACTATCTTATCGTCTTCCATGAAAACCATCCCTTATGTCCATT
>CANQFG010000010.1 GCA_947598395.1 uncultured Bacilli bacterium
TTCGTAATATTTCCTTCTTCATCAATGATTACTGGTATTAATTTATTATCTGTTCCTAAATTGGGTTCTGCTACACTTTCACATGATTTATCAGCAATATATTTTTCTCCTTCTTTATCTCTTTCAGTTGGATCTACGGTTAGACTACATTTAAACTTTTCTTCGATATTATTTAAACTTACTTTATTTAGTTCAACTGTTATCGTGCCTTTTCGACTCTCTTGGGCTTTTACTGTTAAACTTGTCGGACTTGGTGTAATTGTTGTATATTCACTTTCTTGTGATTGAGCAGTATTTCCTTCTCCATCTACTCTTTTACAATCGATAGTTACAGTAGCATCATATTGTTTGCTATTATTCATTACTTGATACTCTAGGATACTTTTATCCCCTAATGTACTTAAATCTTTTGTTGTAAAGGTTATGCTCTTTTTTGTTCCTTCATCAATTAAATCATTATGGACTACGCCATCTAATATTGCTTCACTAAAGTATACATCAAATTCTTCACTATCATATCCATAATTTATTGTTCCATTTATTGTTAAGACTGTGGCTATTGATGCAAAACCTATACTCATTAATATTAATGCTATTGCTATTCCTTTTTTTTTCATGTCAATCTCTGCTCCTATTTTCCATTTTCTCTATTGTATTGCACCCCCCCCAGTTGCTCATTTTTCAACATAAAAAATAAAGGGATTTAACATTTGTTTCCCTTTTGAATATAACGAATAGAGCTACCAATTACTTGTCCTAAATCATATAATAGACCAACAAATTTAGTGATAGCATTTAATAAAGAATAAGAAAATTCACCACCAATAATCGATATTAATTCTTGATTAGATAAAGGCATATCAACGACAATTTAAAGGACGCAAAAAGCCATCGACAATACCAACAAGCAAGGTTATAAAGCCACCAACAATTACACCGATGGCAATCTTTGAAACACCTCCTACGGCATTAATTAGCTCTTCGTTGCTTACTTCCATATTACTCCTTTCTATACATATAAAACGCGATCAAAACAATCTTCGACGCGCCGGTGCGAAATATAAATCAAAGTCACTTTAGGATAATTTTTAATAATATTGGCAATAATTTTCTTTTCTACTTCGATACTAACTTCTGATAATGGTTCATCTAATATTAAGATATTTTTCATGTGGGCAAGCATTCGTGCTAGTATAATGCGTTGCCGTTCACCACCCGATAGATCATAAGCTTCATTTAAAAGTAAAGTATGTTCTTTAAATACTTTCTTAGCTAAGACTTCCTCTAAATAACAAATATCAATAATCTTTTTAAATTCCTCATCGTGCATCTTTAAACCCATAACAATATTTTCCTTTATCGTTCCCAAAAATAGATGTTCCTCTTGTGATAGATAAGTAATATTATCTTTAAACGATAAATTATTGATATACTTAAGTTCGACATTAGATAATTTGATCGAACCCGCATATTTTAAATATTCGCCATTTATAAGGCGACAGATCGTACTTTTTCCCGTACCCGATGCTCCCATCAATAAAACTTTCTCGCCATTCTTAATAAAAAAGGACATATTATTGATGACATTATTAAGGCCATTATAACTAAAATTGACGTTTTTAAATTTAATATTCTTAATCACAACTCTACTCCCCTTATCGAGAGTATTTATCTCATAAAAATCATTGACTTTATGAAGAATTCCCCAAATATATTTAAATCCGATAAAAGCTTCACTTATATTATTAATCGCCTCATAGCCGATATTAGTAAGTGATAAGATAAAAATACTCATAGATACATCTTGCGAAAAATAATAATAGATAATGAGACTCTGAATAATCATAAAACTATAGAGAATTAACCGCTTGAGACTATTCAATTGATATAGTTTTTTTACATAATTGAGATTACTAAATTGATAATTATCTAATGACTGCATAATCTTATTTAAGACGAACTTTCTTTCATTACAATGATTGATACTTGTCAAACCATTAACCGTATCCGTCACTAGTGAATTAAAGTTGGTAGCCTGCGTAAGTTCTTCCTTAATCAACTTAGGTATCTTTTGGGAAAATAGGAAACTAACGATAATTATGATATTTAAATATCCCATCATGATGAACAAAAAATAGTTATTTAAACCACCTAAAACTACGAGAATTAAGACTAAACTTAAACTATTTAGAAGGACATTGATAAAGGCATTGATCAAATACTCTTTAGAAGTCATCAAATCATCGATGCGCTTTAATATTTCACCCGTATCTTTTATATGTAAATAATTTAAAGGGAGGTTAAAGATATGCTTAAAGAAATCCGTCGTCAAGAATCTATTCAACTGTTGTGAAAATTTTTTGATTAGCAAATCGTGTTTATAATAGAAAAGGATATTAACCAAAAAAAGAAGAGACATCATCAATATAATAATTTGCTTCGGCATAATTTTCCAAATATTGAGAAAATTACTGATAATGATCAAAAGCAAATTAATGAGCAAATTGAGTGTTAAGATAGAAATAATGTAAAGTTTATGTCGTAAGAAGAATTTTTTAATTTTATTTATTAAGGTATTGGTTGAATGATAATAAGGTATAGCAGTATAAGGTTTTAAATGAATGATAATTTTTGTAAATTTTTGATAAAATTCTTCCTTTGCCATCTTTTTCATGCCAATGCTCGGATCCATGACGAGAAAATAATCATCATATTCGCGATAGACGACGATAAAATGATTAAACGACTTCGTAATCTTCAAATGAGCAATACATGGCAGATACTCCTTTGCTATGCGCTCAAGCTTTAATCCTTGAGCTTGAAAGCCATAAGATTTTGCACATTCAATTAAATTATAAGCCGTCACTCCTTCATGAGTCGTATTCGAAAGCATCCGCATTTTCTCTTTATTAGCATCGCCCTTAAAAAAGCGCATTATCGATAATAAAGAGCATATTCCACAATCACTTGCTTCCTCTTGAAGAACAACTAAATTTTTTCGCATCTTTTCCTCCCTTCACTAATAATATTACCGATTTCTTTTCGATTTCCTTTTTATTTTTGAAAACTTTTTTTAAAAAAGACATAATTTTTTAGAAAGACGATAAAATGTATTAGTAAAAGTTTGGAGGATAACGATGATTAATAAAACGAATCTATGGTTTTTGACCTTATCAAGTATTATATTAGTATTGGCTATTTATTATATTGCCATTCCCGGCGAGACGATCAATGCCGTCTTCAGTGCCAATGGAAATGAGACCCCACTCGTCAATTCGATCGAAGAAAGCGAAGTCCTAACAGCCATGCGCGTCACCAAAGAAGAAGAACTCTTAAAAAATATCAAAAGTCTACAAGATGTCTTACTTAATGAAAAGACGAGTCTTGATGAAAAAAACGATGCCTATGAACAAATACAATTTTTAAATGCCAATAAGGCTTTAGAAGAAAAACTTGAAACGAGTATCAACTCCGAATACAAAGTTTCATCATTCGTACAGATAACCGATAACAAAATAAAAGTCGTCATAGCCAATAAAGAAGATTCATATACTTTGGCAAATAACATTATTGCCCTCGTCAACAAAAATGCCGGCGATAATTATTACGTCACCGTCAAATTCGAATAACTCACCAAATTTCATAAGTGAACATATTATATAATGGTTCATTATATGAAAGAGAGGTTATTATGAGTTCAAGTATTTTAACACCACGCGAAAAAGAAATATTTGAATTACTAGTCTTAAATAAATCAACTCAAGATGTGGCATCAATCCTTTGTATTAGCGAAAAAACCGTTAGAAATCATATCTCTAACGTCATGCAAAAACTAGAAGTAAAGACCCGCTACCAAGCAGTAATTGAACTAATAAAAATGGGAGAATTAAGCCTAGATTAAGTCGCATTATGCGACTTTTTTTTTTACTCGCGAATATACTTTAATGAGGTGGATTATGCTTAAGAAAAAATTTTTAAAAAAGATAGGTATTACCCTATTCTGTCTTTTAGTTATCGAAATAATTGCCATATTTCCCAAAAAAGATGATGAATATATCCGCGTAGCCAATAATAATACGGGAGTAATCTATCTATTAGATAGCAATAATTTTGTCTCCCAATTGGATATTATCTACGAAAGTAAAGAACAAAATTCCTTAATTCAGGAGATCATTAAACTCTTAACGATCAATAAAACGGAAAATCGCATTCGACAAGGTTTTAAAGCCATCATTCCCGAAAATACGCAAATATTGGATTTTCAAGTCAAAGATAAGATCGTCTACTTAAATTTTTCCAAAGACTTATTAAGTGTTCCCGAGGAATTAGAAGAAAAGATGGTCGAAGCCATCGTATTCAGTTTAACTTCATTAAAGGGCATATCGGGAGTAAAGATTGCCGTCGAAGAAAATCCCTTGCTCATCTTGCCGCATTCCCATAAGCGCATGCCCGAAATACTTGATCGAACGATAGGTATAAATAAAAGTTATGATCTGACTTCGCCGATGAATATCGATGCTACGACCATATATTATTTAGCTAAAGATCACGATTATCTATATTATGTTCCCGTTACTAAGTATTCCAATGAAGATAAAGAAAAAATCGAGATAATTGTCGAAGAATTAAAGAGCTCCACCACCTATAATACCAATTTAATTAGTTATATAAATGATGAAGCTAAATTGATCAATTACGAAATATTTGATAAATCTTTGATATTAAATTTTAATGATGCCATTTTTGCCGATATTAATTCGAAAAATATTATCGAAGAAGTAGCCTATACGATCAATATGTCTATTCAAGAAAACTATAATGTCGAGACGGTAATGTATACGGTCAATGATGATATTATCGATAGCTATTTCTTACTGCGGGGATGAGTATGCAAGTAGATATCTTTGATGCGATCATTAGTAATATGCGTATAGATACTCGTCGTAGATAGATTGACGTGTCCTAAAAGCTCTTGAACACTTTTTAAATCACAGCCTTCATTTAAGAGCATCGTTGCAAAAGTATGGCGAAATGTATGGGGTGTTACCTTAATATTTAGGGAACTTTTTAAAATTATTTTATCGATAATATCCCGAACGCCGCGCGTCGTTAAATCACCTCCCAAATGATTGATGAATAACATTTGACTTTTCTTTTCCTTTAAGAGAAGTGGTCGCGATTCACAGAGATAGTTCTCCAAGGCTGCTTGACAATGTTGACCAAAATAACAAATTCGCTCTTTATTCCCCTTGCCTAAGACTTTTAATTCCTGATTTTTTAAATCGATATCCGTTATCTTTAAATCGATTATTTCGCCAATGCGGGCTCCGGTAGCTAGTAATAATTCTAGTAAGGCGCGATTGCGAATTCCAAGTGGTGTGGCATCACAGGCTTCTAACATGGCTTCGAATTCACTATATTTCATATAATTGGGAAGTTTTAAGGGCTTTTTGGGTCCCTTTACCAACTTAAAGGGATTGCTTTCGATAACTCTTTCGCGCAACAAGTAATCATAAAAACTCCGCAATGCCGATAGATGCCGATTGATACTCGAACTATTTAATCCCGTCGCATTTAGATATTTTTCATATTGCATGATATCTTGATATTTAATATTCTTAAAATTAATCCGTTGCGTAGTACAATAATTGGCATAATTTTCTAAATCAATTAAATAATTATCTTCGGTATATTCCGAATAATGGCGTTCGAGACGAAGATAATTAATAAAATCCATTATCAAAGTTTCCATGACTCACCTTTGAGATGTAAGCCATTTTCTTCGGGATCGATTCCCAAACGCCAATAATCTTCGGGTTCTAAGAATTCTTCTTCCGCTTCTTCACTTTCTTCACTCTTTTCATCAATTACTTCATCATATAAATTACGGATTCCTTCATATTCGATGATGAAAGAAGCCAAATCGAAGATTCCGCGGGCATTGGCAACAAATTTGTCATCTTTGCGTTTATAGTTCTTTAAATTATTATCGAATACATAGCAGCAATTGCGTATGAATTCGGCAATATTATCGCCATCGGCTTCATATGTTCCCTCGCGGCGATCCATATAGTTTTCCTCGCCAATATTATTGACATAACGGGCAAGATTTTCCATGCGCTTTAGACATTGCAATTCGGGAATGGCGATTTTACTATTAAACATATCAAGGGCATGATAAAAGGCAATTAGAGCATCTTTATAATAATCCAAGGCACCTTCCAAAGACGATATTAAGTTAGCAAAGAGATCGATTTCATGATTGGAAAGATCTAATAAATTAATGACGAGTTCATGAACTTCGGGTGCTAGATAAGTGATGTTTTTTAAACGGGATAAGTAGGCATAATAAAGGCGCGGATTTTGATAGAAAGAATATCTAATTTTTTTTATGATCAAAGTAACGATATTATTTTTCTTTAAATAATAAGCATAGAGACTCGTTAAGAAATCTAAATCAAATTTATGTTGCGATATATAATAATTTAAATTACTGGGATTAAAGAATCTTTGACATTCGGCAAAATATAGGTAGCGGTTATAATTGAGTAAGGCATATTTCTTATTTTCTTTCGTTCCTCTTCCAAGAGCATAATAGATATTGGCATGATCGAAATTTCCGAGGCCCTGTTGTTCTAAGTATGCTTTTAATTCATCCATATTGGCAAATTGCATAGTAAAATTGACGATATTTAAGATATTTGTCGTTTTTTTATTGGCAAAAAAAGGCAATTTATCTAAAGGAAGGGCTGTAAAAGTTCCCGTTTGATCGCTTATTAAATAATACATCTCATCACCACTTCTTTTTATAGTATAAAATAAACAGGTTGGGAAAGTCAAACCTGTCTATTTACATCATTATTGGCATTAACTTGATTGGCGTTAACTTGGACATTTGTATTTGGTGCCACTAAGGGAGATGCAACATTATTGCCATTTTGCGGATTTACGCCTTGGGGATTTACGCCTTGTGAATTTGGGATAACTTGCGAATTAGGATTGACAGGTGCAACGCTCGGATTTACATTCCCGCTTGGCACTGATTCGACATTTTGTTTCGCAACTAAAGGGGCATTATCTAAGATGAGCGTACTGTTCATTGGCGTCACTTTATTTAAGTTCATATCGACATTCGTCGTCGCGATCGGCGTTGCTACATTAGCATTTTCCGTAATGACATTAGGATTAGGATTAACATTGGCCAACTCATTTCCCGCTTGGACATTAGTATCAGGAACGGCATTGGCATCAAATTTGGCACCTCGATTAATCTTGCGATTAGATTTGCGCAAATCCGTACCGGAATCCTTTTTCTTCCTTGAAGAGTGAATAAATAGGAAAATAAGGCCGATAAATAAAACCCCTATTCCACCCAAGATAAAATACATGCTATAGTCTTTCTTAGGAGCATCTTTCGTTATTTTTATGCGATATTTTTGGCTATTGACGGCGCTTTCACTCGTTACAGTAACGGTAATAATATCGCCATTCTTAAGATCCGTCGTTCGCGAAACATCTACCATGGCCGTCTCCACTTTGGCCGCCGGAATTACCTCAACCGCGTCGACATCGCGCGTTAGATGAATGGCATAATCATAAACTAAGGGATCAAAGGCAATATTATATCCCGGTATCGATAAACTAAATAGACTGGCATCATCTTCCGGATAATATATGGCTTCCCCACGAGCCAAACGCTTGATATATAAGGTATAGACCGTCGTATGCGAATTATCGGGACTCGTTACGGAAATATCGATCGTATTGTCACCGACGCGCAAATTGGTATCGCCCGTTATCGTAACCGAGGCATTTTCATTAGCCGGCAAAGCTGTAATATTTAAAGATTCCACTTCATAGACGACTTCGGCTGAATATTCGGTAATAAATTTGGAAAAGGTGATATTTAAATTATCGGCACTCAAACCGCGCAAGAGGGCATCGCCATTCGAAGTATCTCGATTCTTGCCACTACTTTGAGTCGTTGTCGTTGGTCCATCATATTTTTTTAAATTGATGAAATTACTGCGCAAGACGATATTGCTTTCCGTTCCCCCACTCGTCAAAGCATACGAAAAATTATTGATAATAGCTTGCGAAGTCATATCGCTAGCTGGACGGGCAACGACTTGGCATTTATAAGTGACAAAATTTTCACTAGCTGCCGTTCCCTTTAAGTCAAAGCGTCGATCATCTTCAGTGACATAACGCAGTTTTTGATCTTTTTCGGCAATTTGGCATGAAACATAATCGTCATTGGTAATACTTCCCGTAATACTCGTAAATTCGATATTGGCTGGTCCCGTTACCCGACAATTAAAATAATCTTGAAAGCCATAAGTTCCATCATCGCATATGAGTTCATAAGCATAGACATTAGTAAAACTTAAAAATAACCACACTACCATAAACTTAAAAAGTTGTTTCATGGTAATCCTCCTTATTCTATTTATAATCTTATCATAAAATAGTCCAAGTGTCATCAAAAAAAGTGCTCAAAATAAGCACTCATTTCCATAAGAGATTTAGACTATAGGCTTTATCGTCTTTACTATAAATATGATAATTGATGACATCATCGAGGGTAATTCCCAAATATGCAGCAATATCTTCATAGGTAACCGTTGGGTCCGCAATAGCTCGGAGTTTAAAGTAGATTAAATATTTTTCCATTTCCGATAAATCAGCCATTAAGGATCGATAATAATCGGACATGAGAAGATCCGGAATAAATACGGGATATTTATAGATAATCAAATAACTCAAAGCATGGATATTATAGACATCCAAATTATGAAGATAATTTTGAATAATTGTTGCCAATGAATATCCCGTTTTACGAGCAATATCGGTTATCGCTATATTTCTCTTCGTCATCTTATAAATCGTCGTATCTTCTTTGTTAGCAAATAATACTTCATTAGAATAGTTTAACAAATGCGAATATCGATAATTTCGATCTCTTATTATGGGCCATTCATAATGATAGAAAGCGATTACCATTTGGCGTTCATCATCCGTTAGAGCTATACTTTCATCCGTATAAAGAAGGCGCGTTAAAAGGTGAAGCATTGGACTAGTATTATGGAAGATATTCATCTCATAGAGGTAGCCGCGAAGTTGATCGAGGATTCTTCCTTTTTCCGTCAAAGACATGGCAAATTCGCCAAAATATGTCAATAAATTGCTATACTTTTCGATTCTTTTAAAGGTAGTCTTATTTTCAGCGAAATTCCTAATTGCCTTCAAGTATTCCATCAATATTTTATGATAATTGGCCGTCATCTTCGCTTGTGGAAAATACAACTTATAAAGGAGTATTTGATACCCAAGAGACCAATTATCACAAGCATTTTCAACTTTTAAGATGGCCACAATATCGGAAATTAGATCCGGATTGATTTCTTCATCTTTGAATAATGGCACGAGATGATCTTCATTTAAATACGTTAAATTTTGGCGGCGATAATCCCCTATTCCCTCATTTAAATTACATAAAAAATCATATAGAAAGTCGCGAGAATGGAGACGCTCCTTGAAAAGCTCTCTCCTTAAGGCTTTTATCTGTTTCAAAAGTCGTTGCTTTTCACAATAATTGAATTTATTAAAATCGATGGTCTTATCCAAGCTTGGGCCAAATAAGGTTATAAATTCGGGATAATTAATTGTGGCATAACTGATCAATTGTTTTTCCGTAGGTAATCCACACTTGCATTCATCTTCATCGAAAAAGGAGAAAAAGGTTCTTTCATCGGCCTTTAGAGGTTCATTTTGCATATGGGTGCAAATGCGCTTGATACAATTATGCAAATTACGTTTTTCATTAGATGATAAGGTCCGAAATGGCACCGTTCCCGCTAAATTATCGCCAAAGTATTCCAGTAATTGAGGTTCATAAATTTTGATATAATCGCGAACTCGAAGCTTAAAGTTAGATAACTCTTCATCACTATAACCCTCTAATTTAAAGAAGCTCCATAACGTGCGATACGGACAATAATTGCTCCTTAATTTTTCACCTCGCATAATTTTATGATATTTTTTTAGCTTGCTTACCAATTGCCTTCTTTCACGCAGTGAAAGCGTTTGCAAATCCAACTCTCGGTCTAAATTGGCACCAAAATAATTCATAAATTCGGGATCGTGAAGTTTGATTTGCGCGCGAATTTGGTCCTTTACCCTTTCTTGCTCATTTAAATCGCGATCATCAAAAGGGAAAAACGACCAAATCGCTTGATAATTCGCATTGGAAGCCCGATTCATTTTCCTTTTTATCGCCATTACTTTATTATGCAGTTCTTTGCGTTTGTCCTTAGGAATACTCGCCAAGTCGACACAATTATTTAAATTATCGCCAAAGATACTTGCAAAGAATGAAGCATAATTGTCGGCAATAATCTTGACAATCTGTTCCTTTTGTTCTTCTATTTCCGCATCTTCTAAATCGGAAAAGTCAAAGAACGACCAGGCATTATAGTGGTTAAGCCGGGATTTTCGCTTCGGATGCACATCATTGATAACATCTTCTTTGACCTTGATCAATTTTATATATAAATTGCTTCTCTCTTTTGGCGTCAATTGCTGATAATCGACGGAACCATCTAAATTGCCATTAAATAGTTTTTTTATGTCGTGCCGATTTTCTTCGATGTATTTTTTGATTTTTTCGAGCAAAAGTGATCGTTGTTCAGCTGGATACGCATCTAAATCAGCTAATGTTAAGAGGCTGCGCAAATAAATTCGCGAATCAATCATCGGCTTCCATCTGTGAATGCTCGTGATGATTTCTTGCTTAAGTGATTCCGATAGATCATTTAAATTAATAGCTTGATCCAACTTAGGACCAAAGACATCACTCCATAACGTCCATTCTTTAGAAGCATTTTTTTGAAGATAATTAATTATTTCCCTTCTTTGCCATTGGAAAAGTTTTTTATTGAGGGCAAGAATTTGCCAAAAAGTGACAACCTTCTTATCACTTCTTCTTCGTCCAGAAGTCCCATTTGTGACCGCCTTTTTGATGTGCTTCAATTTGTGCATCATCGTCTTTTTTTCTTCCGTCGAAAATTGGTTATAGTCGATACTAGCCTCTAAATCATCGCCAAATAAGGTAACGAGTTCGGGATTATGTAGTTCGATATAGGAGCGCACCTTGCCTTTAAATTGTTCTAATTCCATATCGGAATAAGATGACAAATTCAGTAATGACCAAAGGGTACGTAAATTAGCTCTTTTAATTTTTTCCTTATGTTCCTTATGTTCCTTTTGCTCATTATTTAAATTTTGTTTGATGCGCCGAACGCGCGTGAAAAAATTATTTTTTAACGAATAATCGATATTGGCAAGGACAATCGTGCCCTCTAAAGAGGGTCCAAATAACGATTCCATAAAGGACCGTTGGGAACCGAGATGATCCAAAACTTTTTGTTTCATCGCCGTTTGTTCTTCTAAAGGGAGCTTATCGATATCCCAAAAAGACCAGAAGGAATAGGCAATATTTTTTCGTTTTCGTTTCGGTCCCGAAGTAATGATTTTTTTTATTTGCCTTATATAATACAAGAGATGATTTTTATCTATTGATTTTAAAGCTTTATAGTCGATCCAACCATTCAATGAAGGTCCAAAAAATGCCTTTAATTGGGGATAATATTTATCGACAATATCTTTAATTTGTTCCCTTAATTGTTTTTCTTCTGTCTCCGAGCAACCCGTAAAATCAAAGAAGGAAAATAAAGACCGCTCGCCCTTTTTATGAACATTGGGCATCTCATCGAGAAAGGTGGGAATTTTGATGATGATATTGACAATCCAATTGGCAACTTTCTTCTCCTCCGTTTGATATTTAGATGCCAATTCATTGAGGGTCATCTTTGCCGTTTGCAGGCCAAAATAGGCTTTGAAGGCATCAATATGTTGGGCATTATTATCACTAGCGATAGCTTTTAATAATGTCGATTCATTGATCTTATATTTTTGGTAGATTTCTTCAAGCGTATAGCCAACGCTTATCGTTTTTTTAATGGGAATAATTGGCTTAACGGGAACTTTTTTAACTTTAGGTTTCAGATCTTTCTTGACCTCTTCCCGTGGTTTTTTTATAGATTTCATATAACTTAAGAGTTCGACGTCCTCTTTCGTAGCAAAGAGATTTTCGATGTAAGCCTTTGTTTTGCCATTTTGCAAAAGCGTATGAATAAAGATTAAAAATTCTTGAAAACGCTTTAAAATATTGTTTAGTCGATTGATCTCTTCAAAAGTCAAAACTTGGCAATTTAAACCTTGATAATTGCTCCCATAAGCCTTTTTTAAAAGTGGCAACGTTCGCGTCTCGCGCGTAAAATATTTTAAGACGAGATGGACCTCTTCTTTCGTATATTCTGAAAATATTTGATAAAGATTTGTAGCCGTTCGCGTATAGACAATTTTTATTGGCGCCACCGTCGTTACTTTCTTTTCCGGATTCATTTGCCGTTTATAATCATTATAACTATGGATCATGGCATTGCTTAAACTAAACTTAAAATTGTCGATGAGTGGGGATTCCACAACTTTTTGAAAAGCTAGAGAATATATTTGCCGCTTTTCTTGGTAATCAAGGCGGGAAAATTCCCCATATTTGCGTTCCATATAGGAAATATTATTGGCTTCAAATTCCCGTTTAATGGGCATTATTATCGCTTCATTGCCACTTTTTATTATGGCAATTAAAAACTGATTTTCAAATTCGAGATAAGTATCATAAAAAGAAGATTGATCATTGGTGAGAATACTTTTATTTCGTTCAGCTAATTTTTCAATGATGTCATGAATTTGATTATCAGTAAAATCTAACATTTTAAAACGCGTTTGGAGTCTTGCAATAACTTTATCGAGCATATAAAACCACCCATTTTAAAAATAACATAAATATTAAATCAGTACAAGTTTTTATCTTTTATTTAACTCGGAAGTTAAAATTTCTTTGACGATTACCGGATTGGCTTGACCGCGGGTACTCTTCATAACTTGTCCGACAAAATAGTCAAACATATTGGTCTTGCCATTTTTATATTGTTCAATTTGGGACGTATTTTCATCTAAAATACCGACTATAATAGCTTGCAAAGAGGAAGCATCACTAATTTGATTCATTCCCTCATTTTTCATAATATTCTCCGGTTCTTCTTGACGCTCGAGCGTAAGGGCGAATAATTCTTTGGCTTGTTTCGAAGAAATTTTTCCACTCTTAACAGCTTCTGTAATGACCTTTAGGCGTGAAGGTGTCAAATAAATATCCGCAATATCTTGCTCATTTTTATAGACATAACCCAATATATTGCCGTTTATCCAATTGGCTGCCACTTTGGCATCAATTCCCAAGTTAAGGCATTCTTCAAAATAATCAGCGGTATGAATGTCTTTGATGAGAATGCGTGCATCATTAGCTGAAAGACCATATTTTTCCATATACTTGCTCTTGCGTTCATAGGGAAGTTCGGGAATGCTCTTGCGGATTTCCGCAAGTAAATCTTCCGTTATCCGATATTTGGGGATATTGGGTTCGACAAAATATTTATAATCGATCGCATCGACTTTGCTACGCATGCGTTTCGTCGTGCCCGTCTCCTCATCAAAGCGGCGCGTTTCTTGTTCGACTTCGGCATAACGGCCCGCATCTTTAAGTTCGGATTGCCGGGATATTTCATAATTGATGGCCTCGCGCACACCACTGAAAGAATTGACATTTTTCATCTCTACTTTGGTTCCCAAAGTATCATTTTCGGAAATGGAAACATTGACGTCACACCGTACTTGCCCCTTTTTCGAATCAGCTTCACTGATCTTACAATATTGATAAATGGCCCGCATATATTCCAAAAATGTTACCGCATCATCAGCCGAATGCAAACATGGGGTCGTAACCAATTCGAGAAGGGGAACACCGGAACGATTATAGTTGATTTCCGAAGTATCGTATAGATGGGTCATACTGGCCGAATCTTCTTCGAGATGAATGTTGTCGATGCCAACTCTAAAAGTCGAACCATCTTCCCTTTCGATATCGATATAGCCATCCATGCCAATGGGAATCGGTTTCGTATTTTGGGTAATTTGATAGCCCTTTGGCAAATCGGGATAATAATAATTTTTGCGTTCAAAAGCCAAATATTCGGGAATGCGACAGTTCAATATTTCGCTCATCATCAACGACAAACGAACGCATTCTTTATTTAAAACGGGCAAAGTTCCGGGGAAGGCCATATCGAGAGGCGCAACAAAGACATTGGTTTCATCCGTATAGGCATTTTGGGCACGGGAAAATACTTTGGAATTCGTTTCACTTATCTCACAGTGCATTTCTAAACCGATGGCAACATTATATTTACTCATTACTTCACCTCTTTCGCGATTTGGTTTTTATAAGGCATAGCTTGCTCTAAGGCATAGGCCATATTTAAAACATTGGCATCATCATAGCATCGACCTGTAATATTGACGCCTACGGGCAATGAATCGATAAAGCCATTGGGTATTGTAATTGATGGATAGCCACCAAAGTTGCCAATTTGTAGATGTTCTTCTAAAGCTTGGGTGTCGGCACTCAATAAGTTGTCATGATGGCCAAATTTCTTCGCTGGACCACTGCCAACGGGCATAATTAAGCCATCATACTTTTTAAAGAAGTCATTCATCTTATCGACGATTAATCGCCGTACTCTTTGGGCATTTTTAAAATATCGTTCTTGATTTTCCGATTGCAAGACATATGAGCCGATGATAAACCGCCTTTTGATGAGTGGTGAGAATCCTTTAGTTCGATGGTCTTTCATCATTTCAATATAGTTTTCGCCTTCTCCTCGTGGTCCAAAGATAAAGCCCGTCAAATTCGACATATTCGAAGTAGCTTCGGCACAAGCTATGACGACATAGACCGATGGCAAGGCCTTGAGGAGATCATTATCAAAGCTTTCTTCGACGACCTCCATTCCCAAATCACGACACTTTTGAATTGTCGCTTGGAAATTGGCAAGGTGACTCTTTAATTCCGCATTGGCATGTGGATAATTGGCAATATCGCATAGCTCTTTGATATAGAAAAGCTTTTTGCCATGAACATCCCCCGTCAAGCTTTGACGCAGATGAATGTCTTTAGAATCCCACGTCGTCATATCGTTTTTATCGATGCCCTTCATGGCATCGACGACGATAGCCGCATCGGCAACCGAACGCGATAAAACGCCACAGTGATCTAAACTCGAAGCATAGGCAAATAAACCATATCGCGAAATCATGCCATAAGTTGGCTTATAACCGACAATACCACAATAAGCCGCTGGCTTACGGATGGAATCCCCCGAATCACTGCCAAGGGCATAAGGATAAACACCAGCTGCTACCGAAGCGGCCGAACCAGCGGAAGAACCAGCCGTCATACGCGTATGATCCCACGGATTTAAGACACTCCCGGTATGTCCCGTCGTACCAGTACCGCCCATGCCAAATTCATCTAAAACCGTCTTGGCAACGGGAATAGCCCCGACTTTATATAAATTGGCAACCGCCGTAGCATCAAAGAATGGAACATAATCTTTTAAAGTATTGCTCGACCCCGTCGATAAAATACCTTTCGTCGAATAATTATCCTTGATACCATAAGGAATACCCGATAATAAATTTTTTGTTACTTCACCACCTTTGGCATCATCTAAAATGGTGACAAAGGCGTTGATATCATTTTGAACTTCATGACATTTCTTTAATGATTCTTGTACTAGTTCGTCACTCGTCACTTTTCCCGAAATTAAAGCTTCATGAATTTCTTCCAAACTCTTATCCATATAAGTCATTATCCCACCACCTTTGGTACACTGACAGCCCCATCGGAAACGTCATCACAATTAGCTAAAAGTTCTTCGCGCGCAACACTATCTTCGACGACATCATCGCGCAAAGAAAATGTAAAATCATCCAAAGCATGCGTCATCGGTTCGACTTTTTCGATATTGGGTATCTCTGCTACTTTATGAATATTTTGATCGATAAAATCGAATTCTTCGAGAACGGCATCCGCCTCTTCATCCGTAAGACCAATCATTAAAAGATCAGCTAACCTCGTAATTTCTTCCTTCGTAAATTTACTCATAATTCACCAATCTTTCATCTTAATACTCACAGTTACCTGGTGTTCTTGGGAAAGGAATGACATCGCGAATATTTTCAACACCCGTAAGATAGATAATTAAACGTTCAAAGCCCATGCCAAAACCCGAATGATAGCAACCACCAAAGCGACGCAAATTCATATACCAATCGACGGTATCGATATCGACATTCATCGCTTTAGCGCGAGCAATAATCTTGTCATAATCGGCTTCCCGTTCCGATCCGCCCATCAATTCTCCAGCTCCAGGAACTTCCAAATCGACAGCGGCAACAGTCGCATTATCATCATTGAGTTTCATATACCAAGCCTTGATATCTTTTGGCCAATTCGTAATAAATACTGGTCCATTAAAGTATTCCGTAATATATTTTTCATGTTCTTTGGCAATATCATCTTCATAACTAGGGGTAAATTCCCATTTATTAGGAGCTTTTTTCAAAATATCGACGACATCATGATGCGTAATTCTCGTAAATTGAGAACTGACCAATTTTTCCAATTTTTCTTTTAATCCTTGTTCGACGAATTTATCACAGAAGGCAATTTCCTCCGAACAATGCTCTAGGACATAAGAGACGACATATTTGAGCATATCCTCTTCGATATCCATCAAACCATTTAAATCACAAAAGGCAATTTCGGGTTCAATCATCCAAAATTCATTGGCATGTGTCTTCGTATTGGAGTTTTCCGTCCGAAAAGTAGGTCCAAAAGTATAGATCTTTTTAAAAGCCATGGCAAAAGCTTCACCATGAAGTTGACCCGTACCCGTAATAAAAGCTTGTTTATTAAAGAGATCCTTTTTCATATCGACGACATTATCTTCCATTGGCAAATTATTGAAATCTAAAGTCGTAATCTTAAACATTTGATCAGAACCCTCACAATCAGCTGTCGTAATCAAAGGGGTATGAACATAGAGATAGTTATGACTTTGAAAATATTCATGAATCGCCATGGCGGCAACACTTCTAATGCGAAAAACCGCTTGAAATAAATTCGTTCTAGGACGCAAATAAGCAATTTCTCTTAAAAATTCGCGTGTCGGACGTCCCTTTGCTTGAAGCGGATAATTATCTTTGCAATCGCCAATGAGACGAATAGATTCCGCTTGTAATTCGATATCTTGTTGGCCTTGCGATTTAACGACTTTACCCGTAACTTCTAAACTTGAACCTATTAACAATTTTTGTACTTCATTAAAATTAGCTAGTTTCTCATCATAGACAACTTGTAAGTGTTGTTGACAAGTTCCATCGGCAAAATCGATAAAGCCAAAAGTCTTTTGGTCGCGATGGTTTCTAATCCAACCACATAAGGTAATTTTTTTATCTAAATATTTTTCTTTATCCAAAAATAAATCTTTTAAATCCATAGCTTTTATCCTTTCTATTATGGTGTCAACCGCGAAGGTCCACGGAAGATAAACATCTCTTCTTTTAAACTTGGCAATCCCAATAAAAGCATCGTCAAGCGATCGACGCCAATGGCAAACCCACCATGTGGTGGACAACCATATCTAAAGAATTCCAAATAGAATTCGACATCCTTACCCAACCCTTTTTCTTGGGCTTGTTTAGTAATATATTCATAACGGTGTTCTCTTTGGGCTCCCGTCGTAATCTCCGTTCCCTTCCAAATGAGGTCATAGCCTTGCGGAATATCATCTTTACGCATATGATAGAAGGCGCGTTTAGTTTTAGAAAAATCGGTAACAAAGATAAATTCATGTCCAAATTCTTCCATCGCATATTGACTAGTAAGTTTCTCGGCTTCGGCATTCATATCGCCGATATCATAATCGGGAATTTGATAGCCATATCGTTTATTTAATTCTTGATAGAGATCATTTAATTTAATGCGTGGGAATGGTCTTTTAGGAACAATGACATCGACATCAAAGACTTCCTTTATTTGTTCGCCATATAATTTTTTGACATTTTCAAGTCCGGCAACGATAAGGCGCTCCTCCATATCCATGACATCTTCAAAGGAATCGATGTAGGCAAACTCTAAATCAAAAGACGTAAATTCCGTCGTATGACGATTGGTATTAGAATTTTCTGCTCTAAAAGCCGGAGCAATTTCAAAAATTCGTTCAAACCCGGCCGCCATTGCCATTTGTTTATAAAATTGAGGACTTTGGGCAAGATATGCTAGGCGATCGAAATATTTGACTTCAAAGACATCTGACCCCGATTCGGAAGCCGTAGCAATTAATTTTGGCGTATGAATTTCGACAAAATCTTCTCCAATCAAGAAGGAACGCATTCCATCGACAAAAGCCGTTTGCACTTTGATCATCAAATTATTTTTGACACTTCTTAAATCGATCCAGCGATAATCTAAACGCGTATCAATATTGGATTCTTCGAGAAGTGGTATTGCATCAGCACTCGATAAAATGGTAACACTTTCCGGCAAAAATTCCTTGCCACCATTCTTGACATATTCGCTCTTAACCATTTTACCCGTAAATGATAAAACCGAATTAGCAAGAATACCATTTAAAGCCGCAACGATATCTTTATTCTTCTCTTTATCGATGGATACTTGAATACTTCCACTGCGATCTTTTAAGATGACAAAGATCATATATTTGGTATCGCGAATCTTTTCCGCCCAACCACTGATCATCTTTTCTTCATTTTCTGGTAATTCATTTATCAATGTTCTTTTCATTTTTTTCCTCCTACATATGCATATCGATATAATCAACTAAATCATTGATTTTGACATGCTCTTCTTCTTTCGTCTTATTATCTTTAACGACAACTTCATTATTTTTTAGATCATCATCATTCAAGACAATATAGTATTTAGCTTGAAAGCGATCGACGCTCTTAAATTGACTTTTTAGGGATTTACCCAACATATCGGTTTCGGCAATGATGCCATTTAAGCGCAAATCTTGAGTTAAATAAGCAGCCGTTTCCTTTTCCGTATCCGATACATAGAGAATATAGACATCGATGGAATTATTGATGGGAATATTGACTCCATTTTCTTCGATAGCTAAAAGGGTCCGATCATACCCCATGGCAAAGCCAATTCCGGAAATACTTGGTCCGCCTAAGGTTTCAACGAGGTCATTATAGCGTCCCCCACCACCTAAAGCATACGAGTCATTTAAAGTTATTTCAAAAACCGTATGATTATAATAATCGAGGCCCCGAACTAATCGATCATCGACTTCATAATTGATATCCATCAAATCGAGAAGCTCTTGTAATTTTTTAAACCGTGAGGCCGATTCTTCATTTAAATAGTCGAGAATAACCGGTGCCTTTTTTATTATGTCCTTCTCCGCATCGACTTTGCAATCCAATATGCGAAGCGGATTTTTCTTTAATCGTTCTTGACAATCCTCACATAGTTCATGAATATGTGGTTCAAAGTACGCGATTAATGATTCCCGATATTTCATTCTGGAAGCAGTATCGCCAAGGGAATTCAATTTGACTTTGACATCATCTAATCCCAAAAAGCGGTAGGCATTATAGGCAAGAGATATGACTTCCGCATCGCTCATGACATCATCGGATCCAAAACATTCAAATCCCCATTGTGTAAATTCCCGATTGCGTCCACTTTGTGGGCGTTCATAACGGTACATCTTGGCATTATAGAAGACTTTAACTGGATCACTCATATTGCCATATAGTTTATTTTCGATAAACCACCGAACAACACTTGCCGTTCCTTCAGGACGCAAAGTCAAAGCGCGTTCTCCTCGATCTTTAAAATCATAGGTTTCTTTTTGGACCATATCGGTCGTTTCACCTACTCCACGGTGAAATAACTCACTGGCTTCAAAAACGGGAGTTTCAATGTAGTTATAATTATATTTTTCACATAATGTTGCCAATATATCATTGACATAAGCCCGCTTTTTAGCTTCATCTCCATAAATATCATATGTACCCTTTTGCTTTGTTATCATATTCTTTCCTCCTTAAAAGAAAAAGACCTACATAACGTAAGGACGAATAAAAATCCGCGGTGCCACCTTACTTTACATAGGTACTCTTTAATCGTTTTAACGCTTCTGGCGTTTTGTATATTTGAAGCTGTCAAACTCGATAAACCATATGCGGCATTTGCACCAACTAGCCTTCTCTATCATATTTTATTATCAGTCGTTCTCCATACAAAAGTTATCTTAATTATACGGGCTAAAACGGGGTTTGTCAATGAGAAAATCAAGTATGCATCAGCGTATTTTTTAACCTATAAAAGTTATTTTAGCAAATCCATTGCCATTTGTTTCGATATCCGGTTCGGGTAAGCCAACCATTTTCCCTTTTTTATTTGTCCACTCATATCCTTCACCATCAATCATTTTCGTATTAGTGAATACTAAATTGGAATAATGTTTTGAATTGCCAGAATGCTTTATATCACTTTCTATTGATTCAGCTAAAATGGCATTGCATCCATCGTGGCCAGAGATAAATGAAGAACCACCTCCACCTAAACCACCATTGTTTCCACCAACAGCTGATGGGCCACTTCCACCACCATAGTACCCACCGCCTCCGCCGGCTCCAGCATTGGGGTATCCCGATGAATAATATGGTAGTGCGTTAGCATAACCAAAACTGCCTTGACAATTAGAAGCTGCTAAAGCAGAACTGCTATAACATGCTCCACCCTTCGTTTGCGTCCCACCATAGCCAGTATGCGCATGATTCCCTTGGTACCCTTCAAGACCTCCAGCAGATCCTGCTTTGCTTAGTATATTTACAATTGCTCCGCCTCCGCCACCAGCAACTATAATGCGCGATTTTAAAGATTCAAATTCATTCCATTCGCCATCAATAAGACGAACATCAGTAGCTCCTCCACCTCCACCTCCTACATCGTTGCCAGTACCTATATAATAACTATTTGGTGCGGTGGCTCCACCATTCCAGCCACCTTTTCCACCAGTGTAAGAATTTTGGTTAGCTCCACCTGCTCCACCAACATAAATGTATAAAATTTGATCACTATTTAGTGCGATTTCACCACTTACGTATCCTCCTTGCCCTTGCCTAGTTGTAGAACCATTAACACCTCCACCATTTGCTCCCCATAATTCAATACGATAAGTTCCCGAAAAAGGTACATCATATTCTATACTTTCTCCCACATAAGGAAAAGTAAATGGATGTTTTTTTAAATATGTCAAAAATTCTTCATTTATATCACAACTATTTTCGCTATATAAATCATTTAAAGCATCTTCTACAGTATCGACATCCCATGTTGGATCTTTAGAATCATAATTGATATCTTTAGCATTACATAAACTTATGGCTACGACACTTACAGCACTTAAAGATAGTCCGATTAATATTCCCAAAATTACTTTCTTCATGTTCATTTTGCTCCTATTTTTTCTCTATCTTCAATGTATCGCACCCCCCCCCAGTTGCAGCAAAAAAGCGCCGAGATCTCAGCGCAAAATGAAATTTTGTTTAAATTTATTTTTAGATAAAAATGTCTTAAATGCTAGTATATAATTAACTATTCGTCATCCTCTAAAAAGAAGTTAACCATCTTTTCATAATTATCTTGGCTATTTAGACAAGTATCTATTAAGTAACCTTTTTCGCCATTCGTTTGATATTCTTTAATACCTCTTATATAAAAATCTTTATTTCTATCTTCAATAAAAAATGGCATTATATCATTATATAGACATTCTCTAAACATTATCATTCTTCCCACGCGACCATTTCCATCTTGAAAAGGATGAATGCGCTCAAATCTAACATGAAATTCAATAATATCTTCGATCGCTTTTTTAGTTATTTTATTATACCATTCTAATAAGTTTTTCATATCATTTGCTACATTACTTGGCAAAGATGTTACTATATTTCCAACAAAATTTTTTCTTTTTTTATATTCTCCAACATTAAACCATTCTTTCTCATTGTCGGTTAAAGTTCCATCTTTTAAAATGAAATGAAATTTCTTTATCATATCTTCAGAGAGTTTATCATCAATCGTATCTAACATATATTTAAATAAAGTAAAATGATTTTTGGTTTCCGTGGCATCTTTCAAGACGATAACCTTATCACTACTGGTTAAAATAGTTCCGGTATCATAAATACTTGCAGTTTCATCAAGAGTTATTGTCGAACCCTCGATATAATTCGTATTATATGTAAAATCTAATTGTGTTTTATGATATAGATTACCCGACAAATTCATATTTCTTTGTTCTACCAAAGCTTTTTTTATTTTACTTATTTCCATGAAAATCATCTACAATTCATAATAGTATCGTGTCTTTTTTATATACAAATTATATCATTGTTTATATGTTTTTAAAATAAAGAGAGCTTTTTTATTTTCCCAAATATGTTATTCTTGCAACGCCATCACCTGTATTTCCATACATAACACCTGTTCCATCAACATTAGGCATTTGCGTTCTGGTACCGCGCTCTAAACCTACCCATTCGTAGCCATCCCCATCAATTATTTTTGTATTAGTAAAAATATATTTTGAGTAATGATTGGGTTGACCGGAATGAACTATCTTTTCTTGAGTTGATTCTTCTAAAATAGCATCACAACCATTATGTCCTGATATAAATGAAGAGCCACCGGTTCCACTACTTTGATAGTATTGATCTTTGCTTAAGCCTCCGTAATAGCCACCGCCTCCTCCAGCGACACCTAAACTACCAGTCGCACCATTGTCATAACCATCTTCCCCATAGCCAAAGGCGTTTCCCGATTTCTGTGTAGCACCTAAAACAGCATTAAAAAGAGTTTGGGCATATAGGCCACCGCCAGCTCCGCCTCCTAAATTATATGAATCTCCTCCAGCTCCAGCCGCAACCATAATTCGTGATTTTAAACTCTCAAAATTATTCCACTCACCATCAACAAGGCGGACATCGGTAGCTCCACCGCCGCCACCAGAAGCTTCGTCATCGGTATGATCCCAGTCAGCACTACCTCCACCATTGTAGCCGCCACTAGCTCTAGCTTGATAAACTCCATTTTCACCTTTTCCACCGACATAAACATAAAATTGTTTATTTTTAGCTAAATTTATATTACCTGATGTATATGCACCTAATGCAACCTTTTTACCAAGGGCATTATTTACAAGAGAATAACCACCACTAGCACCCCATAATTCAATTTGATAGTTTCCATCACATGGTGTATTAAACGAAATATTTGTTCCAGAATAAGATATTTTTACAGTTTCTCCCTCATAACATGTCTTTTGTTCAGTACCTGTATTCCCCAAATAGGTTATTACAGCATAGCCATTTCCACTTTTACTATTATCAGCATATGTTGGCCTTTCAATTTTATCTTCTTTTTTTGTCGTCCAATTATAACCATTTCCATCAATAATTTTGGTATTAGTAAAAATAAAACCTGAGTAATGTTCACTTAATGTATGCGTTATTTTATCTTTTGTAGAATCTTTAGTTATTGACGAGCAACCATTATGACCAGATATATATGAAGAGCCGCCTGTTCCATTCGCCTTTCCAATAGAGTATGTTACTTTTCCTCCATAGTAGCCGCCTCCGCCACCACCAGATCCATAAGTACCTGTAACATCATCTATAACTTCAACAGCATCTTGCCCATAGCCAAAGGCATAGCCATTCGTTTGAGTTCCACCATAAGTTGTATTAAAAAGCATATCGGCTTCTAATCCACCACCCGAACCAGCTGTTGAATTAAAACCGACGCCACCAGCTCCGGCAGCAACCATAATTCGCGATTTTAAACTCTCAAAATCATTCCATTCACCCTTTACGAGGCGAATATCGGTAGCTCCACCACCGCTTCCAGCGGCTTCATCATCAAATTCATCCCAATGTCCAGTTCCCCCACCATTATAACCGCCTGGAACGGCTTGACCAACAATAGCATCATTACCTTTACCACCAACATAAACATATAATGATACATGAGCATTTAAATATATTTCACCGGACGTATATGCTCCATAACCATGCTCATTATAATAGACACCTTGTAATAGCATCCTTCCGCCATCGGCACCCCATAATTCAATTCGATAACTTCCCGGGCAAAAAGAAGTAAAGGTTTGAACATCACCAGTATATTCAAATTCAAATGGTCGTCCAACAAAAAATGAACATTCACTTTCCGAAAGAGCACCACCATTTTTATATAAATCATTTAAGGCATCTTCAACGGTATCGACATCCCAATTATTATCACTGGCATTATATTCGATATCCTTGGCATTACATAAACTTAAGGCAACGACACCTACTGTACTTATCGATAACATTATTAATAAGATTAAAATTACTTTCTTCATGTTCATTTTGCTCCTATTTTTTCTCTATCTTCAATGTATCGCACCCCCCCCCAGTTGCATTATAAAAACACCGATATCTCGGTGCAAATAAAAGTTAAATATCTATTTTCTCGCCAGCTTCACAGTGTCTATAAAAATCTATTACATTTAAATGATATTTTGGTTTATCATACTTATAAATAATTAAATTATCTTTATCGTACTTATTGTTGAGTTCATACTCGATAAATTTATTCTTAACGTCTAAAAGTAATTCTCTTTCGGTATTATATTCATGAATTCCCCTAAACTTAAACCATGAATGCTCAAACCAATAATATTTACCATTTTTTTCATATGTCAAAAAGGTATGTGTCGGACATCTATCGGCATCGTAGTGGACGATAAAATAAGTTTTAACATTGTAACTGTTTCCTTTAAAATAATATCTTTCTAATTCTACTTGATCCCAACATACGCCAATTTTATTGATCATTAACTCTTTAGGAGATTGCAAAATATAATTATTTGAAAAATCATCATCGACATCCATATGGCGATTATTATCTCTATCTATCCATCCATAATCGATATCGTTCATTAAATTCATTATTTCAACTTCATCATAATACGACCAAATTCCCAATTGACCATTCGCCTGTATTGGCGTATTTAATGGTTCAACATTTTCCAATATCCAAGCATATCTTCCAACTTGATAATCCCCACAAAGATATTCTTGATAATTATTATTTTTTATATCTTCGATAAATTCTTTAGTCATATATATACAATCTCTTAATTGACATTTACATATAATATGACTATAATGCAAATTTTTGCTATCAAACAAAGCATCTAATCTTATACAATCTTGTTTCTTTATCTTAGATTTACTCGCATGAATATATAATTCACCTCGATAATTAGTTTTCCAACTACGAGTCTCAATACATTTTTTATTATTACATATTAAAGATGCATAAGGTTCTTTTAAACTCAATACTTTCATCAATCTCACCTATCACATTAAAATCATTATACCATATTATTTAAATAAGACTCCGATAAATGAGACAATAGCGCCTAAAGCTTTATTGGAAGCATAATCAATTAAATCACTGATATTTTCCCCTAAATTAGATACATCATTAGAATAATCAACCTGTTCTGGTAAAGTATACTTATTGATATCTATTTCTTCACCATTTAAAACATCATTTTCAAATTGTTTAATCTGTTCTTCTGTATATAAAGTTTTATCTTTATTAATATTTTCGACATAACCATTTAAACTTATCGAATAAAGACATAAGAAGACAATAAATAATAAAACCATTATTTTAAAAAGACGATTAATTCCCTTATTATTCTTATTTTCCATTATACACTTACGTAATATGCTAAAGTATCAGCTAAAACTTTAATCGTATTACTTACCTCCTCCATTGTATTATATGGTCCTCCCAATTCAATTAGGATAATATGGGAATTTAAATCTTGATTATAACTACTCGATTTACGGACAAATATTCCTCGGGTTATCTTTTCATCATTATTTTTTAATAATTTATTTAATTCATCACATATGCGATAATTATCCTTATAAGTATCATGTTTAGCCCCGACGACAAACATCAAACGAGCATAATTTTTTTCACCATCATTATAAGTTGTCGTCTCTTTATTAGATGAATCGCGATGTAAATCGATATATAGAGCATAATTATCACTTATATTTTCTTCGAGATATCCCCTCGTTATTTTATAGGAATCTTTATATTGTAAATTTTGCTCTTTGATCGTATTGGCAACATCTCTTGTCTCTAAAACGACATCGATATCATGACTTTCAAGTTCATTCTTTAACAATTCTCCTGCTTTTAAGACGTCGCCATCGCTGTAGTCTTCCGTTTGATGACTATTATAGATATATATTTTGGGATTAATATATTCTTGTTCATTAAATACAGGCTGCTCCGAAGCATTATCTTTTGATAATATCTTATGGTAATTGAGCCCTAAAGCTAAGAGAAGTTTTTCTTTATCAAATTTAAAATTAAAGAGATTTTGATTCGAAGAATCATTAATCAAATAGCCAAAGGATATCTTATCGATAATTTTATTATTAATAATTAAGGACAGAACAATTAAAAATAACCACCATATAAGATAATTTTTTCTTTTTCTTTTGGCCTTAAAACGTCTCTTCATAAATATCACCATTGTTAGTATACTTATCTAATAGTGAAAAAAATGTAAAAAAGAAGATCTAGGCAGCTAAATCTTCTTTTTTTATTAAACTTAATGGTTCTATATGTAATTTTTGCATTATTTCTTCATCTTTTAAATTATTTAAATCTTCATTAGTAAATTTATCTAATTCATAAAATTTATCTTGGTAGACAATGTTTTCTAATAATTGATATCTTCCCGCTTTAAATAAATTTTGAATACTCAATAATATATTATTTATTTCTTCGATCGATATAAGCATATAGATTATACCCGTAAGGACATCAGTATCGATATGTTCAAATACTTCATTATTGATGATCTTGGTATCGATTCTACTAGCTACTAATATTTTTAAAAGATTTGATAAATTACTCGAAAAAGTTTTAAAGATTTTATCTAAGAGATGAAAAGCTTTATTTTCCAATAGTTCGACGACTAATTGCTTTTCATTAATTGCAAGATTAGGATAACATTTATCCAAGAATTCGTCTTTAAAAGTCTCTTCACCAGTTTTTAATTGTTCATATAATTCATCGATTATCATGCTGGGAAGTTCTTTATAATGGCGATTGGCAATGATTCCATGATTTTCAATATATTTAAGAGCTTTTAACCCAAGAGAAGCTGTCTTATTATAAAAGGATACTATTTCCAAATTGGATTTGGTTGGTTCGTCGCTATTGAGATAGGCCGTAATAAAGGATAGTAACATCTCATCTGGATATTTAAAAATCGTTTCCATAATGATATTCGCGATAGTTTGTGAATCAAAACGTTTTTCCAGTTCAAATAAGAATATTTGAATAGATGACTTAGTAGCTTCATATTTACGAGCTAAGTCGTTGTTATTGAGCATATTTTGGCGAACATCATCATCGATTATATATTTAACTAATAATGGATATTTTTTATCAAAACTATTCTTCTTTAAAAGATTTACCATTTTCATCGGATATTCCTCCAATGACGGGTATTTTACTATATTTAATATTGGTTGTCAAATTATAACGTAAATAAATTATTTTAGTATGGCATTGTTACTTGGCCATCCACAATCTTGTTACTTCTTCAATTCTATTTGATATTTTTTCTTTCCTATAGTAGTATATAATCATATAAAAAACTCTATCTATTAGATAAAGCTTTCAACATTTACAACCGGAATCTTTTATTACTCGCACCATCCGGAAGCGATTAACATTCTCAACCAGGATCACTTATTATTCGCACCACCTGGAAGCGATTAACATTTACATATTAGAACATTCCTAAAATGTAAAAATAATATACTATATTTTAAGTCAAAAATCAAGGACATCATCGTAAGTTTTATTCTGATATCATAAATCATATTTTTTTATTTTTTTCCAAGATGAAAAAAGACTAGACATAAGCCTAATCTTTATTGATAATGGGTTATTTTATTATCATGTCAAATCTTGTT
>CANQFG010000011.1 GCA_947598395.1 uncultured Bacilli bacterium
TCGAGATGTCCTTCCCTTTTTAGCTTTTCCCATAACCGCATACTCTTCTTCAATTTCTTCTTAAATCGTTTGCGCAATAAGATATGTGTCTCATAGATCCGATAGCCACAAAAATCGATACCTTGATGAGAAGGAAAATATTTACTCTTGGCATTTAACTCCAAATTTAATTTTTCTTTTAAAAATTTTCTTATACTTTCTAATAATGCCTTAGCTTCCTCTTTACTATCGACTAATAAGACAAAATCGTCCATATACCTTATATAATATTTGACTTTTAAATCATATTTCACATAATAATCCAACTCATTTAAATAGATATTGGCAAAATATTGACTAGTATAATTCCCAATGGGGATGCCGATATCGTTGCCATCATCAAGAATCTTTTCGGTAAAACGCAGGAGCTTTTGATCTTTGATCTTTTCACTTAAGATATGCATCAAGATCTTCTTATCGATCGAATAAAAGTATTTCTTGACATCGCATTTTAGGACGTAATAGGATGGATTCATCCGCTTCATCTTGCGCATAACACCTTGGGTTTTCTTAGCCGCATAATGCGTTCCTCGATTTTCAAGACAAGCACAGGTATCTTGGGTAAAGCGCGGATAAAAATATGGCTTAATAAATTCTTCGACATACCATTGATGGACGACTCGATCGCGATAAGGCAAGGATTTTATAATGCGCATCTTCGGCTCATAGACGATAAACTCGCGATATTCGCCAAAGCTATATTTTTCCTCTTTTAAATCATTATATATTCGAATTAAATTCGTCTCTAAGTCCATATCAAACAAAATAACTTCTTTTTTGCTCCGTTTTCCCAAACTAGCCCGGCGATGGGCAGCCAATAATTTATCAAAAGTCAAGAGTTCATCAAAGCAGGACTTTATAGTCTTACACACGAATTAATCCAACCTCCCAGTAAACTACCGATATCATTTAACTTTCGACTCCAGGCTTCATAATTCTTGATATTGATATATTTCTTTCTATAGGATATGCGAATCATTACCTTTAACATCTTCATATTGATATCCAATTTATTCAATGCTTCGAGTTTACTGCCCTTTTCGTATATGCGATAAGCTACTAATATTTCCTTCATGCCATCATAAGTTGCATTTTTAATTTCATTGACAATGCCCATTCGCGTATATCGCGGATATTTTTCCGTAATCATCTCGGTATAATATATGAGTTCGATATACTTTTGATAGATCGTTAAATCTTCAACTTCTCTCTTCATCGACTAACTCCTTTATCTCCTTTAATTTAACCATGGCTTCCATCGGCGTGATATTTTCAATATCGATCTTGCGAATTAACTTAAGTAAAGCTTCCAGATTAGTCTTCACATCTTCGACATGATCGATTATTTCAATATTTAAGTGATGATTATTAAATACCCGCATATAATCTTCCAGGGCATTAACAGGAAAACCACATTTTAAGACATCTTTACAAAAACTAACTTTCTTTAAGACGATATATTCATTGATCTTCTCACAATCTTCATCCAAGAAGATATAAAACTTCCCACATTTAAATAAATACATCTTATCGGGATCACGTCCCTTTAATTCCTTATACCTTTCATATATTTTACTCATAAATCCAACTCCTTCTTATCTTTTATATCCCCAATTTGACAGTTGCATGGGAGTGTTCCTTAACTATATGTGTGTAGCAATGAGATTAAGGTGTAAATGCTATTTTTTGTACAACTGCCAAATTGAGAATATAAATTTAGTTTAAAAAAAACAGTACTCCCTATAAAATAAAAGTACTGCTTCTTCCGAACATTCTAATTTTCAAAATTACTTTTTACTCACTAAAATAATTCTATTTAAATTTTTATCTATTAATATATCAATTAATAGAGAGGTCATAAGTTTCTAAAATATACATTAATCATTAAGTCCTTGAACTTATTATTTAACGAAGATCTAAATTTCTTAAATCTTATACATTTTAGTACGGGGAACGCAAGCGCGAGGCGGAAGCCATTGCCTCCATTGACAGCACCAGTGTTCCTATTGAAGTTGAACTGTCCGGCTATAACTCCGTTACTGAAATTGCCGCCTCGATTGAACCAAGGGTACGACGCGTCAGCGAAATTGGAATTGTCGGCGTAAAAGAGTCGTAAGAGTAACTATTTGACAACTTATAACCTACATTTATATCATTTAACATAAATGCCATAATTCTGGGTGTCCTTCCCGCCTAAAAAAAGAGGGCGGGAAGGACTTTTCTTCAAGCAAACGAGTTAGGAATTAACCTCGTATCCTCGCTTAATTCTCGACGGGGAACGCAAGCGCGAGGCGGAAGCCATCGCCTCCATCGACAGCACCAGTGTGCCTATGGAAGTAGAACTGTCCGGCTATAACTCCGTTACTGAAATGGCCGCCTCGAGTGAACCAAGGGTACGACGCGTCAGCGAAATGGGAATAGTCGGCGTACCATAAATTGTGCCATCTACTTACGCCGTCTCCATCTTGATAATTACTAAATGGTCCCATTTCTCCGGTAGCATCACCAAGGATCATCTTTTCATATGAATTTATAGTACTTGACTTATCATAAACATCGACAAATTTCGCTTCTAAAGCGCTTAACTCATCAGCTTGGAATCCACTATTCTTTGGATTTTCAGCTACATAAGCTGCCATATACTCCCAGGCACCACCTGACATATCATAAACTCCCGTGATATTTCCCGTGGTACTGGCCGTAAAACCATTTGTTGTGTTCCATGCTGTATTATAATTTGCTCCATCTCCATAAGTACCTGGCATTTTACTTTGATCAGTTTCTGGTAAGGCAGCGTAGCCAGTCTTATATTTGTTATTATTATTTATGGTTACTTCTTTATTTATTCCAAATATTGAGTGACTTAAATATGCTACTGCTCCCCACTCAGTATTTTTTAACATATGTGATCCTAAATTTGTACTATAGTCTTTTGCAGCAGTAAACATATTCTTTACCGTGTTGTTTCGCCAAGAATAAGCTTCCGGTTTTATGATTATTTTAGTATAATCACTACTATTTACTTGGGCATGATTGGTATCAGTTGCATCTTTATATCCTACTTCAAACTTACCAATCCAAAAGCCATCGCCACCAAAAGCCAAGAACGCTGGGTGGGTCATATATTCGCCATCATTACAATTTCCGGTAACTCCGCTATTTTTAGGAGTTGCACATGATACACCATCTTCATCAATAGTATCTTCGGTATCGAATTCTATATCGATAGTATGAACCCCAACATTAGTATTTTTTGTCTCAACATTCCACAATCTATACTTGTATTTTGGAATCCAGACAAACATTGATTCAATTTTTGCCATATCTATCGTTTGATTATCATCAGGAGCATCTTCTTCATCTTTTAAGATGACTGCATTAGCCCACTTCTTTTCACAATAGTTATACCATTCAGAATTATCTTTACTTACCTTTGTTATTGTCCCATTATCGCTAATAGTGACGGGGATCAACTTGTTTCCTTCATCAAGCGTTGGAATAGCTATATTTTCACAACTATTTTCAGCAAGCAAAACTTCCGGTTGCTTTTCTCTTTCCGTTGCCGTTGCGGTTATTGTACAAGAGAAATTTGCAGAAATAGTTTCAATACTCGATTTTTTTAATTCAACGGTTATCGTTCCCGTTCCACGTTTTTGAGCTTTAATCGTCGTTAATGGCATACTATTTTTTATAGTAACATACTCACTAATTGTATCTGCATCTGTTGGCACACAATTAATAGTTACTTCAGCATCATATTGTTTACTATTATTGGTTACTTCAAAGTCAAGAACTGATTTATCGCCAATGGATTTAAGTTCGCTCGTTTCATAAGTAATTTTCTTTCTTGTAGCTTTATCAATTATATCTTGGCTCTTGTCTTTGCCATCGACTATCGCCTTCGAAAAATAAATCTCATAGTCTTCTTCGTGGAATCCTAATTTGATATTTCCCGAAACAGCCAGTGATGTCGATACGACTGCAAAGCCAACACTCAACATAATGAGTGCGATTATTATTCCTTTTTTCATGTTCATAATCTCCTCTATTTTCATATCATTGTCATCGTATCGCACCCCCCCCCAGTCGCCGTTTTTTAGCGTGATAGTGAACTGATTTGTTGTAGAGGTATTACTATATGTAGACATACAAAAAAAGACTAAGCAGCGTTAGTCTAAATCGATTAGAAGGTCCAATTTGATTAAGACTTCTTCATTATGTAAAATTTACTTTTTTTAATTTGTTTTTATTGACCTATATAGGTTATCTTGGCAAATCCATTGCCATTTGTTTCAATATCTGGTTCTGGTAAGCCGACCACTTCTCCTTTAACATTTGTCCATTCATAACCTTCTCCATCGATCATTTTCGTATTAGTAAATACTAAATTGGAATAATGTTTTGAATCGCTCGAATGCTTTATATCACTTTCTGTCGATTCAGCTAAAATGGCATTGCATCCATCGTGGCCAGAGATAAATGAAGAACCACCTCCACCTAAACCACCATTGTTTGCACCAACAGCTGATGGGCCACTTCCACCACCATAGTACCCACCGCCGCCTCCAGCTCCAGTATTAGGATATCTCGATGAATAGTATGGTATAGAATTAGCATAGCCAAAACTACCTTGACAGTTAGAAGTTGTTAAATTGGAACTGCTATAGCATGCTCCACCTTCCGTTTGCGCACCACCATAGCCAGTGTGCACATGATTACCATTGTACCCTACAAGACCTCCAGCGGATCCTGCTTTATTACTCGACAATGTAATTGCTCCTCCTCCGCCTCCGGCTACCATAATCCGCGATTTTAAAGATTCGAATTCATTCCATTCGCCACCAACAAGTCGAATATCAGTAGCTCCACCGCCTCCGGCTCCAACAGTGCTACCAGCATTCTTAAAATAACTATTTGGTGCTGTGGCTCCACCATTCCATCCACCTTTGCCACCTGTGTAAGAATTCTGGTTAGCTCCACCCGCACCACCAACGTAAATGTATAAAATTTGGTTATTTTTTAGCTTGATTTCACCACTAACATAACCACCTTGCCCTTGTGAAGTTGTAGAGCCATTGGCACTACCATCATCTGCTCCCCATAACTCAATTAGGTAAGTACCCGAAAATGGTACATCATATTCTATACTTTCTCCCACATAAGGAAAAGTAAATGGATGTTTTTTTAAATATGTCAAAAATTCTTCATTTACATCACAACTATTTTCATTATATAAATCATTTAAAGCATCTTCTACCGTATCGACATCCCAATTGGTATCACTTGCTTTATATTCAATATCTTTGGCATTACATAAGCTTATTGCTACGACACTTATAGTACTTAAAGATAGTCCGATTAATATTCCCAAAATTACTTTCTTCATGTTCATTTTGCTCCTATTTTTTCTCTATCTTCAATGTATCGCACCCCCCCCAGTTGCAGCAAAAAAGTGCTGAGATTTCAGCGCAAAATGAACTTTCCACTTCTATTTTATTGACCTATAAAATTATCTTGACATAGTCATTACATTAGTATTTTACTAATCTATATTTTTATTTTCTTCTAAATATCTTTCATATAATTCATCCATTGATGATATATAATTTTGATCTTGTTTGATTCTAAATTTTTCATATTCCTCATTAGCTTTTTCTAATGCTTGTTTATGAGAAATACTACCAAAATTTGTTAGAACTTTCTTCTTGCGGAATTTTAATAGATCATCCGTTGCCTCAATCCATTTTTGCATTGTCATTAGATTATGTTCATTTGCCATATCTTCGGCATAGTCTAAAAATAAAGTTGTCAAATTTTCTAATTTTTTTATTTCTTGATCATTTAAATAATTTTTAGCAATACTTATATCATATTTCATAATTTTCCCATTTGGAGAATGCTTCCAATTGGTAAGTCCAAGATGTTCCTTATTGGCATCTACTCTTTCATAGATAAGCTCTGCTGCCGTATGACCAGATATAGCATAATGAAGTTTATTTTGAACAATTTTAAAAAACGTATATGCTTCTTCAGAATCTTTATTGTAATCAATACTCGTACTTTCAAATAAATCAGTTATTTTTTGATATAGTCTTCTTTCACTTAACCGAATTTCCTTAATAGTTTCAATTAACTCATCATAATAGTCTTTACCAAATTTAGGACCATTTTTCATTCTTTCTACATCTATTTTAAAACCTTTAATAATATAATCTTTTAAAACATTAGTAGCCCATATTCTAAATTGCGTTGCCTTTTTAGAGTTTACTCGATATCCTACGGCAATTATAGCATCTAAATTATAGAATTCTATATTTCTCTTAATATTGCGATTACCTTCTTTTTGAACTATTTCCATTTTGGAAATAGTTGAATTTTTTTGCAATTCTTTCTCTTCATAGATATTATTTAAATGTTTAGAAATCGCAGGGATATTTACATCAAATAATTCAGCCATATTTTTTTGAGTAAGCCATATTGTTTCATCTTTTAAAACAACATCTATATTTATTTTCCCATCTTCAGTTTCATATAAAATAATATTACCTTCTTGCATTTTTTAACCTCCATGATAGTTACATTATATAACATGAACATTTGTTTGACAATATACATTTTTAAATTTATTCACTTAGATTACACCCAAAAAAACACCGAGATTTCGGTGCCAATCTATATTTTTTCTTTAAAATTTACTTAATAACTCAATTAATCTTGTATTCTTATAAATACTTTCTCTTCCTACTTTTTCAAGTTCAAGTAATCCAGCCTCTACTAGACTATTTAAATATGTAGTAGCTGTTTGTCTCGTTACGTCACATCTATTTTCAATATAATTAATACGCGTATAAACTTCAAAGAATAAGGAATCTAATAGTTCATCAGAATATATTTTAGGTAATTTCATCATAAATTCTTCTTTATAAGATTCCATTTCTTTTTGAATTTGTTTAATTAATTCAATGGTATTTTTAGAGGTTTCTTCAATTCCTTTTAAAATATATATAATCCAATCTTCATAATTATTATTTTCTCTAAACTCCGTAAATAATTTATAATATTGATCTTTATTTTTATTAATATAATTACTCAAATAGAGAATTGGACTATCTAAAAGATTATTTAATACTAGATATAAAACATTTAATATTCTACCTGTCCTACCATTTCCATCATAAAATGGATGAATAGATTCAAATTGATAATGAATTAAAGCCATTTTAATTAATGGATCAACTTCATCTTCATTGTCATTGATATAATCTTCAAGATTTTTAAGTAAATCTTTAATTTCTTTTTCGTCTTGTGGGGGCGTATAAATTACTTCTCCTGTCTTACTATTGACTAATTTAGTACCGGGATTTTTTCTTATACCAGCATTATTATGTTCGATCATTCCTTGAAGTTCTACTAAAACATTAATTGAAATAAATCCCTTTTCTTTTATAATTTCATATCCCCGCCAAATAGCACTTCGATAATCAACAACTTCTTTAGCTGATTCATCTTTAAAGCCACTTTCTGTCAATACTTTATAAATACTATCATGTGTCGTTACAATATTCTCTATAGCGCTACTATCCTTTGCTTCATTGATCGTTATAGCATTAATTAGAATAGTTTTATTTGGAATTGAATTAGCAAAGCCCTTTAATTCAGCAAGTGATCTTGAAGCCTTGTTTAATGCTTCGAGTATTCGAAATGTTTTTAAATCATATTCATTAAATGGCAATAACTTCATAATCAGTCATCTCCTTATATATTAATATTATATTATTTTTTTACATATACAAGGGATATGTTAAATTTTTGCCATTTTTTTAACATATTATACAAAATATGTTAAAAATTACTTCTATAAATCTAAACTATTATCTTCTAAGAGAAAATTATATATTCCCATTGTAGTAATACCATTTTCATCTTTACGTGGTTTAATATTATTTCTCACTATTACGATCTTTTTAAAGGAATCTTTAATATTGTTTAATGAGTTAGTTTCTTGCTCTAATTTGTTTATGTTGTCAATTGAAAATGCAGATTGAATATAATATTTATTATTTCCCTTTGATGCTATAAAATCAACTTCATAATTTTTTAAAATTCTCTTTCCTTTTTTATTATAATCGTTAACGTTGACAATTCCGATATCTACTGAATACCCTCTAACTTTTAATTCATTGTAAATTATGTTTTCCATAACATGATTTTCTTCTACTTGTCGAAAATTTAATCGGGCATTTCGAAGACCAATATCTTCAAAATAATATTTATATGGTGAGTTAATATATTTTTTCCCTTTTATATCAAATCTTTGTACCTTACTTAATAAAAAAGCATCTTCTAAATATTCAATATATCTATTTATTGTCTTATCACTTATCTTACTTCCCTTTGTACTAGAAAATACTTTTGAAAGTTTTAAAGGATTAGTCAAAGAACCAATATCAGAAGAAAGTATATCTAATAACTCATCTAACTCAGCTTTATTTTTTATATTATGTCTTTCTAATATATCTGAAACATATACTTTATCAAATAAGCCTTTCAAATAATCTGCTTTTTTAGAAGAATCTTTATAGGCAAGAACTAATGGCATACCACCATAATTAAAGTAATCATCCCATGCTTCATCGACTGTTCCATCATATACCGAAAAAAATTCTTTAAAGGATAATGGATACACTTTTATCTCGTCACCACGACCTCTAAACTCAGTAATAACATCTTTTGATAACAATTTAGAATTACTACCCGTTACATAGACATCGACATTTTTAATATGCAATAAACTATTTAAGACTTCTTCAAATCGTTCTAAATATTGAATTTCATCTAAAAATATATAGTATAATTCATTATCTTTAATACAATCTTTTAAATAGTTAAGCATCTCATAAGGATTTCGTAATTTTTCATTTGTTAAATCGTCCAAAGCTATGGCAATAATATGAGAATTATCTATTCCTTTTTCGATTAAATAATCATAAAACAAATTAAATAATAAGTATGATTTACCACTTTTTTTAAGTCCCGTTATAATTTTTATCAAACCATTATTTTCCCTTGCTTTTAATTGTTCTAAGTAATAATCGCGCTTTATTTCCATAATATTTACTCCACTTTCTATTAAAATTTTATACTTTATTTTAATTTATGTCAATATTTCTATGACGAAATTCCTTGCATTTGCAAAGAATTTCGTCATAGAGAATTTTTATGTTATATTTAAAATTTCATTCTCTACCATAAAAAAACACCGGTTTTCGGTGTAAAATGAATTCTAAATCTTATTGGCCCAAATAAGTTATCTTGGCATAGCCATTATTGTTATTACCACTCATATTGCTTTTTCCATCAAAGGTGGGCATTCCAGTATAATTACCTTGAACTGTGGTCCATTTATAACCTTGTCCATCTACCATAATGGTATCTGTAAAAATATAATTAGAATAATGATTGGCTTGACCGGAGTGTTTTATATTACCTTGAGTTGATTCTTTTAAAATGGCATCACATCCTTCATGACCGGATATGAATGATGATCCGCCAGCACCACTTGATTGACCATTAGCATTTCGAGCAGTGCCACCATAATAGCCACCGCCGCCTCCACCAACTCCATCACCAGCAGCAACACCTATACCAGCTTGTCCATAACCAAACGCATATCCAGAGGTTTGACTTCCACCTATCGTTGCTCCAAAAAGTGTTGGAGCTATTAAACCACCGGCAGGACCAACCGCATAATTAAATGATCCTCCTC
Source organism: uncultured Bacilli bacterium (assembly GCA_947598395.1). Lineage (GTDB taxonomy): Bacteria > Bacillota_I > Bacilli_A > RF39 > UBA660 > CAG-582. The sequence continues at coordinate 9,806 of CANQFG010000011.1, forward strand.
CTCCGCCTCCAGCTACCATAATCCGTGATTTTAGTGAATCAAAATTATTCCATTCTCCATCAACAAAACGTATATCAGTGGCTCCGCCTCCAGCTCCACCAGCCTCAGTACCACTATCATCAGTATCATCTGATGAACCATTACCTCCACCATTCCAACCGCCGGTAGATACACCGTGTCTCCCGTTATTACCTGCTCCACCAACATAAATATAAAATTTTGTACCAGCTTCTAAATGAATATTACCAGCCGTATATGCTCCATAAGCATATGAATTGGTTAAACGATCGTCCAATAATGCCGAGCCTCCTCTTGCTCCCCATAGCTCTATTTTATATTTACCGGCACAAAAAGCTGTAAATTCTTGAACTTTACCTATATATGAATATTCAAAAGTATATGATTCAAGAAGTTTACAAATTTCTGAAGTAAATTCATTTCCATTATTTTTATATAAGTCATTTAAAGCATCTTCAACAGTATCGACGTCCCACTTTGTATCACTTGCTTTATATTCAATATCTTTGGCATTACATAAGCTTATTGCTACGACACTTATAGTACTTAAAGATAGTCCGATTAATATTCCCAAAATCACTTTTTTCATGTTCATTTTGCTCCTATTTTTTCTCTATCTTCAATGTATCGCACCCCCCCCAGTTGCATAAAAAAAGCGCCGAAATGCAGGCGCAAAATGAATTATTTTGATATCTTTTGTCTTATTTTGTCAGGTCTATTTCCTTTTATTTTTTACCATCTATAATATTACCCTCAGGAGGACCACTGAGTTTAGTAGTTGCCATTATTTTCAGGGGGTCGGTTGACTAAAATTTTTAATCCTGTTAATACTGGAGGTGGTTTAGATGAAGAACATTACAATTCTTTGTCTTTTAACTATTATTCTTATATTAGCTGCCTACATCGTAGGACTAATATAAGAAAAAGCTACCTTTTAAGGTAGTCTAATAAACTAGGCGACTTAATTGACTTAAGTCCTCCTACATTCATTATATTAAATTTACTCTTGCTTGGCAAGTTTTTTATTTTCCCAAATATGTAATTTTGGCATAACCATTTCCTTGTTTGGCAGTATTACTTATAGCATCAGCACTTACACTTTCAGTAGTATACGTTCTTGTACTATCTTCATCATTTTGTTCACAATTATAGCAATACATGAATTTTTCGCTTAATAGATTATTTCCGATATAGCCAGAGCCACCACCGGCACCGGCATGTCCGCGCGAACTACCTCCGCCACCGTAATAGCCTCCGCCGCCTCCAGCACCACCACAACCTTTTTGAGCGCCACTTTCTCTGCATCCATTAAAATAAGAATTTCCTCCAACACCAAAGCTTCCTAAACCTTGTTCGTCTGGTATACCTGCATCATTTCCGCCAGATTCTTGCGTTCCACCTGTTCCATAATAATTTACACCAGGTTGAATAGTATTTTTACCTGATGTGCCATGATAACCACCTCCGGAACCACCATAACGAACTTTGACATCACCATTTCCACCGCCTCCGCCGGCAACAATTAAAAGTTTTTCTTGTTTACTCTCAAACTCACTTAGCAACCCATGTTCTAAAGCGATATGTGTAGCTCCACCTCCGCCAAAGGCATATTGAATTTCGGATACGCCAAGTCCACCACCATTATAACCGCCTTTATAATTCCGGTTTTTTATTTCTCCTACTCCAGTGTAACTTTCGCCTTGTCCTCCAACATTAATATATAACCGTTGATTAACTTCTAATGTTACATTTCCTACAGCATAGCCACCATAACCTTGCCAGCCATCATTTCCTAAACTGGCATTTAAATCCTCCTTGTGCTCCCCATACTTCTAATTTATATGATCCTGCACAGTCAGGTATAAATTCTTGTTCTCCTCCTGTATAATCAAATTCCCATATATGATTTTTTTCATTTTCACATAACAATGGTTCTGGTATATCTTCTCTTGATGTGGCATTTATTGTTAGATCACATTCAAATGTTTCTTCTGTTTCCTCTAACACAACTTTCTTTAACTTAATGGTTATCGTTCCACTTTCTCGACTTTGGGCATTTATTCTATCAGTTAAACTATTATTTACTCGATAATATTCAGTATCGTTTGGAGTACATTCGACACTGACTTCCGCATCATATTGTTTACTATTATTCGTTACTTCATACTTTAAGATACTTGTATCACCTACAGAACTTAAGGCATTAGTTGTGAATGTTATTTTCTTTCTCGTATCATCAATAAATTCCATATGCCTTACATCATCTAAATAGGCATCAGAAAAATATACTTGATAATCTTCTTCATCAAAGTTTATATTTACTTTTCCTGTTATCGTTAAGACTGCTGTTACGGATGCAAATCCAATACTAAGAAATAATATAGTTACTAGTATCCATCTTTTTTTCATGTCGATCGCTGCTCCTATTTTCCATTTTCTCTATTGTATTGCACCCCCCCCAGTTGCATTTTTTCAACAAAAAAACACCGAATTTTCGGTGCCAAATAAACTTTTATTTTTATTATTACTTACCGGTAGATCCAAATCCACCTTTTCTAGTTTCATCAGTAGTAATATCATTATCGACAATTAAGAATTTTTGAAATACAACTTGGCCAATTCTTTCGCCTTTCTTTATTTCTACTGGTTCGGAACCAATATTATAAAAGGCATACATAAATTCGCCGTCATTATCGGGATTGCCATAATAATCGGCATCGACAATGCCAATACCATTGGCTAAAACTAAATTCTTTTTAGCAGGGCCTCCCGAACGATTAGCTAACAAAAACCATTCGTCATCTTGACAGTAAGCTTTAAGTCCCGTATGAACTAAAGTTGGTTTAGATCCACTTTTAAATGGCGGAATAATCGTATCTTCAGCTGCTTCGACATCATAACCAGCACTATGCTTAGTCTTACGAACGGGAATATTAATACCTTTATCTTCCCATCCTTTAGCTACTTCAAATCCGCGCCTTTTTTCCATGGTGCACCTCCTAAACGTATGGCATCTTTTTCATGCAATACTACTTCTTTTTTCTTTAAGGATTTTGGAACATCGATAATTCTTTGATTGCGGCTACCACGAAAGACGATCGATAAATCTTTTTCCTCTTCGTGAAATTCCCCATCAACTAAAACATCGATATATTTGATAAATTCTTTAGTAAAATCATATTTTTGAGCCATGACATCCATAATTTGTTTATCGAATAGATAGCCTGAGAAAGCCCAAATGTCTTTTTTTGGATAAACTTCCTTAACCTTTTTGACGAGATTTAATAAAGCTTGTTGATTGCCCGGTTCAAATGGCTCGCCTCCTAAGAGGGTCAAACCATGAATATAATCCGGCTTTAAAAGTTCAATGATCTCTTGTTCAGTTTCTTCGGTAAAAGGTTTACCGGCATTGAAATCCCATGATTCGGGGTTGAAGCATCCTTGACAATGATGCGTACAACCCGAAACAAATAAGGATATCCGAACACCTGGTCCATTAGAAATGTCATATTTTTTTATTTCAAGGTAATTCATAAAAGACCTCTTATAGGTGTGTTACCCGTTGGCCAATCTCCTTCGTCTTACCTTCATTCCAGAAATTTTCTCCTAAGTAACCACAAGTACGGCGGGTAACATTCATCTTCGTTTTATCATGGTTGCCACAATTTGGGCATTCCCATTGAAGATCTTTATTTAATTTGATTTCGCCATCGAAACCACAGACATGGCAATAATCGGATTTCGTATTGAATTCACCATATTGAACATTTTCATAGATAAACTTGACGACTTCTTCCATCGCATCGAGATTGTGTTGCATATTTGGTACTTCGACATAGGAAATCGCACCACCCGTCGACAATTTTTGCAAATTAGCTTCAAAGCCCAATTTGGTGAAGGCATCAATTTTTTCGCGAACATCGACATGATATGAATTAGTATAGTATCCCTTATCGGTAACATCTTTGATCTTGCCAAAGCGTTCGAGGTCAATCCGCGCAAAGCGATAGCAAAGACTTTCCGCTGGCGTTCCATAAAGGGCAAAACCTAAACCACTTTCCGCTTTCCATTCCGCACATTTATCTTTCATATGTTGCATGACGCGCGTAGCAAATTCCGTTCCTTTAGGATCGGTATGAGATACCCCTTTCATCAATTTCGTAAGTTCATATAAACCAATGTAACCTAAAGATAATGTCGAATAGCCATTTTTTAAGAATGGATCGATCTTTTCACCCTTGCCTAACCGAGCGATGGCGCCATATTGCCAATGAACTGGCGATATATCGGAAGTTACACCCAATAAGGCATGATGCCGACACATCAAAGCTTCATGGCATAAATCTAAACGTTCATCAAATAATTGCCAGAATTTTTCTTCATCGCCATCGGCAATAATGCCAATTTGTGGTAGATTGATGGAAACGACACCTTGATTAAAGCGCCCTTCAAATTTATAGTTGCCATTTTCATCTTTCCAAGGGGATAAGAATGACCGACAACCCATTGGTGAGAAGACATTACCTTCGTAATTTTCCCGCATCTTTTTAGCCGAAATATAATCCGGATACATTCTCTTAGCACTACATTTAATAGCTAATTTGGTCAAATAATCATATTTGCCACCTTTTAAGCAATTATGTTCATCGAGGACATAGACAAGTTTAGGGAAAGCCGGTGTAATATAGACACCTTTTTCATTTTTAATGCCTTCATAGCGTTGCCGAATAATCTCTTCGATAATCATGGCATTTTCTTCAATATATGGATCGTTTTCTTCGAGATTTAAGAATAGAGTTACGAAAGGCGATTGGCCATTCGTCGTCATTAAAGTATTGATTTGATATTGAATAGTTTGAACACCACTGGCAAGTTCTTTCTTAGTCTCTTCATCAGCTAACTTCTTAATGAGTTCAGGGCTCAAATCTTTGCCAACCGTCTTCTTAATCCGCTTTTCAATTTTATCATGTGAAAGACGTAAGTATTTTCCTAAATGTTTGACTTCAACGGATTGACCACCATATTGGTTCGAAGCTACAGCCGCAATTATTTGGGTAACAACCGTACAAGCAACTTGGAAACTCTTAGGAGATTCGATCAATTTGCCATTCATAACCGTTCCATTATCGAGCATATCTTTGATATTGATCAAACAACAATTAAATATTGGTTGAATAAAATAATCCATATCATGGAAGTGTAAGACACCTTCATCATGGGCTTTGCTAATTTTTTCTGGCAAGAGAATTCTTCGCGTCAAATCCTTAGATACTTCACCAGCAATATAATCTCTTTGCGTACTAGCTAAACGCGTATTTTTGTTGGAATTTTCTTCATTTAATTCCTTATTTTCATTTCTAATCAAACTGAGAATACTTTCATCGGTAGTATTACTCTTTCTAACTAAAGCTCGGTTATAGCGATAGACAATATAATGTTTGGCAAGATTATATTTTTTAGCTTCCATGAGCTTCATTTCGATAATATCTTGAATATCTTCAACTAAGATGCGCTTTTTATTTAAACTTTCGATATACTTGATTATCTTCTTTATCTCTGCTTCACTTGCTTGTTCATCTTCAGCAACTTCGGCATTTGCTTTGCCAATAGCTATCATGATTTTTTCTTTGTCATAATCAACGATATGACCATCTCTTTTAATAACTTTCATTTTACCTCTCCTCTACTTTATATGCCCATTATAGCATTTGCCATTTTCTTTTTTAAAGTTGCATTTGCAACATTTACGTATTATAATTAAATTAATTAAAAAATCGAAAAAAGAAGGTGATGAAAATGGCGGTCCTATCCGCATTTGACGGCATCGAACCCGACAATGTCAAAAAAATGTTAAGTTGCTTTGCAGCGGCAAATTTGAAGTATAAGAAGGATACGACGATTCTTTCCAATGTAGCCAATACGACCAAAGTCGGCGTCATTTTAAGTGGCTCGGCCGAAGTTATCCGCTATAACTTCAATGGTTCACGAACCATTATCGAGCGCCTCGGCGAAGGGGATATATTTGGCTATATCTCGGCACGTTATTCCGAAGATTTATATGTCATATCGACGAGTGAAACCGAAATTGTACTCTTCGATTATGACCGCATGATCAACCGCTGTAAAAAGAATTGTGAATATCACAATCACTTACTCGATAATATGCTCCAAATATTGAGTGAAAAATTGAAGGAATATAATGAACGCATCGAAGTCTTGACCAAAAAGACGATTAGAGAAAAACTCTTGGCCTATTTCAATACCTTATCAAAAAAGCAAATTAGCAGTGTCATCTATTTGCCATTTTCTCTAACGGATCTTGCCGATTATCTTTCCATCGATCGTTCCGCGATGATGCGCGAACTTAAAAATTTACGAGAAGATGGCGTTATCGAAACCAAAGGCAAGCGCATAAAATTAATTCAAAGTTAAAAAAGTCATAGTCTTTAAAACTATGATTTTTTTTAATCGCGATCTAAATAGGAGAAAAGACGCAATTGCAAAAAACGATCTCTTTCCTTTTCCAACAATTCCGAAGTAATCGGACTTTCACCTTGTGTTATACTGGCCTCATAAGTCACATAATGGACGCGCAACATTTCGATATAGGCTTTGATATGTTCGAGGATATTATTTAACTCATCTTGACTAGCAATATTCAATTGGGCAAGACATTTATATAGGGAATCAAAGGCCTCATTGAAGTCCTTGATGCCTACGGCAAAATTGACGGCCGTCCGAATCTTTAAACAGTTATCGCGTTCATGTTCCTTTAAAGCTTTCAACTCATCTAAAATCGTTCGACCATCGACCGTATCGGGCAATAAATCGACATCAAAAAGCAAACTATTAAGCGTAATCTTCGCCTTTTCATCTAATCGATTGATATTGATTAAGTATGGCGAAAACGTACTGCGGTAGCAAATCCGCCGTTGATAATTCGGAATAATATCGATATTGACCACATAATTGACATCATAATTTTTTTCATATTCTTCATTGACCGAATATTCATAGTCGGTAAAATTGCTCTCTTCATCTAATTCCAATTTTTCTAAACCCAATTCGTGCAAGCGATTTAATACACTTACAATATTTTCAATTTCAGCTCGATTATCGATAAAGTATTGATAAAAATCATCTAATGTCTTCTTTTGATAATCATTATAAAAACTGCTTAGATCGGTATATTCTTTTATTTTGGCTATATCACCTTGATATTTTTGATAATATCTCTTAACTTTTTTAAAACCATGCACTTTTTTGCCTTCACTTATCTTATAAAAATTGGCGATTACTTTGCCCTTGTCATGATCTTCTATATTTTCCCAATCCGTCATCATGGCTTTATAATGGTCTAAGACATGTATTAAAGCCAACAAAACCTTGATATTACTTACCTTTCCCACACGACAAAACCTCCTGTATTTCTTTTAGTATAACACACTTTTTTAAGTAATTTCATAAAAAAAGATGATTGTTCATCACCTTTAATCGATATATTTTTGATATTTAGTAAATTCAGCATCTTTATCCAAGCGCGTTTCCTTTAATTGTTTGAATAATTTCTTTTGGGTCAAATCGAGTTTCGTCGGAATCACGATATTGATAATACCATATGCATCGCCCTTGCGACCACTCTTCTCATCATCGACACCCTTATTGCGGAATTTAAATTTATCGCCATTTTGAGTACCAGCAGGAATTTCCGTAACAATGGTCCCTTGAACGGTTGGCACTTCTTTTTTACAGCCCAAGACGGCTTCGGCAATCGTTAGAGGAATGCGAACATAGACGTCTCTTCCTTCTCGTTGAAAGATCTCATGCGGCAAAACTTTAAATTCGACATAGACATCACCACTGGCTCCCCCATTCATGCCTGCTGATCCTTTGCCAGCAAGACGCATAGTATCGCCATCTTCGACGCCCCGTGGAACTCGGAGTTTAATCGTCTTATCGCGATTGATAATGCCCTTGCCATTACATTTAGAGCATTTGCTGCTATAGGTTACGCCCCGGCCACCGCAGGTACTACACGTAGTCTCCGATTGAAAGATGCCAAACATCGTCCGTTGCTCACTGACGACGCGGCCCCGGCCACCACATTCACTACAGGTCTTTTCGCCATGACCACCATGGCCATCACATTCGGGACAGGCATCATCGATGTTGATCTTAAATTCCTTTTCACAGCCATAGACCGCTTCATCAAAGCTAATCGTCAAATTGACGAGTTTATCGGCACCCTTACTCCGGCGCGATCCCCTGCGGGAACTGCCCCCAAAAGAGCCACCCATCATTTGTTCGAAGATGCTACCTAAGTCAAAATCTTCAAAATTGAAGCCTTCAAAACCGCCAAAGCCACCGCCAGCTCCTTGTTCAAAGGCGGCATGGCCAAATTGGTCATATTGTTTCCGCTTCGTCGCATCGCTTAAAACGGCATAGGCTTCGCCAATTTCCTTAAATTTTTCGGCTGCTCCCGGTTCCTTATTGATATCGGGATGATATTGTTTGGCAAGTTTCCGAAATGCCCGCTTGATCTCTTCATCCGTGGCATTTTTGCTAACGCCCAATACCTCATAATAATCTCTTTTACTTTCTGCCATTTTTATTCCTCCTCATGGCCCGTTAAAGATGCCAAGTTGGCAACCAATTCATCAAAATAATGAATAGCGCCTTCATAGACTTCTTTGCTCGTCAAATCAATGCCCAAAATTGCAAAGGCATCAATTGGCCAAACGTTACTTCCCGCTTGCAAGAATTTTAAATATCGACTTAATAGTTCTTTATCCCCTTTTAATATGCCATCGGCAACAAAGGTAGCAATACTGATACAAAGGGCATAACTATAAAGATAAAAATGCATGTAATAGTGGCTGCGACTAACCCACGAATTTTTGCTATATTTATCAAGAGTAAGCTTTGAACCATAGTATTTCTTTAACGAAGATACCGTCAAATTATCCATATATTCTTTCGTTATTATGCCACCCTTTTGAACGTAGTCATACATATCTTGTTCCATCTTGCCTTCCCGAACGGCTCCAAATAAATTGGAGACAATGACATCCAAGATATTGGCAATACCAGCCAAGCGTTCATTTAAAGTTGCTCCATGGTTGGCCAAGAAGCTCGAAAGCAAGCATTCGTTAGTAAGTGATGCTACTTCACTTACCAAACTCGATACATCGCGATAATGCAAGGGGTTATGCGATGATACCCATTGATGATGAACATTATGGCCCATTTCATGAGCAATCGTCGAAACCGAACTCAAATCGCCATTGAAACTCAAGAGAATGCGCGAATCTTGATCGAGAGTAGCAAATGAATAGCCACCACTACATTTGCCAGGATATTGACAATAGTCGATATATCGTTTATCGATAATTTTATCGATAGCATGTCCATATTCCATTCCCAAAGGCTTTAGGGCCTCTTTAATCAAACTTTGGGCCTCTTCAATCGAATATTCTTTACTATCATCGACGAGTTCCAAGGACAAATCATAACCATGTAAATCCTTTAAACCCAAAATTTGCCGTTTTAATTCAAAATATCTTTGCAAACTAGCGACATGTTCTTCCGTCGTTTTAACTAATGTTTCATATACTTCATTCGGCATATTATGACTAAATAAGGATGCTTCCCAAGATGAGGCATATTTATGAATCTTCGCATCCGTATTTTGCATGCTAATATAGGCATTTAAATAACTTGCCGAAGTGGAACCATACCGATCGATCACTTTATTATAGGCATTATAGACTTTCTTGCGGAATTGCCGATCTTTATTTTTTAAAAGCCGGCGATAATTTGTCGGTGTAATCGTCTCTCTTTGCCCATCGACATTGACTCTACCATAATCATGTTCCCCGTTTAAAAGGGTTGAAGACATATCGGCAAAGTGATCCATCGAATTGATTAAATCGGCAATGATACTTTCCTCATGTTCGTTTAAGATATGCGCCTTTTCCCGATAGATGGTATCGAGTTCATGGCGATATGCCTCCAAATGGGGATTATCCGTAAATAGCTTCGCATAAGCACTCGGCGATAAACCCAATAATTCGGGAGCAAAGAAGCTCGTATTATGGGTCAAAAGTGCACCGAGATTTTCGGTCTTATTCTTCCGTTCAATATGGGAAGAGTTGCCCAAAAGTTCATCGTTGACCAAACTCGCATAGACATACAAATTTTCCCATTGGGAGACAGCTGCGATTTCGAGCTTTAAAAATTCCTCGAGGCGGTTTGCATCTTCGGTACACCCCTTAAAGGTTTCCAATTTGGAAATAAGCTCTTCCGTTTCCTTAAAAGATTGGGCATAATCTTCCTCATCTTTAAAGAAAGAAGTCAAATCCCAACGATATTTTTCCGGTACTTCATTGCGGCTATTATATTTTTTCATAAATTCACTCCCGACAAGCAAAAGTTCTAGCGACCTAGAACTTTATTTTTATTTTTCGACAAATTCAGCATCCGTTACTTCTTCTTCATCGTCATTCTTAGATGCTTTTTCTTTATTGGCTTCTTGATTAGCAGCGGCTTGTTCGTAAACGCGACCAGCTAAAGCCATAGCTTTTTCATTTAATTTACTCGTAGCTTCTTTAATGCTTTCGAGATCGCCACTTTCCATCTTGCTCTTCAAGGTACTCGTAAGTTCTTCGATTTCCTTCTTCTCATCGTCGCTTACTTTATCGCCTAAATCGCGAATTGCCCCTTCGGAAGCAAAGATAGCTTGTTCGGCTTCATTCTTAGCATCGGCCATTTCCTTGCGCTTTTCATCGGCTTCTTTATTGGCTTCCGCTTCTTTCATCATCTTATCGATTTCTTCATCCGTCAAATTGGTATTTGAAGTAATCGTAATCTTTTGTTCCTTACCCGTTCCCAAATCTTTGGCTTTGACATTGACGATACCATTGGCATCGATATCAAATGTAACTTCAATTTGTGGAACACCACGTCTTGCTGGTGGAATATCCGTAAGTTGGAAGCGTCCTAAAGTCTTATTATCAGCGGCCATTGGTCTTTCACCTTGAAGAACATGGATATCGACAGCTGGTTGATTGTCAGCAGCGGTTGAGAATACTTGACTCTTACTCGTTGGAATCGTCGTATTCCGTGGAATTAAGACGGTCATGACGTCTCCTAGTGTTTCAATACCCAAAGATAATGGTGTTACGTCGAGTAAGACTAAATCGTCGACTTCACCGGTCAAGACACCACCTTGAATAGCTGCACCCATGGCAACTACTTCATCAGGGTTAACGCTCTTGTTTGGCTCTTTGCCCAATTCTTTCTTGACTAAATCTTGAATATAAGGAATTCGCGTTGAACCACCAACAAGGACAACTTGATCGATATCACTAGCACTCAATTTGGCATCCTTTAAGGCTTTGCGAACCGATTCAAGTGTTGAATCGAATAAATCTTTATTCAAATCTTCGAATTTAGCTCTTGTCAAAGTCGTTTCAAAGTTTACTGGAGCTCCATCAACTTGGGCAATGAATGGTAAAGAAATCGTCGTGGTCGTCGAGTTAGACAAATCCTTCTTGGCTTTTTCAGCTTCATCTTTGACCCGTTGCATAGCCATCTTATCTTCGCTGACATCAGCTTTCGTCTCCTTCTTAATTTCGGAAACTAAATAATCCATGACGCGTTTATCGAAGTCATCGCCACCTAGACGATTATTACCACTCGTAGCCTTAACTTCATAGACGCCATCGCCTAATTCAAGGATGGATACATCGAAAGTACCACCACCTAAGTCATAGACCAAGATAGTTTGCAATTTATCTTGTTTATCGAGGCCATAAGCCAAAGCTGCAGCTGTCGGTTCGTTGACAATTCTTTCGACCTCTAAACCGGCAATTTTACCAGCATTTTTCGTAGCTTGCCGTTCAGCATCATTGAAGTATGCAGGAACCGTAATAACGGCCTTTGTAACCGGTTCGCCAAGATAACTTTCGGCATCTCTTTTAATCTTACTCAAAATTTTCGCACTGATCTCTTCTGGTGTATATTTCTTGCCATCGATATCAAACTTTTTCGATGTTCCCATGCTTCTTTTGACGGAAGCAATCGTCTTATCGGGATTCGTAATAGCTTGGCGTTTTGCTAAAGCACCAACAAGTTCTTCATCCCCTCTTTTGGCAAATACGGAAGGAGTTGTTCGATCGCCTTCGGCATTGGCAATAACCGTTGGCGTACCTCCCTCTAATACTGCAAAACAACTATTCGTTGTTCCTAAGTCAATTCCAATTATTTTACTCATATCTATCTTTCCTCTCTTTTTTAATTACTTACTTTTACCATCGCGACGCGTAAGACGCGATCTTTATACATATAGCCTTTTTGCAAGACTTCTAAAACTTGATTTTCGGCAACATCATCATGATGTTCCGTAATAACGGCCTGTTCTAATGCTGGATCAAAAGTTTGATTTAAGCAGTCGATCTCTTTGACATCATTGGCCTCTAAGATATTTAAAATGCTCGTATGAATCATCTTAAATCCCGCCAAAAATTCGCGATTTTCATCATTTTCCATGAGCAAAGCGCGTTCGAAGTTATCACTTATGGCCAACAAGGATTTCAAAATATCTTCATTGGCATATTTGCGAATATTTAATACCTCATCTTCTTTGCGTTTCTTAAAATTCATCATCTCGGCTTGAATTCGCATACTTTTTTCTTTTTCAGCTCCAAGCATTTCCGTCAATTTAAGAATTTCTTCTTCATGCTTAGTCTTCTCTTTTTTCTTTTTCTTCTCCGGAACTTCAATCGTCTTCGTCTCTTCTTCCGGCATCACTTTTTTATCTTCGTTCATGCTGTCCCTCTTTCTTTATTTCTCAATATAATTCTTTAAGAAATTCAACAAGGTTACCACTTTATCATATTCCATGCGCTTTGGACCAATGATAGCCAAAGTTCCTTCATCATTTCCGACATGATAATGGGTTTTGATAATGGTGACATCGGGATCAAATTCCGTCTCTTCACCAATATAGATATTGATCTTATCATCGCCCGTTTCGATATGTTTGACGAGTTCGACATCTTCGAGTTTGGCAATAATATCCTTAATTTTATCCGGTTCATTATATTCTGGCAAATCGAGAATATTAGTCTTGCCACTGAAGAAGACATCGGCATTATTCATCGTAAAATCTTGAAAGGCATTGGAGAAAAAGTGACATACCTCTTCGTAGCGTTCGATGATATCTTTAATCTTCGGCTTGATTTCCAATTCTAATCGTTCCGAAACTTTATCAAGTGGCGTTCCCACAAGTGCTTTATTGATGATCTCACTCGTCTTTATTAATTCCTTTAAATTGATATTTTCAGGAATATTGACTTGCTTATTTTCGACATACCCTCGATTCGTTACCAAGACGGCAACGACGCGTTTCTCGGCATCGCTTTCATCGACATTATCTAAGGGAATAATGCTGATTTGTTTAAGCGTATTTTGGGATTTTGATGGTCCAATAACGACACTTGTATAATGCGTAATATCGCTGATGATCTCCATACATTTGGTAACAGCATCGGATACTACTAAGTTATTATTGGACAAAATCGTCTGCAATTTCAAGACATCTTCACCAGTTAGTTCTTTGGGTTGCATCAAATTATTGACATAATATTTATAGCCCTTTTCCGAAGGAATGCGTCCACTCGAAGTATGTTCTTTTTCGATAAAGCCCTTATCTTCGAGCAAGGCCATGTCATTGCGGATCGTCGCCGATGAACAATGAAATTTATCGACTAACGATTTGGAACTTACGGGTTTAAATGTTTGAATATAAACCTCGACGATTTCTTTTAATAAAGCTTCTTGTCGTTCGCCCATGTCATCACTTCCTAGCACTGCTATTTTTCAAGTGCTAATAAAAGTATATATCACTTTTTAGCACTTGTCAACGATTATTGCTAATTCATATTATTTTATTCCTAAACGCAAAAAAAATACCAGTAAATTACTAGTATTCATACGTTCCATGTAATTTGGTAAGTTGTTCCGTCGTAAGGGGTTCAATCTCCCACTTATCGTCATTTTTACTTAAATTAAGGGTCAAAGTATAATCGACCGTATCCGTTGTATCGAGCATCTTCTTGACTTTATATTTAAAATATTTGACAAAATCGATATCCCCATCATCATCGACAAAATCGGCTTGATTAGCAGTAAAGTAATTGCCCGATTCGACATTCGTCTTATAGTAATCATATACCGTTATTTGTACATCGACCGTCGCTTTATCCCCATCGATCTTTTCATCTTTAATTTCATATTTTAAATTGCTATATTGTCTCAAGTAAATCTCGCGATAATCCTCTAACGTCTCTTCATCTAGTTCTTCCGTCTTAAGATAATCATTTAATTCATTGACAACGGATTGATCATTATTCTTATATTTGTTTAAAAATTTAGTTACAGCATCCTTAGGTCCACTGGCCATCAAGGAACAACCACTAATAAAGACAGCTAACAATAGTAATACGGCTAATAATTTTTTCATCATATTTTTCTCCTCACTACTATTATTATCTTTTTTACTAATTCTATACAAAAAAGAAGCCTAAGCTTCTTCTACTTCATTATCTTCATCATCATCTTCTAATTCAGCATTGATAACTTTATCGGAAACGATATCTTTAAAGTCTTCGATCAATTCATCATATAAAGCTTTATCAGAGACATTTTTAAGATATTCTTCATCACCCGTCGTAATAGCTTCATAGATCAAGAATTCATCTGTCGGCGTATCATCTTCGACGACGCGAACGGCATAGACATATTTATGTCCTTCTTTTTCTAATTCTTCGAGTAATAGATATTCAAGCCCATTTTCTAGGGTCACAATATTACCAACCTCTATCATATTATCATCTTCCTATTCTTATAAGCTCATCGTAGCTTGCGCTTCTTGTGGTTGAAGCGAAGCTGCGAGTTGACTTATTCTTTCTTTAGTTTCAGCAGTAGCTAATGCTGGATCAGTAGCAATCAAATTTTCATATGTATTTTCTTCGCCATAAAGCGTAATCATATTTTTAATTTGTTCATCAGTATATTGAGTAGCTTGGGGCGTTGGTGTCTCGACAGTAGTGCGCGCATCAGTTGGAACGAAACCTTCGCCACTCAAGGCTTGTCCTAAAGCTTCAGCACTTGCAAATGGTCGAATATTAATTCCATCTTGCGACATTGATTCTGCAGCTGGTGCTTCCGGAGTAGTAACCGATTGTTCAGGAGCAGGAGCTTCCGGTGCAGCAACGGTTTGCTCAGGTTGTTCAGGAGTCGTTACGACGTCTTGTGGTCCTTGAACTGGCTCATTTGCTGGCGCCGCGGGAGCGGCAACTGTTTGCTCAGGAGTTGGTGCTACGACATCTTGCGGCGTTGCCGGTACGACACTTGGTTCCTCAGAATTTTCCGTCCGCATACGTCCGATGGCTTCTTCCAAGCCCTCGACTTGTGATTCGATAATTGGCTTGCGATAACCACCGACAATTTCATAGGCTGCTCCAAGATTTCCCGCCGTAACCTTAGAAAGATTGCGGTACGTCTTCTCGCGTTCGTTCGTATAATTTTCGCCTAATCCACGAATATCATTTTTAAAGCGATAATTCAATTCATCTTGGAGGGTGAATGTCGTACCCTCTTTAACGATCGTATTGGCATTCGTATCGTCGATAATTATTGGTGGTTGACCTTCGATTTCTTTGACGAAGTATACTTCACCAGTTTCCAAATCAGGGTTAGCAACAAATGTCAAATCGAACTTCTTGGCAATCTTGCGCATCGTATGATTTATACATGCTAATTTGATTTGCTTTTGAGCTCTATAGGCTGCCGATGCACCGACTGTTCCAAGAAGGGCAGCAACTGGTACGGCAACTGGAGCACCGACACTCATGAGACCGACAGCAGCAACAGTGGCAAGTCCACCAGCTAAGTGAATAGCACTTAGCGTATTTTGTTGTTTCCGATATTTCCGATGGCTTATAATTCGCGTCATCTCTTGTGGCGTCTTTTCATTGCCATTATTTACCGGATTTGACGTTGGAGTCGCAACAGTTGGATTTTCCACAACTGGTTCCGGTGTTGGTTCCGCTACTGGAGGTTGTGGCGTTGGTTCGGCTGGTGTAGGTTCAACCGGATTTGGTTCTGGCTCCGTTGGTGTTGGAGCTTGTTCTGGTTCGACTTCCGGTTCAGCAGGCGTATTCTCCGCTGGAGTTTGCTTTGGTTTATCTACGGTTGGCTCATTGGCCGTCAAAGCATTGATTCCCTTTACGGCATCATCAGCACGAATCGTTCCAAGCGAATGACCATCCTTGATAAGGTTGGCAGCGCCATATTTCAAACTTAAGCGATCAAAGCCCGTTTTCTTGGAAACTTCTTCCGTAAATTTATCGATGATATCTTGAAGACGCGAACTCTTGAGTTCATCTTCCGTAAGTTCAAATTTTTCCGATTCAATACCTAGACAAGTACATTTTACATCATATTTTCCAGTATTCTTATTAAATGTCGCTTCGATAGTTAAATCGGCATCATTGATATAATTGACATCATTTTTAATCCGTTCCATGGCAGCTGTCAATTTATCAAACTTTTGTTGATTTTCCGCAATAAAGTTAAAATTATGATTATCTAAAGCATAATAATTATCCATCTTGTTGATAAAATCAGCAAAGCTACGAGCATCTTTTTTGGCATTCTTTAAGAAATATACTTTCGTCTCCAATTTGCGCATTTCTTCAGCAAAGCGCTTCTTATCTTCTTTTTCTTTGGCATTGGAAAGTTTTACTCTCAAAGTATTTATCCGAGCGACATAAAAAGCTAACATGGCATTGATTTCGGCAATCATATTCTTGACGATAGCAGCTTCCGTATGGGCAAGTTTTTTAAGCGAATCTTCAATCTTATCGAATCCTTTATCCGCATTATCGAGATAATCTTGACTGCCCGCAACTACCTCTTTTTCCAGTTCACTCTTATAGGCATTATATTCCTCTTGCGTACTTCCAGGGTGCAAAGTATTATACTCATCAAAAGTTATATCCGTTATTTTTTGATGATTGTTTAACCAGTCGTCAGTAGTAACCGATGAATCATAAGATTTATCCTCATAGTTCTTCACTTGAGTAATAAAAGATTCGAATTCTTCGGTTAAATTAGTTAAGACTTCTTCTTCTCTCATTTTTTTCATTCCTCCACTAAGCTTTTTTTCGCGATTATGATACCAAAAAAGCACCTTTTGGTCAACCTAAAAGCTCATAGTTTTCTACTATATCTTCATATTACCATTTTTTTAATCATTTGTACATCTTTTTTTATCCATTAGATATTTTCTAGACGAACACTTACCAATTTGGAGACGCCACTTTCTTGCATCGTAATGCCCCAAGTTTATCACATATTTATAAAAAATAGTTCTTCAAGTAGCATAAATACTTGATTTTTTATTTGTTTTTATCTT
>CANQFG010000012.1 GCA_947598395.1 uncultured Bacilli bacterium
AACGATGCCCATTTTCCCATCTTTCATATCATCACCTATAATAAAATTATAGCAGTATCATTTTTAAGGTAAAGCAAATTGTGTAAATATTTTATCTATTTACATTTATTTTGACATATTACTTTTTTATTTGTTTACAAAAAGAAAAAGTCAACGATGTGACTTATATAGTTGGGGCTAAGACGAGACGGAAGCCATGTTCTACGGCATCGCCATTATATCTATTAAAGTTAAGCTGTCCAGATAGATAGCCATGTGAATAATTTCCTCCTCGATTAAACCAAGGATATGATGCATCAACAAATTCTGAATAATCGTTATACCATGAGTTAATACCTTTATTACTACCATTCATACCGGCAATAGGCCGTAAATTAAATGGTCCCATTTCGCCAGTAGCATCCCCTAATATCATATTAGAATACAATCTTATAGTGCTATCTTTATTGTATACATCTAAATATTTACTATCTATTTTGCTTAAATCTTGAATAGTAAAACCACTAGTTGTAATTGCTGATGCATTAGCAACATAAGAAGCCATATATTCGCATGTTCCTCCGGACATGTCATAAACACCAGTTGTATTACCAGTTGTACTAGCAGTTAATCCATTTGCTGTATTCCATGCTGTATTAAATTCTGGCCCATCGCCACTTTCACCTGGATATGTTTGTTGGTTTGTCGATGGTAAAGCAGCATATCCAGTTTTAAATTGATTATTGTTGTTAATTGTTATCTCTTTATTCGTTCCAAAAATTGAGTGAGACAAATACGCGACTGCTCCCCATTCCGTATTCTTCATCATATGGGAGTCTAAATTTGTGTTATATCCTTTTGCAACTTCAAAGAAAGTTTTAACTTTTGCCCCCCTCCATGAATACTCTTCTGGTTTAACAACTATATTAGTTGATGTACCGGTACTTTGATTGGCATTTTCTGCACTATTAGCACCTTTATATCCTGTTTCAAATTTACCAACCCAAAAGCCATCAACATCAAATGAAATAAAGGCTGGATGTGTCATATATTCGCCATTTGAGCACTCTTTTATATCTCCTGATAATCCTTGGCTATTATCATCATTCATAGGTGTTTTACACGATACACCTTCAACATTTTCAGTATCTTTTGTATCAAAAACAATCTCTATAGAATGGGCATTATATAATGGCTCTGTTACATTTACATTCCATAACCGATATTTATATTTTGGTATCCACACAAACATCGATTCTATTTTGTTCATATCTATTGTTTCACCATCAGCAGGTGCTGTCTCTGTATCATTTAAGATTACTGCATTAGCCCATTTCTTTTCACAATAATTATACCAATCAGAGGTTTCGGCATTTACTTTTGTTATTGTCCCTTTTTCATCTATGGTTACTGGGATTAATTTTCCATCTGTTCCTAAATTTGGTACTGCTACACTTTCACATAAATCTTCAGCAATATACGTTTTTCCCTCTTCTTCTCTTTCTGTTGGATTTACAGTTAAATTACATTTAAATTTTTCTTCGATATCTTTAGTACTTACTTTCTTAAGTTCTACAGTTATTGTCCCTTTTCGACTCTCCTGAGCTTTCACTGTTAAACTTTCTGGGCTTGGAATTATTTCTGTATATTCACTGGTTTGAGTTTCAGAAACATTTCCACTTTCATCTACTCTTTTACAATCGATTGTTACACTAGCATCATATTGTTTGCTATTATTCATTACTTGATATTCTAAGATACTTCGATCTCCTTGTTTACTTAATTCTTTGGTAGTAAATGTAATGCTTTGCTTTGTACTTTTATCGATCAAATCTTCACTTCTTACTTCACCATCAAGTATTGCTTCACTGAATATAACATTAAATTCATCCCTATCATATCCATATTTTATTGTTCCATTTATTACTAGTGATGTTGTTATGGATGCAAATCCTATACTCATTAATATTAATGCTATTATTATTCCTTTTTTCATGTCAATCTTTGCTCCTATTTTCCATTTTCTCTATTGTATTGCACCCCCCCCAGTTGCATTTTTTTTAACATGAAAAAAGGCCGAAAATTCGGCACTTTAAACTTCTTGAATAACGGCAATAATCATTGGTTTAGATTCCGTTTCATGATAGAAATATTTACTTAATTCTTCACGAATTTCATTTTTTATTTGATTATAATCGACATATGTCTTTGTCGTATTATTTTCAATTATTTGGGTACAAATCTTTTTGATTTCCTCAATCATTTCCATCGAATCTTTGACATAGATAAATCCTCTAGTCGTTACTTCGGGTCCCACTAAGATCTTCTTCGTCGCCTTATCGAGAGTTGCCGAAATTAGCATAATGCCATTTTCGCTTAACATTTCGCGATCTTTAATGACTAATTCTCCGACATCATCGCTCGATTTACCATCGATCAAGACATCATCGATCGTTATATGGTTGAACTTATCCTTTAATTTACCATCATCAAACTCGACGACATCACCATTTTGCTTTAATAAGATATTAGCTGCTGGATAACCCAAAGCATCGGCAATATCCGCATTATTAACCATGAGTCGATATTCGCCTTTTACGGGCATATAATATTTAGGTTTTAAGAGATTTAACATAATCATCAAATCTTCTTTCGAAGCATGATGTAAGATGGTCTTCGTCGATGGAATATTGATACTAGTAGCGCCAAAATAGGCAATTTCATCTTGAATTTTAACCAAGGTTTTTTCATTAGCATCATACTTCGGTTCGGCAAAGATAATCGTATCCGTTGGTCGCATTTTAATAAATTTATCATTGCCATTGACGATGCGATCGATATTCATATAAGGTTTTTCGCGATCATCACAAACTAATAGAATTGATCGATTACTTTCGATATCACTCAAATCGCCAATAATGTCTTTACCGACATTTAAATAGCCATTTTTTAAAGCCATATTGATAATATTTTGCAAATGCTTACCCATGATGACAATTTTACGGTGCATATTTTTGGAAGCATCAAATAGTTCTTGAATAGTATGTAAATGAACGGGTAATGTCGTTATAATAACGCGTCCCTCGGCATGATTAATCGTATCTTTAAACCAATCAGTTAGCCGATGGTGTGGACTCGTGTGTCCCGTATGTTCCGAAAAACTCGATTCGCTCAATAGACAGAGTACCCCTTGCTTCCCAACATAGGCAATTTTTCCCAAATCCATGCCATATGCTCCACTCATAGCCGGATCGATCAAAAAGTCTCCCGTATAACAAATTGAACCATCAGGCGTATTGATAACATACATTACGGCATCGGGAACAGAATGTGATACATTGATGGGAAATACCGATATCTTACCAAAGTTTATCTTCTTATGCGCTTGTATTTCAATAATATTTTTTTCTTCAAAACCTTCGAGTAATAGATACTCTTTAGTATACTTTGTACAATAAACTTTAATAGTTGGTATTTCGTTAATTAAATCGAATATTCCACCCATATTTTCGAGATGTGCATGCGTTAAAAAGACGCCGACAATTTTATCTTTATTAGCTTTTAAATATTGATAATTGGGAATTATATAATCGATGCCATACATACTATCATTGGCATACTTTAAACCACAATCTAAAATAAATATTTTATCGTCAACATCGACGACATAGGTATTTTTACCATTTTCATTAAGCCCACCAAGGCTAAAAAGTCTAATTTTACTCACTTTAATCAAATCCATTTCTATAAAATAAAAGCGCACATCAGTGAGTTAATTATAACATAATGCCTTATAAAGTGCAATTATTCTTCATCGATAAGTGTCGATAAATAGACAAAGTTTAAATCTTTATAGCGAATTTGATTGATGATAACTTTAGCTTCGGATAAACTCAAATCTTTGGTCAAATGAATAATTTGGCCACCACTTATTTGACTCTTAGCATTAGCTAAATTACTTTTATAAATCGTTAGAGTTGGACTTACTAAAAAGTACTTATATTCTTTACATAAAGATAGATTAGAATAACCTATTAGACATATTTTATTATTCAATTTCTTTCTCTTTAATAAAGAATTTAAATCTTCATATTCCCGCGTATTAGCATTGCCATTGATATAATCGCGATCATCTTCTACTTCATCAGCCATATAAATAATTTTGCTATAAAAGATGCCCTCATCGTCTAAATAGGTAGCTAAATCATCACTTTCGATAATTAAGGCAACACTTTGATTATCCGAACTACCGATAATTATTTTATCGAGATTATCATAAAGCGATATCTCCGGTTTTATGGCATCATAGACATAAAATGTTTCATTAAATGCGCCAAAGTCATTCATCTTCAAATATGATTCCCGTTCATTGACAATCCGACCATTTTTTCCGGGAATAATCGTATTGCCTTCGATGATGGCATTGACGGCATCCGTCTTTAAAGAAGCACTATTTTGACGAATGGTTTTCATAATGGGACTTTGATTTTCGATAAATAAAATGGCCCGATCGGAGAAGTAAAAAGAAAAAAGACAGAGAAAGACAACTAAACTATATTTTATATATTTCACAAGTATCACCTATTAAAATATATATGAAAGAAGCCAACATTTATTAGTCAGCTTCTTCCGTCAATTTTTCTTTTTTACCAGCTAAAAAGGAAACTTTATCGACGATTACTTCCGTGATATATTTTACTTCTTGATCTTTTTCATATTTTCGCGTCTGTAAACGTCCCTTGATGCCGATTAAATCGCCCTTATGACAATACTCACTAGTACGACTCGCAATGCCATTCCAAAGGATACAGCGAATGAAATCCGTATCATAGATGCCGTTTTCATTTTTAAAACTTCGCTGAACGGCTAAGTTGATCGTCAAGACTTTTTTATTTTCTTCGTATTCGCGCATTTCAGGATCTTCCGTTAGGCGACCAATTAAATAGACGAGATTGTGCATATATTTTCCTCCTTTCTAGGGAAAACATACACTTTATTTGCAATCTTTGCAAAGAACAGATTTTCCTAAAAAAGGGGGATATTTTTTTAAATTAGTATCTATCTTTATACAAATAAATTTATTTTATAAAAAAAAGATATATAAATATACCTATTTTCTAAATGCGTTAAGTTCTAAATACTTTTCAATAAACGATTTAATTCGACAGCATATTCGACGGGTAATTCGCGTTTAAAGTCATCGATAAAGCCCATGATCAACATCTCTTTAGCTTTATTTTCACTTAGGCCCTTGCTCATCAAATAAAATAATTTATCTTGATTTATCTTCGAGACGCTAGCTTCATGTTCTAAGATACTGGAATCGTTCAAGACGATATTGGAAGGTATCGTATCGCTTTCGGAGATATCATCGAGCATAATCGTATCGCATTTGATAGCGGCCTTACTGCCAATGGCTTTTTCACTGATCTTAGTCGTACCACGATAATTAGCAACTCCACCATCCGAAGCAATCGATTTGGAAATGATGTTGCTACTCGTATATTTTCCCAAATGGATCATCTTAGCGCCCGCATCTAATACTTGCCCCTTTTTAGCATAGGCAATCGAAATCGAATTACCACGGGCCCCAATGCCCGATAAGATACAAGATGGATATTTCATAGTCACCTTACTACCTAAGTTGCCATCGATCCATTCCATGAGGCCATAATCATCGACAATGGCCCGTTTCGTTACTAAATTATAGACATCTTGCGACCAATTTTGAATCGTCGAATATTTGCATTTAGCGTTTTTGCCAACATAGATTTCGACGACACCCGCATGTAAAGAATTGGCCGAATGAGCTAAGGCCGTACATCCTTCGATATAGGATAATTCTGCCCCTTCGGAAACGATGATAATCGTTCGTTCAAATTGACCCAGTGATTTTTCTTCGATGCGAAAATAACTTTGCAAGGGACGATCGAGTTTGGTATATGGTGGAATATAGATAAATGAACCACCACTCCATAAAGCACCATTTAAGGCCGTATATTTATTCTCATCATACTTAACTAAATTATTAAAATATTGATAGAATAGATCGGGATATTGCTTCAAGGCATCATCACTCGATAAGAAGATTACCCCTTTTTCCTTTAGTTCATCTTTGCCATGATGATATATAACTTCGCTTTCATATTGATTGGTAACCCCACTCAAATGCTTTTCTTCGGCATCGATGACGCCTAAAGACTTAAATTTATTGCGGATATCACAGGAGACATTTTCCCATGAAGAAGTATTATCCCCTACTTTTTTATAATAATTTATATTGTCAAAATCGATATCGATCGTCGGCCCAAAAGAAGGATTTTCTAAACTTAAAAATTTGCGGTATGATTGAAGGCGAAATTCCAACATCTTTTCATCTTCGCCTTTACTTTGAGATATACTACGAATTAATTCTTCACTTAATTTTTCCATAAAAAATCGCCTGCTTACATTATACATCAGTTTTAACATTTTTTCATTATTAAATATCTCTCGTCTATTTGACAAAATTACCGTTTTTTTTCAAGAGAAAGTACGCATCTAGTGATACAATTATCTTAAGGTGATGCTATGTTAAAACGCAATTTAAAAGTCATATTATTAATCGGGATATTCGCGGCGTTCGCGATTGGGGCTATTTCGTTTTTAAGTCCGAAAAAGAAAGAAGAAAAAGATGAGGAAACAAAACCTACTACTAAAGAGGTCAAAAAGGATATAAAAAATGCCAAACTTACTTTAGTAGGCGATTTTCTCTTTGAACAACCTTTCTATGATGCAACTAATTATGGAAAGAATGCCAATACTTATTTTACCGAAGTAAACAAATATTTTAAAAATGATGATTTGACTATCGGCAATATGGAAGTCGTCATCGGCAATGATTCCTTAGAGACTAGTGGTAATGGTTATAACTTCTGTGCTCCTAAGTCAATCGGCGATTTAGTTAGTAGTCTCGATTTAGAAGTCTTATCGACGGCCAATAATCATTCCAATGATCGGGGTTTTGATGGCGTTAAATCGACAATTGATTATTTTAAAAATAATACAGATATATTGACCGTCGGTACTTATAAGAGCAAAGAAGATAAAGAAAAGCCCGTCATCTTTGAAACGAATGGCATTAAATTTGGCTTTATATCTTATACACTAGGAACTAATATTCGCCTTACGGATAATCTCTTCAGCGTCAATATCTATCGCGATCCCAATACGAAAAAAATTACGGATAGTATAAAAAATGAGATCAAAGCCGATGTCGATCGTCTAAAAGAAAATAATGTCGATGTTATCATGGCCTTAATTCATTGGGGAACCGAATTTACAAATGATCCTAGTTCGGAACAAAATACCCTAGCCGATTATCTAAATAGTTTAGGTGTCGATATTATCGTAGGAAATCATTCCCATTGTATTCAACCTATCAAATGGATTGGAGATGATCATAAAACTTTAGTCTTTTATTCCTTAGGAAACTTCGTCTCAGCAGATAATGATATCGAAAGAACGGGTGAAAAATTTGACAATGCCTATCAATTTGGATTACTTGCCAATTTAGTAGTCACAAAAGAAAATGATAATATAACGATAACGGATATAGAAACCGAACCAATTATCAATTATTATGATACTAATATGCAAAACTTTAAACTTATACCATATAATATCTATACTAGTGAATATGAAGAAAGTCATTATCGTTATAAATATAACTTCAATAAAGAATTTATTACTAATATGTACAATACTGTAATAGATAAAGAATTTAGAAATGATTAAAAGAGCTCGAAAGCTCTTTTTTTATTCACATGTTAGGTTTTCATTTAATGTTACATTAGAGGCATATGTTCCACTTATAGTAGGTGTATTTTGATTTTTCCATGTTGCCAATTTATTATAGTAAATATGAACATTAGCTGATTCATTACTTATTCCTTCATAAGGAAATTGACCACCGCATATATATACATTTCCCGACTGCGTAGATAAGAAATTCCATGTAGCAGCTATATTAGTTCTTTTCATTGTTCCACCTTTAACATATATATCACTAGAACAAGTTGTTCCGACTCCAATTGGATCATTTTCCGAATTTATTTCGCCACCATTCATCTTTACGGTTGTACCACATGCCCATATTCCATTTTTACCTTCTAAAGTACCACCATTTATTGTAATAAGTGGCCCTGTAGAAAAAATTGGGTGAGATTGCGGCGATTTAATGATTAATCCATCTTGATATTCACCATCTTCACTAAAAGTTGCAACGTTTCCGTTAATGTTTACAGTCCCTTTACTCGAAATTGCATAATAAGTATTAGATATTATTTGACCTTTATAAAAATTTGCAGTAGCACTTTCATTTAGACCTACAACAATGTTTTCTGCTTCAATAATTCCTCCATTCATATTGAATGTACCTCCATAAACAGAAACAGGTGTTCCTCCTTTAGTAACTTTTATCTTTCCCGAATTAAAGTTTACGACACCCCTATCAATATTTATTAAGCGCGTTCCCGTATCGATATCTGAAGTAATGACAAAATTATTCAAATTTATGGTTTCATTTTCTTTTGATACATATATACACCAATCTTGACAGTTTAAATTGCCACCATTAAAATTTATTGTACTATCATCTCCGCCAGAATATATTCTTATGGCACTTCTTCCTGCTTCAATATTAACATTAGTATCTACTGTTACATTTGGTACTCCTATAGTTATTCCATCTGTAGTTTCATTTATAACTTTACCAGTTCCTACACTATCTTTAATATTTATATTAGCCATAGCAGCAATTCCTGAATCATTAGTATTTATTCGCACTTCTTTGCCATTTATATCCATTGTCGTTTTTTTATATAATGCCAAAACTGTTGTACCACTAATATTTTCTAATATTTTTATGTATCCTTGTGCATATTCATCCTTTAATTTAGTGGCTGTTTTATAGATATCATTACTTAAGTAACATCTTACACTTTTATTTACATTTTTGATTTCTACTTGTTCTCCACTTACTTCTATTGGCAACTCTTCACTTTCACATAAGATATTATTATATTCCCCACTTATTGGAAATGTTACAGTATTACCATTTACTATCCTTTTATCTATCTCATCAGTTTCTAAACTGGCGATTATTAATTCACTGGTTTTTCCAACACTTACATCTTTTATCTCATATCCATTATCTAATTTTATTTCATTAGAAGTATAACTTGTCGTTATATTTCCACTAGCTAAAGCAATCCCTTTTACGGCTTCTTTATCACTAGCATCTACATCTTCGTTTACATAATATATTTCGTGACTTCCCCGATCTAATCCTTCAACGTATAAATATCCCTTTTCATCAGTTGTTACTTCATGAGGTACTTTGGAATAGACAATGACTTTGCCATTGGCAATTGGTGTTTCATCACCACCCATTAAAATACCACCAAAACTATATGTACTTGGTTCTTGTTGTTCTTCTTTGCTTGTCCTTTCGATAGCATTGATAGTTAATTCACAATTTATATCTTTACTGACATCTTCGACAACACTTTTCTTTAACGTTATCGTTAAATTTCCTTCTTTTTTACTTTGAGCTTGAATAGTTGTACTATCGATATCATTCGATATAGTTAATAATTCATCATTTTCAGGAGTGCAACTTATTGTTACTTCGGCATCATATTGTTTGCTATTATTCATGACTTCATATTTTAAGATACTTTGTTCATTTATACTTTTTAGAGTTGTTTGAAAAGTTATATTTTTGCCATCTTGAGTTATAAATTCTTTATGTTGTATTTCATTTAAATAGGCATCCGAAAAATAGACATCAAAGTCTTCGGCATCAAATCCAAGATTTATTACTCCATTAATTGTTAGAGTTGCCGTTACTAAAGCAAAACCAATACTCATCAATGTTAAAGTTATTATTATTCCTTTTCTTTTCATTTAAAAAATGCTCCTTCGTATTATTTATCTTACCCGAAAGTTTAGAACATATTATTCTATTTATTATTATAGTTTAATTAACTTTTATTTACAATACATATATTGTCATATGCTGTTTATTTTTGTCACTATTTTGCATTATCTTTATTGTATTGCACCCCCCCCCAGTTGCATTTTTTCAACATAAAAAAAGCCTACCATAGTAAGCCTTTATTCTTTAATTATTGCCTTAATTTATTTAGACGGGGCTAAAGCGATACGAAACCCATTACCTCCAAGAGCACCACCATTGCTCCTAGCAAAATAAAATTGTCCAGCTAGAACTCCGTGTTGATTGCCACTACCTCGATCAAACCAAGAAGTCGATAAATCAGCAATCAGCGAACAATCAGCATACCAACGATTGTGCCATCTATTAGAACCATCTCCATCTTTATATTCATCAAATGGCCCCATTTCTCCAGTTGCATCGCCTAAGATCATATTATTATATGATGTTATTGTACTATCTTTTTTATATACATCAAAATATTTGGATTCTATCTCATTTAATTCTTGAGTAGTAAACCCACTTGTAGCAATTGATTGTGAATTAGATACATATGCAGCCACGTATTCCCAAGAGCCACCGGACATATCATAGACACCTGTAATATTTCCAGTGGTACTCGCTGTAAATCCATTTTCTGTGTTCCATGCCGTATTAAATTCTTCGCCATCTCCTTTATCACCAGGCATTTTACTTTGATCGGTTGTTGGCAATGCTGCATATCCTGTCTTAAAATTACTATTATTATTAATCGTTACTTCTTTATTAGTTCCAAATATTGAATGGCTTAAATATGCTACTGCTCCCCATTCTGTATTCTTTAACATATGCGAATTTAATGCACTTTCATAATTTTTAGATGCTTCATATATATTTTTAACCTTTATATCTCGCCATGAATAAACATTCGGCTTTATTATTATATGACTTGATTCGTTGTTATCTGCGCGAGCATCGGTTTCTTGCTTTGCTTCTCGATATCCCGTTTCAAATTTGCCGACCCAGAAGCCATTTCCACCGAAGGCCAAGAAAGCCGGATGCGTCATGTATTCTCCATCCTCACAATCTCCAGTATCTCCACTAGTCTTGGGTGTTGTACATTCTTCAGTATCAATGTCTTCAGTATCTTGTGTATCAAAGACAATATCGATACTATGTTTTACAGCTTTTTCATTATTTGTTTCAACATTCCATAATTTATATTTATACTTTGGTATCCATACAAAATAACTTTCAATTGAGTTTTCTGGTATTACTTCACCAACATTAGGTAAATCTGCATCTTCATTTAATATGACTGCATTCGCCCATTCTCTCTTACAATAGTCATACCAATTAGTATCCGTTTTCTCTACTCGTGTTGCATTACCTTCTTCATCTAATACTATCGGTATTAATTTGTCTCCTTCTCCTAAATTTGGTATTCCTATATTTCGACAACTATTTTCAGCTAATTCTAGTTCCTTTAACTCTTCACTTCCTACAGGATTTACTGTTAATGTACAAGTAAATTCTATATCGATTGGTTCTACTGTTACTTTCTTTAACTCAACTTTTACTGTCCCTTTTTCTCTCGTCTGAGCTTTTATAGTCTTATTTTTCATTTCATTTGTTATTGTTACATAATCATCAACTACTACTGTATTTGCTTCATTTGGTGTACATACTATATCTACTGTTGCATCATATTGAGTACTATTATTTGTTACTTCATATTCCAAGACACTTGTATCACCTACTTTACTTAAATCTTTTGTTGAATAATTAATTGTTTGTCTCGTATCTGGATCTATTACTTCATAACTTTTATCTACATCATCTACTACGGCTCTACTAAAATATATTTGATAATCTTCTTCATTAAAATTTATATTTACTCTTCCAGTTATTGTTAGTATTGTTGCTACTGATGCAAATCCAATAGTTAAAAATAATACAGTTAATAATACCCATCTTTTTTTCATGTCGATCGCTGCTCCTATTTTCCATTTTCTCTATTGTATTGCACCCCCCCCAGTTGCATTTTTTTCAACATGAAAAAAGCCGAAATCTCGGCTATTTTACTATCTATTTTTCAATATAATAAGCATAGTATTCATCATAAGTAAGACCTGATTCATAAACCTTTGTTGCGAGTTCAACTCCTAAATAACGATAATGCCATGATTCATAATTATACCCTGTTATATCTTCTTTATTTTCGGGATATCGTAAGATAAAGCCAAATTTATGGGCATTTTGGATAAGCCAAGCATAAGTCTTTGAATCCTTAAACTTACTTGCACTAGCACATTCTTTGGAATAAATATCCAATGATAAACCCGTTTGATGTTCCGAAAAACCTGGACGAGCAGCAATACTATCGGCATATTTTATTCCCCGTTGGGCATACATGTCATATACTTCTTGTTGGGATTTATAAGTTCTAAATCCCGAATCAACTAATAGATATATACCTTCACTATAGGCACTTTCCCACATTGCAAGATATGCATCATATACTTCCTTTCGCACTTGCTTTTGATCATTTTCGCCACCTAAGCGATATTTCCAAGGAATACTAACTAAGTCATCGGGAATATACGAACTATCCAATTTATAATATTTATTAACTAATATCGCATAACCATCATCTAAATTAGTATCATGCGTCTCTTCATAAAAATCATTAATCGTATGAACATTAACCGATTGAATAATTTTACCATAGTCATAGCCATCGGTACCATGATATTTAAAGAAATCTTGATCTTTCGTAATAACTTGAGAGAGATAACCATCTAAATTTTTAAACATAAAATATGGCTTAGTAATAAATTCGGGAATAAATTCATTATATTCATACGTCAAAACTTTCGATATCTGTTCTTCATTTAAATTATCTTTTAAAATCTTAACTTGTTCTTCATTATAACCTAGTTGTAATAAGGCATACTCTTGCGTCTTCGTATAAAGATATTCTTGATATCTTTGATAGCCAAAATAAGAAGCAATACCCAATAATACCAAAATTATCAAAAATACTTTAGCAGATTTTTTTAAATGATATTTTTTCTTCTTTGCCATATTATCTATCCTCAAGATTATTATATCTTAATTATCGAAGATAGACAAATAAAAATAGTGGCTAAAAATTGCTCTTTTTGACAATTTAAGTAAACAACGAAAAACAGTGGCATAATACCACTGTTATAAAAAGTCATAATATAAATATATATTATTCGTTAACGGCTTCTTTTAATTTGCTTCCAGGTTTGAAAGAAACAGTCGTCTTAGCAGGAATTTTCATAGGTTGTTTAGTCAATGGATTAATTCCTTCACGAGCGGCACGAATCTTCTTTGAGTAAGTACCAAAACCAACTAAAGCAACTTTACCTTGTTCCTTTAATCCTTTAGTAATTCCTTTCTCTACAGCCTTTACAGCTTTAGCAGCATCAGCTTTACTTAAGCCAGCTTCAGAAGCTACAAATTCGATTAATTCATTTCCTGACATATTATTTACCTCCCATAATATTTTCTAGTAGGCATACCCTACATATAAAATGTATCAAAATTATAAGGTAAATGCAATAAAAAAGCACTAAAATTAACGAAAAATCGTTGTTTTTCCGTCAAAGCATAAAAAAAAAGAAGTCTATCAAACTTCCTTATTTACTGCTTTTGCGTTTTTTGATCTCGTCATCGTTAGAGCTTTCACTCCGACTCTTTCGCTTTGGAGCTTCCATTTCATCGACGACGGGCATCATCGAAGTCGTCGTGCCAATTTCCTTTTCGGAGTCATGGGGAGCATCGACTTCGATCTTTCGAACGACCGTCTTAACTGGTAAAATTTCACTATTGTGATTCTTTTTAGCTAAGTTATCGTAATATTTACGATGGGCTGATTTCTTAATCTTCTCGCGGCTAACCGGAACGATACCGATAACGGGTAATCCCGTCGCATTTTCGACATCTTCTTCGTTTTTAAGCGTCGTATCGAAATAGAACGTTACGAATATTATGGCAATACTCAAGAAGGCTCCAGCTAAAGTGGCAATGCCGACGATCTTGGTCGTCGATGTACTCGACATCGTTTGACTTACTTCCGCTTCATCAATCGTACTGATATTTTCCAAATTATAGATGGCATCGATTTCCTTTTTAAAGACCTCAGCGGCCATATTGGCAATCGTTGCCGCCTCTTCATTATCCGTACTCGTAACACTTATCTTAATGAGCGAGGTATCCGTTATTTCACTGACGCCAATCATATTGACTAAAGTTTCATATTTATAATCGAGATCCAGATTTTCAATTACTTGTCTTAAGACTCGTTTACTCTTTATTATCTCTCGATACGTACCAATTAAGGATTTATTGACATTTAAATCATTGATATTGATCGTCGAACTATCTTGCGATTGACTCAAGAGAATCGTCGTCGAACTCGTATACTCGGGTACGCGAAAGCGATTAATATAGATACTCGATAGACAAAAGGCAACAGACATGGCAAATAATATATATATCCACTTTGATTTAAAATAATTTAAAAGTTGAGTAATATCAATTTCTTCCATCCTAATCCCTCTCTATTGATAGTAACTATCGTAGTATTTATTATAATAACCATTTCCCGTTGCTGGAACTTTATTAAATATGATACCAGCTATTTTCGCATTGACCGCTTCCAAAGCCTTGACGGTCTTTTTAAGCATATCCGTTGGCGTCGATTTATAGGCCGCAACGACGACGGTCGTATCGATATATTTGGTAACGATCAAGGAATCCGATAGACCGATTACTGGTGGACAATCGAATAATAAAATATCATAATCGACTTCGAGCATATTGATCAAATCTTGCATCTTTTTGCTTTCCAATAATTCGCTGGGATTGGGAGGAATCGTACCACCAGGCAAGAGATAGACCCCGGGGATCTTCGTCTTAATAGTTTCAATCCGAACTCCTTCAATATCGGAAATTAATATATTGGAAAGTCCCTTATTATTGGATACACCAAAGATTTCATATTGACGCCCGCGACGCAAATCACAATCGATTATTAAAACTTTCTTTCCAGCTAAAGCATACGATTGTGCTAAACAAGCTGTTATAAAACTCTTACCTTCTCCTGGTCCCGTCGAAGTTAGCATGATCTTCGTATTTTTGCCATCGACAGAACTGAATTCCAAGTTCGTCCGTATCGTCTTAACGGCTTCTGCTACTCGTGATTTAGGATTGGATAATAGTTCTAATTCTTCTATCATAAATTCATTTCCTTCCTCTTATAACCCCTAAAAGCCATAATCATTATAGCATTTTTTTATACATATTCAAATTATTATTCGCAAAAATTCTTCAAAAAGCGTTAAATATCTTCATTATTTACAACTTTCATAAAATTTTCATCCGTCAATTTAATGGCTTCCTCTTCGCCAACTAATTTTTTTAATTTTTTATTTAATTTAGGCAATAGCTCATATTTTGCTTCACTCGAACTATGAATATCGCTGCCGACAAAGCTAATGAGGCCCGCTTTTAAGAGTTTCTTAGCCATCTTTTGGGGCCGTTTGCCATAAAGGCCAAATAATGATGGATAATTGATTTGCATTAAGACGCCCATCGATCTTAATTCGCAAAAGAAATCGAGATCATCATAATAGGCCGTATATCGTTCTGGATGAGCTAAAATTGGCGTTATACCGGCACTGATAACTTCAAAGAATATCGATTTGACATTATTCATCTTACTATAAAGCGGTATCTCAATGAGCATATATCGGCTATTATTGAGAGTGGCAATCTTGCCTTGTTGATACAAATTAAGGATTTCAGTCGTAATATAGACTTCATTGCCCAAATAGACATCGATGCCGTATTCCTCTTGCGCCAAGAGTTTTATCTCGTTAAAGATATCCCGATTTTCGCGATAAGGCGAATTATAGTCGCTGTCGATGATATAATGGGGCGTAAACATAATGGCTTGAACGCCATATGCCGAAGCTTTGGCAAGCATCCGCCGGGTCGAATCGATACCCTTAGCTCCATCATCGACACCGGGTAAATAATGACTATGTAGATCTTTCATGAATAAGTCCTCCTTTTATTGAGCCGTCGCGGTCGTCGTGGTCGTACTGCTTGTAGTCGTCGTAGTACTCGTCGTCATGGTCGTCGATGTAGTTGTCGTTGTTGTTGTCGTTGTTGTTGTGGCGGTACTTTGCGGCTTAACCGTTAAATGGCTTGTAGTCGTCGTCGGACGCGTCGATGGTGTTTCTGGTTTCCGGTCGGGCATCTTCGTACTTACCTCGGGATTATTCAAAGTCGTCGTCGGAACATATTCGACTTCCGATTTATTAGTCGTCGCTTTAGTGTACGTCATATCGGGAATTTTAGAACTAGTTTGGCGCGCTTCTTCCAATTTTTTCGTCGTATCTTCACAGAAATGCATCAAGATTAAGACGAGCCCGACGATGATAGTCATCATCAAGATAAAGCCCCCAATGGCCTTGAAGTTGATCTTTTGCTTGTGTTCCCGACGATTTTGGCGAAGGTGCTCTTCGGTCGTCATCTCCTTATCCGCTTCTTCTTCTAAATTTTTTTCCCCTTGCGGTTCCGTTAGATCGTTATTTTCCAATTCCTTTTTCGTTTTATCCTCGTCCATAATTAACATCCTTTGCGATTTTTTACTATACTAATATTTTAAACTATCTTGAACTTCTTTGCAATAGAAAAGGGCTCACTTTGGCCCTATCATGCACCATATCGACAGTAATAACGATCACTTTCCAAGCTCGTACATTGACAATTATCGTCCGGGATTACTCGACCATCGACGATTTCATATGAGCAGCGAAAATCCTTCATTACTTCAATACAATCATATAAATTATTTCGATTCAAGGTACAATGGGATGAATCTTCAATTGGTCTTACGATATATATTCGATATCCATCTTCAATCTCTTGAATATCGATCTTATAATGTTTACTCAAATTTCTAAGCATGGTCGAAATATTTCCCTGATTGGCACTGATGCGCACATCGATGATACCCCGATCATCATATTTCCTTATTATATTATGTCTTAAGTCATCTAAAATATTCTTACTTATATCGCGAAAATTCACCATTGTAGCCATTTCTTCGACGATTAAATTATCTTGAATTTTAACATCGGCATCGCCAAAATCATTATGATAGTCGACCTCGATGTACACATCGTCGCGATCAGCTATTAGATAATCGAAATAAATGCCCCGGTAGCCCAAATATAAATTGTCATGCATCGTGATTTCCTTTTGATACGTTTGAATACTCTTCGGTTCATCGTAGATAACGGTAAAGTTGGCAAGCAAGATGCCACTCAATCCGGCCCCGACTCCCACCATGATAAGGGACACCATAAACATGAGAAAGTGCCTACTTACCTTGATCTTTTTCCTGAAGACATAGTCATAGACGACTTCCAATATTTGATAATTGATGATTATCCCCGCCAAAACACATAGGCCAAGGCATAAAAATAAGCGATTATAAAATATTAGGAATAGACAAACTATGAAGGCCATGATCAAGAGGACCCAACTTAGGCAAAAGGGCACTGAGAATACTATAACCCATCCTTTGATAAAGGCCATGATAACCTTGGCAATTGGCGCTAGAAAGGCCAAGGGAGCTGCAGCCGGATCGCGAATGATAATCGTCTCTTTTTCCTTTGTTTTAAAAAGGCGCTTCTTGGGTACGACACTTTCCTCTTCCACTTTTGGTTCCTTCTTTTGTTCATATTCACTTATCAATTTATCGTAATAATCTAAGTAACGAATTTTATAAATTTGAAAATAAATGATAATGCCAAGGGCAAATAAGAGTCCAAAGACGACATCACTTAAAAAATATTCGATATAATTCATGACTCTGCCATAGGGCAAAATATTAAAGATAAGCACTTTGGCAACATCACCTAAAAACATGACTACGATAAAGATAATAAGGGCCATGATTCCCAATTCGATAAATGCTTTTATCAAAGTCGATAACTTCATCGAACAAAACATGTTGACGGACTTCGTTATAAATTCCAAAAAGCTATCGATATAGACATTCTTCGCCTTATTCTTATGTTCTAAGATCTTATCCGTGGCCGTATCATTCGTCAAATCATCTAAACTGCATTTAAAGATCTTCGTCATCGCGATCAATTTATCCATTTCGGGATAACTAGCTCCCATCTCCCACTTGGAAACCGCTTGCCGCGAGACATTCAATTTATCGGCCAATTGTTCTTGGGATAATCCCGCCGCTTTTCTTAAACTTTGAAGCTTTTGATCAAACTTCATACTATCACCTCACACCTTAAAATTACCAATATTTTTGGTTGCATACTACCGCTTTTGAGTTGTTTTTTGTCAACGATTGGTTGCATTTTATCTTTTAATAATACAAAAAAAGAAGTTTCTACTTCTTATGCCAAAATTTTAACTTTTTCTTGGGCTCCTCATACATAAATATGGCCGCAGCTAAATTAAAGAGCGCACCAATAACGGCAAAACATGGTGTACAAACTAAAAGCCAATCAGTATAAGTAAGGGTACATTCCAAACTATAACTATTGAGCATATATTCTAAAAAATAACAAGCTACTAAACTAATTATAGCCCCATTCATAGCTCCTAGAAAGACAAAAAATAAGGCATTCATCTTAACTTTTGAATTCATACATTACCTCTTCTATCTTAATTATATAATAGAATAACAAAAAAGAATATTTTTCCAATATCCTTTTGACAAATGATTTACTATAAGACGATGGCAATTAATTTATCGGAACCTTTATTGACAATTTTAGTAACGGTATTCGATAATTTATAACGCGTATTTTCGGGCATCATCGAAAGTTTAGCTTGAATACCTTCCTTGACTATACAATCGAGACTGCGGCCAAAGATTTCACTTTTCCAAATACTCGAAGGATCATCTTTATAGTCCTTCATGATATAGTTGATCAATTCTTTCGATTGCAATTCGGTACCAATTATCGGTTCAAATGTCGATTCGACATCGACTTTAATCATATGAATACTCGTCGCCTTAGCTTTAAGTCTGACGCCATAACGACTTCCCTGCTTAATTATTTCCGGCGTATCGAGATGCATATCTTTTAGGGTTGGATAGACGATGCCATAACCACTCGAGTACGTCATCTTTAAGGCTTGCGATAGACTAGCTTGTTCCTCTTGTCCCTCACGATATTCGGAGAATACTTTCAAAATCGAGGCTTTGCTAATATTGACATCACCCATAATAGATTTTAAAGTTTCATTATAAAGTTCATCGGAACTTTCAAGGTTAAGCGTTACGAGACCACTACCCGTATCCAAATTCGAAATATAGGCCCGATTGATATATTTACTATCGGTATAATAATTGATAATCGTATCGACATCTTTGATCTTATTGACATTGACGACACTTTCTTTGATCTTATTTAAATAATGTTTTTTAATATCATTTTTATTGCTTAAGACGTGAACCCATTCTGGCAATTTAACTTCGACATCGACCACTGGGAATTCATCGATGGCCTTTCTTAGGATATCATTCATCTCTTTTTTGCCCATATTTTCGATATCGATTGGCATGACTTCAACATCATAAGTTTCTTCAATTTCATGGGCAATATTGATGGTCTTACTGTCCATCGGATTAGTCGTATTTAAAAGGACAATAAAGGGTTTATTAATGCTCTTAAGTTCCGTAATAACTTTTTCTTCGGCACTTAGATAATCGGCCCGTCTAAATTCGCCAAATGAGCCATCCGAAGTGATGACGATACCAATGGTTGAATGATCCTTGATAACTTTTTCCGTGCCAATTTCAGCCGCTTCGAGAAAGGGAATCGCCTCACTATACCACCGTGAACTATAAAAGTGATACCAAAATGTAAAAATATATGTTACCTCTTTCGGTAACTAAACTAATACTTCACTTTTTTTAATTCTATAATGAATTTCTACTTTTTTGTCTTTAGTAATAAGAATCTTCTCAATTAATTTATTCATAGTTTCTTTTGTAGGGTCTTTCATATTCAAAAAATTTTCAATTATGCTTAGATACTCTACATAGGATACTGAATTTTCTTTTATAGATGATATCTCTAATTTATATTTGTTAATTTTTTCATTGGCTATACATATATCATTTTCGCACTTTTTAAATAATCTTTGATAAGTATCTTCATTTATGACATTTTCAAACTTATCATCATATAGTGAGTCTTGCTTATTTTTAAGTTTTTCGATTTCTTTTGTCAATGAATCGACCTTTTTATTAAGTTCAGTTCTAGGGTCAATATATTCTTCCTTTATAATTTTTTCAAATTCCTCTTTATCTTCTAAATATTGACATGATAGTGAACTTATTCTATTAAATATAGTTTTCTCTAGCTTGTCATAATTCATAAAATGAGAACAACATATACCGTATTTACTAAATTTTCTATAACTGTTACAATTCATAAAAACTCGATCTCTTTTTTTATCATAACTTATACTCATTTTTGCACCACAATCTTTACAATAAACCAAATCGGATAAAACATATTCAACACTTCTTCTATTCTCATTATAAGTATTCGTTTTCCCTCGAATACTTTGAGCAATATCAAAGATATCTTTTGTAATTATTGGTGCATGAGCATTTTCTTTAATACACCATTCACTTTTTGGAACTTTTTTTCTTTTCTTTACTTTATAATTAATATTTTGAGATGTATGTTGAATTAATTCTCCTATATAACACCTATTTCTTAAGATATTATTAATAGAAGTATGTTTCCAAATATATGGATGATTACATTTTAACAATGCTTTTTCTTTGTCTTTTAACATAATAGGTGTCGGTATTTCCTCACGTGTTAATATTTCTGCTATATCACAGCTTCCATATCCAGCAACATACAAATCAAATATTTTTTTTACAACTGGTGCTGTTTTAGGGTCTATGATTAA
The DNA here is from genome assembly GCA_947598395.1 of uncultured Bacilli bacterium. Lineage (GTDB taxonomy): Bacteria > Bacillota_I > Bacilli_A > RF39 > UBA660 > CAG-582. The sequence goes on from CANQFG010000012.1 coordinate 20,966, forward strand.
CTTATGTTTATCATTCGGATCTTTCATATATCCATAAGGGGCAACACTCCCACAATATTTTCCATCTTTTTTCATTGCAATTAAGTTTGCTCTAACTTTTTTTGAAATATCTTTTGCATACATATCATTCATACTTAATTTAAAGGGCATCATTTCACTGCCACTCGTTTCATAAAAAGTATCAATATCATCATTTACAGCGATATATCTTATGTTATTCTCTGGGAAAAATGATTCTACATAATATCCAGTCATAACATGATCTCTCCCTAATCTTGATAAATCTTTAGTCATAACCATGTTAATTCTTTTATCTTGTAAATCTTTAAGTAATCTTTGAAATCCAGGTCTATTAAAATTTCCACCAGAATAGCCATCATCAACATATTCGTCTACTGCAACTAAATTATTTGCCTTAAGAAATCCAGTTAAAAGGCTGCGTTGATTCGTAACACTTTCACTTTCTAAATCGTCACCATCTTCACGAGATAATCTGATATATAAACCAACCTTGTAATCAATATTGTCATTATTGTACTGTCTGTACATTATTTACTCCTTCCATCGACAATATTTCTAACTTGCTAGTCATATTAATTAGACATTTTTTTTCATCTTTTTTCACCACTTCATCAACTGGATTCATTAACTTTTTATCTTTATTTTTAACATAATAATTAAATATACAACTTTTTAACAACTCCTTTAAATCTTGTCCATCTACTGCATAAAACTCTTCTATTTCATACATAGATATCCCTCCTCGAATAAATACTATGAAAACAAAAAAGGAAAATGAACAATATTCAATTATTAGACATTTTTATTTCTTTTTCATTCCACAAAAAGAAGGCTTAAATTAATAAGCCTTTAAATTGTTGAATTTGAGTTGCTATATCATATCCACTAAACATTGGATTTAATGATATCGTTGTAATTTTATTAAAATATGTTTCGTTATCATATCGTATAATTATTTCGCTAAAAACATCTAGTTTCTCATTAAAACTTAATTCATAATTTTCTTTCTAGCAAAACATAAAATATTGCATCTATCTTATTTTTGCAAGATTTAATTTATTATTAATTGTTCCTACTAACAATAAATTACTAAATAATAACAATATAATTATTTTTATAAAATACTTATATTCCAACATAAATCTGAATTCTAAAATTTCATTTATAAATAAATTTATTGTATTAGCAAAAATTAATCCAATTATGGAACTTAGAACTATCAGTACAAAATATTTTTTTAATAAATTTATTTTTATATCAATATTTTTAAATCCTATCATTTTTTCTAAATAACAGTTTAATACATTTTCTTCTAATATATTTTTGTATATTACTAATAAAATAACTAAAAATATAATTGTCATTATAATTACACCATAATTAATATATTTAAAGCTTTTTTCTAAACTATTAATCAAATGTTCTTTGGCTTTATCATAAATATGAATAGTTTCTGCATAATCATTTTCATTTTTTTTGAATTTATTGAAATAATTTTCACAATCATCTTCTATTCCTTTATTTTTTAATTGGGCAATATATACAAAATTTTCTTCTGCAGCCCTCAAAACTGAAAATAATTCTCTTGAGATTCTAAAGTCATTAAAATTATTTGAATTGTATATATCTTTTATTACAAATTCAAATTCTTTTTCTTTATGATATAATTTTATTTTCCCTCCTATATAACTATTAAGGTTATTTTCAATATTTTTATAGGTTGTTGAATCTAACCCTATAATTAATTCAGAATTTAATAGATTATCATCTTGAAAAAACATCAAACCATCTAACCCGATATTATTTATGTTCAAATCAAATATATCATTTCCTTTTTTTACTTTTAAAACATCATCGTCAATATTTGAAAGCAAAACACTTCTTTTAACATTTTTAAGACCATTATACTTTTCTAATTCATCTTTTAAATTTTCTTTATTTTTCACAAAAAATATAGTCTGTGAAGAATAAATATCATTGATATAAGTATTTAAATATGAATAGGATGAATTCAATAGTAATAAAATACTTATAAGAATTGATAACATAAATAAATAGATAATAGATGTTTTTCTTCTAAGAAAGCTTTTTACAATCATATTTCACCATTACTAAACTTCATCTTCTTTAAATATCGATTTACACAGTAAATATTAGAAAACGATGAAATAAACGCAATTACTATTATTGACATTATTAGTTCTAATATTGGACATCTATAATATATACCTACATTATTAAGCAAAGTAGTAAATCGCAGATAAACAATAGCATTAATTATTATAAAAATTACAGTTATAACAATACAATTAATGAAACAACATACTAAATTATCAAACGCATAAAAGGCTTTTATTTTTTCATTATTGTATCCAATAGCTTTAGATAATTTTAGTATATGTGAATTATTAAGGATTTTCTTTTTAGTATACAAAGTTGATATAATGGTAATAGCTATTATAGATAACACAATTATTGCCAAAAATATAACGTTAGCTTTGTTAAGATAATCTTTAGGAACATACATCCTATAACTTACTACATATCCCAATCCTTCCAGTTCTTTTTTTACATAATCAACATTACTTTTTTTATCAACAATAACTATTAATGATGATATAACAGAAAAGTCTTTTTTAGGGAATACATCTTTGCTAATTTTTTCTAGTTGTTTACCTGGAATAAAACATTGATTAATTCCAAAGTAAGAATCATCAACATCATATATTCCAACAACTTTAAATTCGACATCTTGTTGTCTAATCGTCTCTGTTTTTTCTGTTTTTGAATTATATTTTCTAACATCATATGTCCCTTTTATTGTTTTATTCAGGATATTTAGACCGTTAATAGTATCTTTCCCTATATCTTCAAATTCAATTTCTTCACTAGGATATATACGGTTTGGACATATCATAACATTTTCATTATCATACGAAAATTTAGTTCCCTTAATAATGTTGGGTAAAATTTCTTCAGTTCCATACATTAGGTATAACGCATCCCCAGTTTTCCCATCAATTATTGGATTATTTAATATATTTGTCTCATCTTTGGATGAATAAGCGATGGAAACATGATTAATATTCTTTATTTTATCAATATCATAATTATATGTTTTTTGAGAATCTGTCGCATATTCTTGAAGTTCTGTATCGCTCGGAGATACGAATAAAGTTTTAAAAGCTATATTTTTATCATATTGTCTATTCAAGTTATAATAGTATAATGAAACAAAACTAATTGTACATAATATCACAAGTGAGCATAGTCCCATCATAATAATATAATAAATATTTTTCTTATCTCTTATATTTCTTTTGAATATAAAACCTACATGAGGTAACATTTGTTTCATTTTTTCACCTCAATTATGTTTCTGTCATCTAATTCATATAATTTATCAGCATATTCTTTTACTATATCACTGTGAGAAACTACTACTATGCATTTACCTGATTTACTCAATTTCTTTAATAGTTCAAATATTTTTTTCTCATTTGTCTTATCTAAATTACCTGTTGGTTCATCGGCTATTATGATAGCCGGATTATTTGCTAATGCTCTTGCAATTGCAACCCGTTGTTTTTCTCCACCAGATAGTTCTTTTGGAAAGTGTTCAAATCTATCGCCTAATCCAACTTCTTCAAGTAATTTTATTGCTTTTTCTTTTAGTTCCGACTTTTTAATATTTTCATTTATTAACATTGGGTACATTACATTTTCATATGCTTTTAAATATTCATCTAAAAAATAATCTTGAAATATAAATCCAATTGTATCTCTTCTTAATTCAGCAAGTTCATTTTCAGATAAATTAGATACCGATACTCCATTTAACAAATATTTGCCATCTGTTGCGTGATCTAGTAATCCAATTATATTTATCAATGTTGATTTGCCGGCACCTGAGTGACCCATAATTGCATAAAACTTGCCCTTTTCAAAAGATATACTTAAATCCTCCAATACTAACAAACTTCTTTTTTTCATTTGATACTCTTTTTTTATTTTTTTTAATTCTATAACATTTTCCATAGCACTACTACCTCCATTAGCAAAAATAGTATAAACTATCTAAACACCTATAGATACACCCTGAGCATTATCATAAACATCTGCAGCTTTTCCAGTAAATTTAAATACTTCCCCATACCCAGTGGGTGAAATTGTATATTTTTTACTGTTTGACTTACTTATCACCGATGTTGCATGTTGATAACTTGCATATACACGTCCACCATTACTAACTCTAAAAGTTTGTGTTATACTTATATTTGTTCCCGATAGAAGAAAAGATTGTCCGAAACCATCCGTTTTACTATCTATATCCTTATAATCAATTCTACCACTGCTATTAATCATAACCGTTAAAGGAGAATTGCCAAGTTTTATTCCATTTAATCTAGCACCAATAACATCATAACTTTTTGTAGTTGGATTTTTAAACCATTTGGCAGTAACAACAATATCACTTTCATTTTTGTAACTAATTTTAGAAATCTTTAGTGATTTTTTTGTTCCAGTAACCTCTTCGCTCATTGGAGTAATACCAAAATTAAAATCATTAGTTTCAACAATAAAACTATTCTCGACTAAATCAGGATTCATATTATTAATATCGTAATAATTAAAATCTTCATGTGTCATGTAGCATTGAAATCCTTCAAAATACATTTTTGAGAAAAAATCGTATTGGGTTTTTGTAAACGCCACACCATTGTCATTATAATAATAAATTTCTTCAGCTTTTACTGACAAAACACCGACAAACAATGATATCAATATTAATATTAGACCATTTACTTTTTTTTGCATCTCGCATTTCCCTCTTTTCTGACCTAATCATATAAAAAAAATGTAACAATTGTCACGCCGGTATTTTCGGCGAACATCTTTGCCGGTATTTTCGGCAAAAAAAAATAATGAATTACAAAATTCATTATTTTAAGTATTTATCCACATAATCTATTTTAAAATGAATAAAATCTTGATCTTTTTCTTCAGCTTTGAAACTAAAAGTTTTATTATTCAAAATATTTAAATTATTATCTTTTTCGACATAATCTATATCACCCGAAGATATATTATAGTTCCAATTTTTTGTATAATTTTCAAATTCTTCATATACAGTAAACATTGTAATATCAGAAAGATAAGTTAAGTAAACTGTGTAATCCCCAACATATTCTTTATAATTATACACATTATTCTCATAATCAAAATTATCTTTTATTTTTGGAGGGATATCATATTCTATATTTTCAAAAGAAGATGATTCCTCTACCATTTTTTTTCGCTTTTTAAATATAATTTTTTTATTTTCATACTCTTTTAAAATATTCAAATCAATTTGTTCGATGGTATTATCATATTCAATTTCTACATAATAAGAACCTTTTCCATGAACTATGCTATCATAATCAAAATACGCGTTATAATTATAATAATCAAGTATATAAAAATAATTATCTGTAACTTTTTGAATCAATTCTTCTTCATTATTGTTTTTATATTTTAATGAAAGAGAAGTTATTTTCTTATTATCTTTTGAATTAATATTTAAACTAAAATATATATTTTCCTTTGATAAAATTAGCAAGCCATTATTAGTAAAAAAATTAGCACTTTTTCCAGACACTTCATAAAACTTTACTGAATTATAAGTATTAAAAAAGTAATAGCATAATATGCTTGTTACTGAAAGTACTACAATAATAGTAAGTAAAAGTATTATTTTCTTATATTTTAATTTAATTGATTTAGTAAATGATTCATTCATGAACTTTATTGTTTTGTTAACTTTATCAGTTTCTTCACTTTTTAAAATATCTCCTGCATATATATCCATAATTGATACTTTAAATATTTCGGCAAAGTCTTTGACCTTATCAAAACTAGGTTCAATTTTACCATTTTCAATATCTGATATAGTTTGTCTACTTATGTGCATCCTATCTGCTAAATCTTCTTGTGTAAACTTGTTTTTTATTCTAAGGCTTCTGATAAATTCTCCAACTTTTTTTATATCCATGAACTTCAACTCCCTATAAATTATTATAACATAGAAAAAGTAGACAAGTTATCTTTCCTAACTTGTCTACTTTTATTGTATCACTTCAAATTAAAGTCC
>CANQFG010000013.1 GCA_947598395.1 uncultured Bacilli bacterium
ATGGGGCGAAATGTGGGGGTCGAACCCACGCATACCGGAGCCACAATCCGGCGTGTTAACCACTTCACCAATTCCGCCATGACAAATTAATGTTATCAAAAAAAGAAGGGTATTGCAAGTATAATTTGCCATAATTTGCCAATATATAAATAGGTGAGGTTATGAAGACGCAGAGTATTTGGTTAAATTATAGCGACGAAAGTCCGATTAAGCGCTTGAATGCCGATGAGACAATTGATGTTGCCATCATCGGTGGGGGCATGACGGGTATGAGCGTTGCCTATCAGCTTCGCGATAAGCATTTGCGTATTAGTCTCTTTGAACGAAATTTAATTGGTCATGGCGTAACGGCCCGTACGACGGCTAAAATTACGTATTTGCAAGAAAATATTCTCTTAAAAATTGCCAATATATATAATGAGGATACGGCTTATCTATATTATAAAGCTCAAAAAGAAGCGATGCGGATCATCAAAAATATCGTTAATAAAGAACATATCGACTGCGATTTTCGAAGAGTAAATAGCTATGTATATACCAATGATGAAAGAGAAGTTGCGAATATAAAAAGGCAAAGAGAACTCTTGCTAAAGTTTAAAGAAAAAGTTAAGGAAGCGACGATATTACCCGATGAAAAACATCTCTATGGAATAATGGTGAGCAATACATATGTCTTTCATCCTCTCAAATATCTCTATGGCTTAAAGAAAATTTTACAAGATAGTGTCGCGATTTATGAAAATAGTCAAGTTATTAAAATCGACCATAAGGATGATTACTATTGGCTTTCGGTAAATGACCATCTCGTCAAAGCTAAAAAAGTAATTTTATGTACGCACTATCCATCCTTTTTATTTCCCTATGTCATGCCATTAAAATGCTCATTAGAAAAATCGTATATCGGCCTCTATCGCGATGATACGGACAATGACTATAGTGCCATTACCAATAATAAGCCGACGACCTCTATTCGGTATTTATATGATAATGGCCTAAAATATAAACTCGTTTTAAAAAATGCCCATAATATATGCGTTAAAAATAATGAATTAGCTAATTTTAAAGAATTGGGAAATATAAACTCTTTAAAATATTTATGGTCGAATATCGATATCATTACTAAAGATTATTTGCCCCTTATTGGACCAATCGATGAGGACCTATACCTAGCTACGGGCTATAATACTTGGGGAATGACTAATGCGACGATTGCCGGTAAAGTAATGGCTAATATAATAATGAAAAGAAACGACAAATATCAAAAATTATTTGATCCTTTAAGAAAAGATAACTTGCAAACCTTCTTAAAATATCCACTTCATATTGCCAGTTCGGCGTTGGCCTATACGACTTCGAAAATAAATAAAAATAAAAAATGGTATGATGAAAATGTCATCTTTAAAAAGATCAATGGCCTAAATGTCGGAATATATATCGATAAAGAGGGAAACGAGCATAAGGTTCTAAACAAATGTCCTCATCTCGGATGTAGTCTCATCTTCAATAGCGTCGAAAAGACTTGGGATTGTCCTTGTCATGGATCGCGGTTTGATATCGATGGCAAATGCATCTCTGGACCTTCAAATTTTGATATTCACTTCTAAAAATATTGGTAAATCAAAGATAATGTATTATAATACTGGAAGTGAAAGAAGGACGATTCTATGGCATTAAATACATTGATCGATCATATTATTGATAAATTTGTCGTAACGGAATTAGACGTTAAAGATAAGGTATTGACACAACTAATTGCCGAATATTTAGGAAAATATCAAACATCTTCTCGCGAAGAACTTGTTAAATTTGAATTGTCTAAGATCTTGGGCAGTGAAGTCGTCATCGCCGTATGGAAGCGGGAAGATGGGAGCTATTATCGCAAGAATTTTGCTTGCAATGTTCTTTTGCGTTCCATAATCGATACCTTAAATGATGAACATCAAAGACTTCGAAATAGCTATTTAGTTCTCAGTCAAATAATTAATTATTGTAAAAGAACTTCAAAACGGGATATGAGAAAGATCATTGACCTTGAAGATCAGCTCATTTTGATGTTGGATGGCATGTATTTATATGGTGATACGCTTACGAGGATAGGTGAATATGTAAATAATTTAAGAGATACAATTATAAGCGAAGATCATTTGCCGGATGACTATTTTGCCCGCGAAGATTTTGATATGCCAATACCCCGCCTCGAGGACTTACATGAAAAAGCCTTGCATCATAATCTCAATATGGAAGATATGGCGTATTTGCAAGTAGCCTCAGAACAATTGGACAAAAAGATGCAAAGCCATAAAATTGGATCTATGGATACGGCTTTTGGCCTTTTGTCATTGCCCAAAAAATATGAAATTGCCTATTATTCGTATTGTTTGAGTATGTGCCGGCAAATTGACTACAGCATATATAATTATGGAGCTATTGCCAATCCGACTATAAGTGATAATGAAAGTATGCGTGCGGATATAATCGATCAGATAATCAATGGGGAAGCCACGGGCAATTATAAATTCAATGCCATTCGCTTTACGCCAGCTAATTACCCTTTAAAGACGCTTTCTAAACAGGACATGCTTAAGGAGATTTCTCGCTTAAAACATCTAAAGGAAGCCTACGATGTCTTAGTGGCCAACGAAAGCTATTTTGCTCGGGAAGAACGCGAGAGATTGACGATGACCATTGACCTATATGAGGGAATCGTTGCCAATAGAGATATGTCTTCTTGGCAAGATCATTATCATGACATCATCGCCTTTATCGATTCTTGTCTTAGTGACTTGGAAAATATCGAATATATTCCGAAACGCAATGATGCACTTGACTATATGAAATATAGTTTAACTCTTTTAAAATATAGCTGGTCGAATACTGCCAATCGGCAAAGATATCCCTTTATCGATATTCATCTTACATATTTAGAAATCATCGATTATATAATGCAAATTGGGGAACTCATGAAAATAAATAATATCTATGCCTATACGAAAATTATCGAACTTTATAGCACATTATGTCGGCATTATGAGCGCCTATGTGAATTATTGAGTATTCATAATATGGAAAATATCAATCAAAAATCCGTAGCTCTTATCGAAAAATTTATTACTAAAATCGATGATCGTCTTCCGAAGACCTATAGTGATGATATCAAGAAAAATATTTATCGCCTCACTTAAAAATAAAGACTTTTTAGGCGTAATTTGTTAAAATAAAATTGGTGGTAAAAATGGTTATTATAAAAGTTCGCATAAATAGTTATCATACTAGTTCAAAATTACCAGCAAACGACTATGTAAAAAAGAATATTGATGAGGCCCAAGATGCAACCAAAATATAAATATAATCCCTATATCATTGCCATTGTCATCATTATTGGCGTCAGTATCTTTGGTATTTTAAATTATTTATATACCGAAAAAAATAAACATGAGACGTGGATAATATGTGAATATCCAAATAATTATACTAATTATACAGAAACTTTGCGCTTCTTTTACTATGATGATATCTTTAATGAATATTATCGCGATGAAGTAGTGACGGGTAATGTCGATGAAAACTATCAATATTTTGCCGATATTAAAGAGGATTTAGAGACGGATAAATACTTTTCCTATGATATCGAAAAAAATGCCGATAATGTGACGATAAAGACCTATATTAATGTGGCCAATCGTCCCGAATTCTTTAATTCCTATATCAATAATTTTGATATCGATAATACGAGTGACAGTGATATTATCATGACAAAGCTTACTAATCATGGTTATACATGTCATAAAGAGAGAAGGTAAGGACGTGGCCAATATTTACTTGCTCAAGTGTTCGAGTTATAACGTCATCAATGAAGAAATTGCCGCTTTGACCGAAGGTTATACGATTGCAACACACTCTTTAAATGAACAGACGATTGATGAATGTTTAGAAGATGCCTCCTATTTTGGCATGTTTGATTCGAAAAGAGCTTTCGTCATCAAAGATACCAAATATTTTGGCGGCAAATTTGCCTATGAGAACGAAGTCAATACGCTTCTCAATTTTTTAAAAAATATCGATGATGATACGCGTATGATCTTCATCTGTGACGATATTAAAAAGACGAAAGATGCGACGAAAAAAGTTATAGCTTTAGGAGCTGAAATCAAGGATATTCCCGATTATAAAGGGGATATTCTCGAAGAAAAAATTAGAGAATATGCTCATAAAAATGCCTTTGAAATAAAAAGTGATGCCCTAACATTATTACTTAAAAATTGTTTGGATAACTATGATATCATCTTGCAAGAATTAAATAAGATGTCCCTAGTCGATAAAGTAATAACGAAGGATATCGTCAATACTTATGGTTTAAAAGTCGATGGCGATTATACGTTTGATTTTTCGAATGCCGTTATAGCTAAAGATTTTGCCGCCTCTTTCGATTATTTGGATAAGTTACTTGCCGATGGCGTCGAAGTTGTCGCCTTAATAGCCGTCTTAGCCAGCAGTTTCAGCAATATGTATATGGTCAAAATGGCCGTCAATGATGGCTTAAGCGATGAAGAAATTCAAAAATTATTTGGCTATTCGAGTACGGGAAGAGTATATGTCTTAAAGAAGAATGCCAAAATATATACGTTGGATCAACTACGGGAAATCATTATTGGTTTAGAAGAATTAGATAAAAAAATAAAAACTGGAGATAATCCAGTCTATCGCTTTAAAGAATTTTTACTTAGTTTGTAAAAGTTCTTTTATTTTATCCGTATTTTTAAAATTTAATTTGGCGATATTATATAATTTATCAAAGCCATATTTTTTGACGATTGAGACTCCCATTTCATCGACGCTAGGACCTGCACCTTTGGGAATCGTAAAGCCTATTTCCGAACTCAATTTTTCCATTTCTTTTAAAAATACATATCGGCATATAATGCTCGAAACGGCCACGGATAAACATTTGTCTTCGGCATGGGTCGTGAAGGTAATATTGCTAACTTTAGTGGGGACGTTTTTAATATGTTCGTAGTATTTTTGGGGATAGACGAATTGATCGACGACGATCTTTTGATAGGGATAATTGTCCCGTGTCAAAAGCGTATATAAAACTTTATTGTGGAGGATAGCTTTGACTTTATTCATATTCGTAAGACCATTTTGATTATATAAGGTATTATTTAAGATATAGGTAACATGCGGTATTTCCTTGATGAGGGTCGGTGCAATTTTTAATATTTTATCATCGGTTAATTTCTTCGAATCTCTAACGCCTAACTCATAGAGAAAACCAGATTTTTGGATATCGACAAACGATGCTGTTACGACGATCGGACCAAAGTAGTCACCCGTTCCAACTTCATCGGAACCAATGGTCGAAATATGTTTAAAACGATTGTCGATGTTTTCATTTTTTTCCTCATTCTTTTTTTCATTTTTCTTTAATTCGGCATTGATATCGCGGTGATTTTTGATTCGCTCTTGTTCCGTCCAGTAGGAAGCTTCGATATCGGCACCAATTCCTTGAAACATGATCTTTCCCGATTCATATAGGGTTATGACACAATCGTAATCGCGAACTTGAAAGACGGCATAAGGTGGTACTTTTTCACAAAAACGATCTTGATAAAAAGCGATAACATCATCTTTTAAATTATCGGAAATTTTAAATACAATAGTTTGTTGTTTCATTGTCATCACCTAGACATATTCTAGCATAATTTATTGTTTTTTAAAATAATATTATATATAATAATATAAAGGATGTGTCGATTATGGGAATACTTGATTTAGCAATTATTTTTATACTTATTATAGGAGCTTATCGCGGTTGGAAGTATGGATGTTTTTCGAGTGTTGTCTCGTTAGTTGGAACTCTTTTGATCTTCGTACTTGCTTATTATCTAAAGAATCCTCTAAGTACGCTTTTTTATGAAAATATGCCATTTCAAAATTTTGGAGGAATATTTAAGGGTATTACCTCTTTTAATATTTTAGTATATGAAGGCCTTTCATATATGATTTGTATATTGATTCTTTCCGTAATATTTCGCCTCGTATTAAAACTTACGGGTATACTCGATAAACTCATCAATTTAACTTTAATATTTGCTTTGCCAAGTAAGATATTGGGTTTACTATTTGGCTTATTACATTACTATATTTATCTCTTTGCCATCTTATTCGTTATGGCTCAAATACCTATGACAGCTACATATTTTAAAGATTCGACATTGGGACCTAATATTGTCTCGAAGACACCTCTGTTATCCAATGTTACAAATGATCTATATTATTCGGTCAGTGAAGTATATGATATCTTGGAAGTTTATGAAACGGATGTCAATCGAAAAACAGCCGATCGTGAAGCTTTGGATGTCTTAATGAAATATGATATAATATCTCCGGAATCCGTTAAGAAATTAGTCGATAAGGGAAAATTAAAAATTGATAATGTCGATGAATTATTAGAAAAGTATAAGGAGAAGCAATGATAAGATATTTAAAAGATGATAAATTTTTAGAGGCCATTGCCGAAGGGACGGTCTTAGTAGATTTTTATGCCGATTGGTGTGGCCCATGTAAGATGATGGGTACTATTCTCGAAACTTTAGATGATTTAGATATTTTAAAAGTTAATACTGATGAATATCAAGAATTAGCTATGAAGTTTGGCATTATGAATATTCCAACTTTAATGTTATTTAAAGAGGGCATGGAAGTTGGAAAGTTAATCGGTTTACATAGTCGGGAAGAAATCGAAGATTTTGTCAAAGAAGTTAAATGATTAGGGCTAAAAAAGCCTTTTTTCTTTTGAAAAAAAATGCAACTGGGGGGGGGTGCGATAAATTAAGGGTAATAAGTAAAATAGGAGCAATTGAACATGAAAAGAAATGCTATCATATTTTTATTGATATTATCTTTAAGTATGGTTAATGGTTATGCTATAAGTCTATGTAATGCCAAAGATATCGAATATAAAGCAAGTGATACTTCATGGGATGTCGATACGGTAAGTGATGCCTTAAATGATTTGTATGAAAATAATAGTTGTAAAATAGGTGATGGAATTTTAGAATTTTTAAAACAGCCATTAGTGTTTAGCTATACTGGTGGATCTCAGCAATTTGTAGTTCCCGTATCTGGTACATATAAAATTGAGTTATGGGGAGCGCAAGGTGGCACTACCGATGACAAACATGTTGGCGGTAAAGGTGCTTATGTTAGTGGTGAAATTGAATTAAAAAGTAATCAAAAATTATATATTTATGTTGGCGGCACTACGGAAGACCAAAGTGGTGGCTATAATGGAGGCGGTGCCGGCGGAGCATATGTCAATTATGGATATGGCCTTGGTGGCGGAGGGGCTACGGATATTCGTCTCGTTGGAGAAGAGACTGGAGATTTTGCAAGCTTGAAATCGCGGATTATGGTTGCTGCTGGCGGCGGAGGAGGTGCCCTCTATTCTTCAAGTACTGGCGAAGCGTGGGGTGAAGTCCAAGCTATCGGCGGAGGCGGTGGTGGATTAAATGGCATAAATGGTTCTTATAAATTTAATGTCTATGATTCCCGATGGAGCGGAATAATTAGAGATGATTTTGGCGGATTTGGTGGAAATCAAACATCCGGCGGTCTAGGAGGTAGGGGTTATGGAACTATACCCAGTTCGCCCGATGCTACTTTTGGAATAGGCAGTTCTCAAACAGGACAAGGAGCTGCCGGTGGCGGCGGAGGCTATTACGGTGGTGGAGCCTCTATTCGAAATGGCTTTGGTGGAGGCGGCGGATCGTCATATATTTCGGGACATAATGGTTGTAAGGCCGTTTTAGAAGATTCAACTGCTGATGAAATCAAACATTCAGAAAGCTCCATCCATTATACAACTATGATCTTCACTAATACGCGAATGGTCGATGGTGAGGGCTATGAATGGACAGACGTACGTGGTGAAAAAACGGGAATGCCGACTTTTGATGGCCTTTCAACGATGAATGGAAACGCTTCAGGTGGCTATGCCAAAATAACTTTTATAAATACGCATTAAGGCTTAATGCCTTTTTTCTTTTGTTGAATAGATTAATAAATCATGATAAAATGAACTTATTAGAGGTGAAGTATAAATGTTAGAAAAGACAACTCTATTTGATATCGAAGAATTACAAGATGCGTTAGTTGCAACAACTCTTGATGAAGTATATGATTGCTTAAAGGAAAAGGGCTATAATCCCGTCAATCAAATCGTCGGATATTTAATAAGTGGCGATCCCAGTTATGTAACCAATTATAAGGGAGCTCGCGATAAAATCTTATCCGTCGAACGGGGGAAAATCCTCGAGGCAATAGTAAGGGATTATTTAGAAAAAGAATGAAATGTTTGGGAATGGATTTAGGAACTAAGCGTTTGGGTCTTGCAACATCTGATCGTTTAGGACTTATCAGTAGTCCATATAAAGTTATAACGTTTGATGACCTCACGTCCTTAGTCGACGAGGTCGCAAAAATTATTTCCGAGGAGCATATCGAAGTCTTAGTCTTAGGATATCCAAAGAATATGAATAATAGTTTAGGCGATGCGGTCAAGCGAACTTTGGAATTTAAGGAAAAACTTGAAGAAAAAACGCATATGAAAGTTGAACTTATGGATGAGCGTCTTTCGACAGTCGAAGCGGAAAATGTCTTATTAGAATTTGATATGTCGCGAAAAAATCGCAAGACGGTTATCGATAGTGTTGCTGCAAGTATTATCTTAGATACGTATTTGCGCAGGCAAAATAATAAAGAGGAGGATAAATAAATATGGATAATGGAAAATTGACGATAACAAATGATTTAGGAGAGAAGATCGAATGCGATGTTCTATTCACTTTTGATTCGGATGAAACCCATAAGAGTTATATTGCCTATACGGATAATTCCAAAGATGAAACGGGTAGTATTCGGGTCTATGCCAGCATCTATGATCCGACGGGTAAAGATTTATCTTTAAAGCCTTTGACTAGTGAAAAGGAATGGAAAGTAATCGAAAATATTTTATCATCAGTGCAAGAAAAGATTCGCGAAACGGAAGAACAAACGAGTGGTGAAGCCGATGACGACCGAGAAAATTAGTAAAATAATTAAACGAGTTGTTTTGGTTATCTTTATCATTGCCATCATCGTTGCTGGTATCTTAGGTATCGTCTTCTTTCAAAATTTATTGCCCGTCGATGCCAATGCGAAGGATACCGTACAATTTGTCGTTCAAAGTGGTTGGGGAAAGAGTAAAATTGCCGAAGAATTGAAGAAGAGCAATCTGATCCGCAATGATATGGTTTTTAAAATCTATTTAAAATTAAATGAAACGGGCGTCTTTATGGCGGGAACATATAATCTATCGCCGAGTATGTCAGTCGAAGAGATTATTGCCGAATTGCAAAAGGGTAATACTTTAGAAAATGAGACGTTGACAGTTACCTTTATCGAAGGCAAGAGATTCCCTTATTATATTTCCAAAATTGCCTCTACCTTTGGCTATAGTGAAGAAGAGGTATATAATGTCGTCAACAATGAAGAATTTTTAAAACAATTAATTGCCGATAACTGGTTTATTACGGAAGAGATACTCGATAAAGATATATACTATCCCCTCGAAGGATATCTATTTCCCGATACCTATGAATTTAAGAAAAATGCGACGATTGAGGATATCATCAAGCGTTTAATTGCCGAGATGGGAACGCGTTTAAAGGTCTACCAAGAGGAGATTAATGTCAGCAAATATTCAGTTCATGATTTACTTACGATGGCAAGTATGGTAGAATTAGAAGCTGTAACCCCCGAAGATCGTCTCGAACTTGCGGGTGTGTTTTACAATCGCCTTAAGGATTCGTGGACTTTGGGCAGCGATGTAACGACTGCCTATGCCGTCAAAAAGGAAGATGCTACGAAACTTACGACTAGTGATTTAGCTGTCTGTAATGCATATAATACTAGGGGAACCTGTGTCCAAGGTTTACCAGTTGGGCCAATATGCAGTCCTTCATATTCATCGATCACGGCAGCGATTAATCCTAATACGACAAAATATTATTACTTTGTCGCCGATAAAAATGGCAAGATATATTTTGGGGTCACAGAACAAGATCACTTAAATAATATTCGTGATTTAAAAAATAATAATTTATGGCTCAAATAAGAGGTGTGAAATAAAAAATGGATGAAATTATAAATGATATGGAACGTTTTGCCGAGGCAAATAATGTTCCCATAATCGAACATGACTCGATAGAATTTATCATTAAGTATATCAAGATGAGTAATGTTAAAAAGATATTGGAGTTAGGTACCGCGATTGGCTATTCGGCAATTATGATGGCTACGGCCAGCGATGATGTCGAAATAACGACGATCGAACGCGATGAAAAGAAATATCGCGAAGCCGTTAAGAATGTCAATCGGGCGGGCTTTGATAAACGAATTGAAATCGTCTATAATGATGCCTTAGATGTCAATCTTGCAGGACATAAATATGATTTAATATTTATCGATGCTGCTAAAGGACAATATATAAAATTCTTTGAAAAATTTGAAAATTATTTAAATCCCGGAGGAGTTATTATAACGGATAATTTAAAATTTCATGGCTTAGTTAAAAATAAGGATCAAATTGAATCGCGCAATGTTCGCGGTTTAGTTACTAAGATCGAAAAATATATCGACTTCTTAAAAGAAAATGAAGCCTATATTACTAAATTCTATGATATTGGCGATGGATTATCCGTCAGTTTTAGGAAAAATGATGAAAACGTCCAAAATATTGATTAATATAAAAAAATTAGATGAAATGGAAAAATATGAGAAAATTGGCATACACAATTTTCTTTTTGCGTTAGAAGATTTTTCGATTGGATACCCAACATTCGCCTTAGAAGATATTCCCGAAGAGGCCTATATTCTCATCAATCGGCTCTTGGATACGGAAGCTATCGAAAAGTTAAAGAGCCAAGCGAAGCGCATAGGCAAATATCGGGGCATTATCTTTGAAGATCTGGGGGTCTTTCAAATATTTAAGAATTATGATATGGAACTCATCTGGTTTCAAAATCATTTTGCTACTAATTATCAATCGATTAATGACTTTCTCGCTTTGGGAATGACGAGTGCCATCATCAGCAATGAGATAACGGAAGAGGAAATCCTTGCGATTTTGGATGTCGCTTCGAAGCCTTTGATATTGAATATCTATGGGAAAAATCAAGTCATGTATTCCCGAAGAACGCTTTTGACTAATTTTAATAAATATGCGCATTTAGATGACAATAAAAGGGTTATTTTGCAGGAAAAAGTGACGAATAAGGAATTTTTAGCTTATGAAAGTCCCTATGGAACGGTCCTCTTTAACAATGCCTATTTTAACTATGGGATGATTCTCGATCATATCGATGATGCGAAGATCAAGTACTATCTCATCTTCAATTTGGATTATGAACCGGAATGTATTCTAAACAAGTTGAAAGAAGATACCGATAATGTCGGATTCTTGCATACGAAAACCGTCTACCGCTTGAAGGATTATGGAAGTAAGGTGAAAGCATGAAACCGGAGTTACTAGCGCCGGCGGGCAGCTTGGAAAAGCTCAAATTTGCCTATCTATATGGGGCCGATGCCTGCTATGTCGGTGGAACTAATTTCTCTTTAAGGGCCAATGCCCAAAATTTTTCGAATGAAGAGCTATTGGAAGCGACGACGTTGGCCCATAGCATGGGGAAAAAGATCTATGTAACCGTCAATATCGTCTTCCATAACGATGACCTCGAAGGCTTGCGGGAATATCTTCAATATTTGGCTCAAATTAAGGTCGATGGGATTATCGCGAGCGATATCGCCGTCATGAAGATGATTAGGGATGAAAAAATTGATCTCGATGTTCACGTTTCGACTCAAGCTTCGATAACGAATTATGAAGCGGCATTATTTTATAAGGAATTGGGGGCCCATCGCCTCGTCTTAGCGCGCGAGGCCAGTCGGGAAGATATCAAGAGAATTAAAGCCGAGACGGGGCTAGAACTCGAAACCTTCATTCATGGGGCGATGTGTACTAGTTTTTCGGGGCGATGCGTCCTATCGAATTATTGCACGAATCGGGATTCCAATCGCGGGGGCTGTGCCCAAATATGTCGCTTTGAATTTGCCTATTTAAAAGATGGAAAACCTTTGACGGCTACGCCCTTTTCGATGACGCCTAAGGATTTAAATATGGTGCCCTTTATAGCCGAGATGATGGCCATAGGCATTGATTCCTTTAAGATCGAAGGCCGGATGCGCAGCATTTATTATGTTTCGACCGTAATTTTAATTTATCGAAGATTAATTGATAAAATTTGCAATAAAACTTTGACTTCGGAATATACTAGTTATTGTCTAAACGTATTAAATCGGGTAGCCAATCGGGAGTCAACGCCCCAATTTTTTGACCATCTACCCGGCACTAACGAACAATATTATCTCGGTCGGCAAGAGTTATCCAATCAAGATTTTTTAGGCTTGGTAATCGATTATCAGGATGGAGTTGCCACCATTGAGGAACGCAATTACTTTGAAGTCGGGCAAACCGTGCAATTTTTCGGTCCCGATATCGAGACCTTCAACTATACGATTACGGAGATTTTCGATGCCGATGGAAATGCCATTACTAAAGCTCAACATGCTCAAATGATCGTCAAATTGAAAGTTCCGCGGCCTTTAAAACAATTTGATATGATGCGTGTAAAAATGTTTGACTTTTAATATGTTTAGTAGTAGACTTTATGAAGTAGTTTTATTAACCATTAAAAAGCTAATAAAACAATTAAAATTCAAACTTATGAAAGGTTGATTAAAATGTCAGGAAAAAAAGAAATTAAACTAACTCCAGCGGGGTTTTTGGAAATTGAAACTGAATTAGATAAATTGCGCAAAGAGGATCGGCCACGAATTATTCAAGCGATCAAAGAAGCGCGCGAACAAGGAGACCTATCGGAAAATGCCGACTACGATGCTGCGCGGGAAGAGCAATCCAAAGTCGAAGCGCGAATTAAGGAACTCGAATATATGGTCGAACATGCCCTTATAATCGATGAGACGAAGTCGGATGTCGTCGGATTGGGTTCGACGGTAACGATTCAATATGTCGACGATGACGATGAAGATGAATACAAGATCGTCGGCTCTTTGGAAGCTGATCCTACGGACAATAAGATATCCGATGAATCGCCATTTGGTTCGGCCCTCTGTGGCAAGAAGATTGGCGATATCGTAACTATCGACAGTCCCAATGGCAGTTATGATGTCAAAATTGTTAGCATTGCCGCCTAACAATTTTTTTTGGCGAGTTTACTGTTTAATTTATGTTAAATAAGAATATTTAGGAATTAAATGTTATTGTAATAGAATAAAAACTTTGATACAATTTAAATATTCGAAGGGGAAATAGAATGAACCATTACTTTACAAATAATGATAATTTAGAAAGTAGTATTCGTTATATTGTATATAAGTATGATGAAGTAACGATTTCATTCATGAGTGATTTAGGCGTCTTCGCGAAAGATAAAATTGACTATGGTAGTCGCTTATTAGTCGAGACATATATTAAAGAGGGAAGAAGCAATGTTACTTTATTAGATGTCGGATGTGGATATGGTTTTATCGGTTTGACATTAGCTAAAATTAAAGATACGCACGCGACGATGATCGATATCAATCGGCGAGCACTAGATTTAACAAAGATGAATATGGAGGCGAATAAACTGAGTGGTGAAGTTTATGAATCTAATATTTATGAAAACGTTAAATCTCTTTATGATGTGATAATAACTAATCCGCCCATTCATTCCGGTAAGGAAACTGTCTATAAAATCTTATATGGGGCCAAGGGTTATTTGAGAAACGATGGCGAATTATGGTTCGTCATGCGCAAGGAACATGGCCTTAAGAGTATGATGGAAAAGTTAAAATCGACATATTCTATTTCTATTCGAGAAAAAAGTAAAGGATTTTATATAATATGTGCTAAAAAATGTATTGACAATAATATTGAAACTTGATAAAATTTTACATTGGTGGCGACTACTCCTTTTTGGCATGGAGAGTGCAAAAAAATTACTATAGTATTGGGGTGAAAGAATGGCATACAAAGTTCGTAAATTTGGTGACCATAGAGAAAGACGGTCTTTTGCAAAGACAACAAACACCTTAGCATTGACAGACTTACTAGAAGTTCAAAAGAAATCGTATCAAGAATTTTTAGAGACTGGTATTGATGAGGTATTCAAAGATATTTTCCCCGTAGAGAGTTTTACGGGAAATGTTTCCATTACTTTTGATTCCTATAGTTTCGATGAGCCAAGATATGGAATTAAAGAATCGAAGGAGAGAATGGTAACATATTCAGCTCCACTTAAAGTACAAGCGCGAGTATTTATACATGAGACAGGAGAAGTAAAGGAGCAAGAGATATTCCTTGGCGATATGCCGATGATGACCGATTCTGGTACTTTTATCATCAATGGTGTCGAACGGGTAATTGTCTCCCAATTGGTCAGAAGTCCATCGATCTATTTTAAGAGAGAAATCGATAAAAATGGTCGACCAGTTGTTTCGGGAGAAGTTATTCCGAACAAGGGTACATGGTTAGAATTCGAACTTGATGCTCGAGATGTCGTTTATGTACGTATCGATAGAACGCGTAAAGTAACGATTACAACCCTTTTAAGGGCTTTGGGATTATCGACTGATGAAGAGATTCTCGAAGTATTTGGCAGCGATAATCAATTTATTAAAAATACTTTAGAAAAGGATTCGACTAAGAATAAAGACGAAGCCTTAATCGAAATCTATGAAAAATTACGTCCTGGTGAACCGGCAACTTTGGATTCAGCTAAGAACCAAATGATTACGCGGTTTTTCGATAAATTCCGTTATGATTTAGCCAAAGTTGGACGTTATAAATTCAATAAGAAGTTAAATGTCTTAGATCGTCTCCTTGGTATGAAAATTGCCGAGACGATCAAAGTTGACAAAGAAGTTATCTGCGAAAAGGGTACCGTAATTGACAAGCCAATGCTTGAAAAATTGCGTCCAATATTTAAAGATGGCTACAATCTTCATGAAATTACGATTAATGAAGAATTAGATCAATATAATAAAGTGCAAACGGTTAAAGTTTACGATAAAAAAGATGAGAGTAAGGTTATTACTATTATCGGTAATGATCAAAATATCGATTCCCGACGCCTAACTATTTCCGATATTTATGCGGCAGTTAGTTATTATTTAGACTTATTGGCCGGCTTCGGCAATGTCGATGAAATCGACCACTTGGGAAATCGTCGGGTTCGTCAAGTTGGCGAATTGATTCAAACCCAATTTAGAACGGGTATTGCCCGGATGGAAAGAGTTATTCGCGAACGGATGACGACGCAAGAGATTGAGACGATTACGCCAAAAACCCTTATCAATATTCGTCCAGTTACGGCAGCTATGAAGGAATTCTTTGGTTCATCGCAATTGTCAAAATTCATGGATCAAATCAATCCGATTGCCGAACTTACCGATAAGCGCCGTCTATCTTCTTTAGGGCCTGGTGGATTATCGCGTGACCGCGCTGGCATGGATGTCCGTGACGTCAACGTATCCCACTATGGTCGGATATGTCCAATCGAATCACCAGAAGGTGCCAACATCGGACTTATCACTTCCTTAGCTAGTTATGCCAAGATCAACGAATATGGTTTCATAATGACGCCATACCGTCGAGTTGTCGATTGTAAGGTTACCGATGAAATCGTCTATTTGACGGCCGATGAAGAAGCTGATTACTATATTGGTCAAGCGACGATTGGCATCGATGAAAATAATATGATTACCGATGAAGAAGCTATCGTTCGTCTCAATGGCGATACGGTTTCCGTTAAAAAAGAATTGATTAACTTTATCGACGTTGCTCCAAGTCAAGTCGTTTCCATTACGACGAGTATCATCCCATTCTTGGATCACGATGATGCAACGCGGGCTTTGATGGGTTCGAACATGCAACGGCAAGCTGTACCTTTGCTTCAAACGGAAGCACCATTGATTGGTACGGGTGTTGAATATATCGCCGCTCGCGATTCCGGTTCGACGATCGTTGCCAAAGCCGATGGCGTCGTCGAATATGCCGATAGCAAGAAGATTATCGTTAAAAATGCGAAAGATAAAGATGTCTATTATTTGGCTAATTTTGAAAGAAGTAATGCCGAATCTTGTATAAATCATTCACCAATTGTCAATATTGGCGATAAAGTTCATCGCGGTGAAGTCATTGCCGATGGACCTTCGACGGATAAAGGGGAATTGGCTTTAGGTAAGAACATGGTCGTTGCCTTCATGACGTGCAATGGCTATAACTATGAAGATGCCGTCGTCTTAAATGAACGCTTAGTCAAAGACGACGTCTATACATCCCTTCATATCGAACATTATGATATCGATTGCCGAGATACGAAGCTTGGACCTGAAGAGATTACGAGAGATATTCCAAATGTCAGCGAAGATGCCAGAAGAAATCTCGATGCTTCCGGTATCATCCGCATCGGTACGGAAGTTCATGAAGGCGATATTCTCGTCGGTAAAGTTACGCCTAAAGGTGTTCAAGAATTGACGAGTGAAGAGAAATTATTACATGCCATTTTTGGCGAAAAGACGCGTGAAGTTCGCGATACTTCGCTAAGAGTTGCCCATGGTGCTGATGGCATCGTCCATGATGTCAAAGTCTATACGAAGGAAAACAGCGATGAATTGCCAGCTGGCGTTTCCCAAATTGTACGTGTTTATATCGTTCAAAAGCGGAAGATTCAAGTCGGCGATAAGATGTCGGGACGTCATGGTAATAAGGGTGTCGTATCCTTAATCTTGCCAGAAGAGGATATGCCATACTTGCCAGATGGTACGCCAGTCGATGTCGTCTTAAATCCTCAAGGTGTTCCTTCACGGATGAATTTAGGACAAATTCTCGAGTTACACTTAGGTATGGCGGCTAAGAAACTTGGCGTTCACGTAGCCACTCCGGTCTTCGATGGTGCTTCGATCGAAGAAATATATGAGATGATGGATGAAGCGGGAATGGATCACGATGGCAAGACCGTATTATATGATGGTCGGACGGGTGAACCATTTGAAAACCGCGTTTCGGTCGGCGTCATGTATATGATTAAATTACACCACATGGTCGATGATAAACTCCATGCTCGTTCGACGGGTCCATATAGTTTGGTTACTCAACAACCATTGGGTGGTAAAGCTCAATTCGGTGGTCAACGTTTCGGTGAGATGGAAGTTTGGGCCCTCTATGCTTATGGTGCTGCTCATGTCTTACAAGAAATTATGACCGTTAAATCTGATGATGTCACAGGTCGTGTCAAAGTATATGAAGCCTTGGTTAAAGGCAAGAATATTACGACGGCCGGTGTTCCAGAAAGCTTTAGAGTATTGATAAAAGAATTCCAAGCTTTAGGTTTAAATATCGAAATGATCGATTATGATGATAAGATTCATGATTTAAAAGAACTTGAAGCTGAAGATGACGATGATAAAGATGCCTTAACGGTTGATGAAATAGATATTAATACCGGCGAAGTAAAACGCCCAATGGGTGAGCCGGTCGAAGAAGTTCCAGATCCACCTGTCGAAGATCTCGACGACGAAGATGAATTCGCCGAAGATGATTTCGATGATGAGATGCCAACTGATGATGAAATCATGGCTATGGAACAAGGTTTTGAAGGAGGGGAAGAATAATGTTAGAGGTTAATAGCATTAAAGGTATTAAGATAAGTATTGCCAGCCCTGAAAAAATCCGTGAATGGTCGTATGGGGAAGTAAAAAAGCCCGAGACGATTAATTATCGGACTTTAAAACCCGAACGCGATGGTCTATTCTGTGAAAAGATCTTTGGACCTACGAAAGATTACGAATGTTCTTGTGGTAAATATAAGCGTTTGCGTTATAAAAATGTTATATGTGATCGCTGCGGAGTTGAAGTTACGAAATCCAAAGTTCGTCGGGAACGGATGGGGCATATCGAACTTGCTTCTCCTTGTTCGCATATTTGGTTCTTTAAAGGGGTTCCTTCCAAAATGGGCCTCGTCCTCGATATGAGTCCACGGGATCTCGAAGAAGTACTATACTTCGTCAGTTATGTCGTTATTAATCCGGGCAATGCGCCATTGGAGAAAAAACAAACCTTATCCGACAAAGAATATCGAGCTTATTATGAAAAATATGGCAATGGCTTTGAAGTTGGAATGGGTGCTGAAGCGATAAAGAAGCTCCTCATGGAAGTCGATGTCAATCACGAAGTTGAGGAATTGCGCAAGGAATTAGAGGGCGCGACTGGTCAAAAGCGCGTGCGCCTCGTCAAACGTCTCGATTGCTTAGTGGCTTTCCAAGAAAGTGGCAATAAACCGGAATGGATGATCTTAGATGTCATTCCCGTTATTCCGCCAGAATTGAGACCGATGATTCAATTGGATGGTGGTCGTTTTGCCACTTCCGATTTAAATGATCTATATCGCAGAATTATCAATCGGAATAATCGGTTGAAGAAATTGCTCGAATTGGGAGCACCATCGATTATCGTTCAAAATGAAAAGCGGATGCTTCAAGAAGCGGTCGATACCTTATTTGATAATGGTCGTCGCGGTCGAAGCATTACGGCAGCTTCCAATCGTCCTTTGAAATCTCTATCGAGTATGTTAAAGGGTAAACAAGGACGTTTCCGTCAAAACTTATTAGGTAAACGGGTTGACTATTCTGGTCGTTCCGTTATCGTCGTTGGTCCATCATTGAAGATGTATCAATGTGGTATTCCTAAAGAGATGGCCCTTGAATTATTTAAACCGCATGTCATCAATGGCTTAGTTACCAAGGGACTTGCCCATAACATTAAGGGCGCTAAAAAATTAATCGATAATCGCGATGACTGTGTTTGGGATATCGTCGAAGATGTCATTACCGAACATCCTGTCTTACTTAACCGGGCTCCAACCCTACATAGATTAGGTATTCAAGCCTTTGAACCAAAATTAGTTGGTGGTAAAGCTATTCGCTTGCACCCATTAGTATGTACGGCTTTCAATGCCGACTTCGATGGCGACCAAATGGCTGTTCACGTACCCCTTAGTGAAGAAGCTAAGGCGGAAGCACGAATTTTGATGTTAGGTGCTAACAATATCCTTTCGCCAAAAGATGGTAAACCAATCGTTACGCCAGGCCAAGATATGGTTTTAGGTAACTATTATCTTACGATGGAAAAAGCTGGTGAACCATGCGAAGGACGCGTATTTAAGAATTCCAACGAAGCTTTAATGGCTTATGAACGCAAAGAATTAAGTCTTCATACGCGGATTGCCATTCCCGTTAGAAGCTTTAAGTATAAGCTCTTCCCTGAAGAAGTTGCCGATAAATATTTGGTAACGACGGTTGGAAAACTCAAATTTAATGAAATATTACCGGATACGTTCCAATATCTCGAAGAGGCCTCTAAGGACAATATCGAAGGTATTACGCCAATGAAATATTTCCTAGAACAAGGCGTCAATATTCCCGAAGAGATTGCCAAGATGCCACTAACGGAAGCATTTGGTAAAAAAGATCTTCAAAAGATCATAGCACAAGTATTCAAACGTTATAAGACGACGGAAACCTCAATCATGCTTGATAAATTAAAGGATTTAGGTTTCAAATTCTCGACGATTGCCGGTATTACATTCTCAATGAATGATATCGTCGTATCGGAAAACAAGGAAAAATTCCTCGCTGAAGGTAAAGAAAAAGTTGAGAAGATCAATAAACAATATAAACGTGGTTTAATTACTGAAGAAGAACGAAAATCTTCGGTCTGTGATGTTTGGTTAAATGTTACTAATCAAGTTCATGGCGAACTTGCGAAGATTTCTCGCGAACAAAAGGAAAATCCAATATTCATGATGATGAATTCCGGTGCTCGTGGATCGGTTAACCAATTCGGTCAAATGGCTGGTATGCGTGGTTTGATGGCTAAACCTGATGGTTCAATGGTCGAAATTCCAATCACATCATCCTTAGTCGATGGTTTAACGGTTAACGAATTCTTCTTAAATACGCATGGTGCTCGTAAAGGTTCAGCCGATACGGCTCTACGTACTGCTAACTCTGGTTATTTAACGCGGCGTTTAGTCGATGTCGTTCAAGATATTATCGTCAAAGAAGAAGATTGTGGCTGCCTATCGGGCTTAGTCGTCAAAGACTTTATCGATGAAAAAGATGGTACCGTTATCGAATCTTTAGGCGATCGAATCTTAGGACGCTTTACGGCTAAAAAAGTCATCAATCCGGAAACTAAAGAAGTCATTATCGATAAAGATATGGAAATTACGGAAAATATCGTCGCTAAAATTGAAAAAGCGGGTGTCAAAGAAGTTGAAATCCGCAGCGTCTTGACTTGTACGTCACCTAATGGCGTATGTCAAAAATGTTATGGACGCAACTTGGCAACGGGTAATGTCGTTGAAACTGGTGAAGCTGTCGGTATCATGGCTGCGCAATCCATTGGTGAACCAGGTACCCAATTAACCATGCGGACCTTCCACTCTGGTGGTGTTGCAGGTGCTGAAGATATTACGCAAGGTCTTCCAAGAGTTGAAGAATTATTCGAAGCTCGTAATCCAAAAGGTAAGGCAACAATTGCCGAAATTACGGGTACAGTTAAGAATATCGAAGATGTCAATGGCAAATGGAAGATTACCATTGCCAACGATGTCGAAAGTCGCGATCATGTTACTTCATACGAAGTTAAACTACGCGTCGAAGTAGGCGATACGGTTTCTGCGGGCGATCGCTTGACGGAAGGAGCAATCAGTCCAAAAGAATTGCTAGCCGTTACCGATCCAATTACGACGCAAGAATATATCTTAAAGGAAATTCAAAAAGTTTATAAATCTCAAGGCGTTGATATCTCTGATAAACACGTCGAAATCATCGCTAGTCGAATGATCAATAAGATGAAAGTTATCAATGAAGGAGACACGGATTTAGTAGCTGGCTTAACAGTTTCGATGCGGGAATTTGCTGAACGTAACAAACCAGTATTATTAACGGGTGGTATTCCAGCAACAGGTCGTCCTGTAATCTTAGGTATTACGAAATCTGCTCTTGAAACTGATTCCTTTATTTCAGCAGCATCATTCCAAGAGACGACAAAAGTCTTAACTGATGCTTCAATTAAAGGTAAGATTGATTACTTAAAGGGCTTAAAAGAAAACGTTATGCTAGGTAAGTTAATTCCTGCCGGAACGGGAGCTAAACAATATTCCGATATTGAGATATCTTTGGAAAAAGAATTCCTAGATGACGATGCTAGTGAAGTATTAGAAAATCAATTCTTAGATGAAAGCGAAGAAGATGTCGAAAAAGAATTAGTAGTTGTTTCCGAAGAAGAAGATGAAGAAACATCTGAAGATTCTTCTGAAGAGATGATTGAAGAAAACGAAGAAGTTTAACCGCTTCTTTTTTTTCTTTTTGAACAAATAAAAAATATATACTCGAATATGTGCATTGCTATAAAGAAGATAACAAAAAAGATATTTTTCAAAAAATGTAATTTTGTCTTGAATTAATAAAAGTACTTATTATATAATGTGTTTAAGGGTACAAACCCTTAATGGGGATTTTGGATTTTTAGACAACGAGATTAGCAACAGGTAAGACAACGAGAAATTACAACGGATTATACAACAAGATTTGACATGATAATAAAATAACCCATTATCAATAAAGATTAGGCTTATGTCTAGTCTTTTTTCATCTTGG
>CANQFG010000014.1 GCA_947598395.1 uncultured Bacilli bacterium
TTTTTAGGAGAAAAAACGATGAAACTAAATACAAAAAATCCTTAAAAAAAATTTCTAACTAACTATAGCACACAACACGTGAATTGTCAATATAATTTTTAAAATTTTTTGGAAAAAATTTCAAAAAAGATAAAAATCGGGTATAATAATACTCCCTTGACCGAGGTCAAGGAAGTAAAAGGGCGCGGAATGGGCAAAAAATATAATTTAGTGTACGGGAAAATCGGCAAGTCGTAAGCGGCTTGCCGTATGTATTGTAACAACATACTATTGAAGATTTTGAAATTCTTTATGGAAGAGTTCGGCGGAAGTGGCATATCCAAGCACACGTTTCGGATACGCATTTATCCAATCTTCAATCGCCTGAATATCTTCTTTGGAAAATTCTTCAAGGGCGCTGCCTTTGGGAATTTGTCGCCGAATTTCACGATTTAAGCGCTCGTTAGTGCCGCGCTCACAAGACGTATACGGATGACAATAAAAAACCGAAGTACGCTTACCCTTATAAATAGAACGCTCAATTCCGTCGACGTCGGAGAACTCCGAGCCATTGTCAACGGTAATTGTCCGAAAAACTTTGCGGAACATTTTGCCGTAACGTCTCTCAAGCACGTTAAGACAGCGAATAACACTCTCTGCCTTTTGATTAGGCATAGGCATTATGATCTCATAGCGCGTAAGACGTTCGGATAACACAAGCAGCGTGGAAAGAGTAGGGCCGCAAACGCAGTCCATTTCCCAATGGCCGTAAGTATTACGTTCTGCAACCTCTTGCGGACGTTGCTCAATGCTTGTGCCGCGAGGCGCACGCTTAATCGTTACGGAACGTTTAGATTTCTTCTTGTGATGAATGCACGCCAGGCACAACCTGTCGAAAATCCCAATTTCGATATAACGATATAATGTCGTTCTGCTAATGCTTGTTGAAAACGTCATCTTCTTACGTTTAATTTCGCCAAGAATTGCGCCCGGCGACAACTTATCCGCCACCATACGCTTTTCAACGTAATGCACGAAATCATAATCGTTCCCTACCTTCAAAGGCGCGCCTTTCGCGGTCATGTTTAAGCGAAATTTATTTTGAGCAATATCCGCACTATAAAAGGGCGTATCCTTATAACATACAAAATCTCCGTCCGCGTCGTAAACTTTACTCCGCACGACAGACATACCACGCTTAATTTCATTGTACACGGTAGCCAAGCATACGCCGAGTATTTCGGCGATCTTCTTCTTATGTATTTTTGCTTTCAACAACGATTCCAATTTTAACCGCTGAGTATATGTTAAATACTTGTATCCCTTATAGTTCATGTGTAACCACCTTATATGTGTATGTCACCTAAATTATATTACTTAACAGGCTAAACGCCGAATTTATCCGTATCCGACTTTTGGAAAGCATACCCGTTAAGCCTTGTCAAGAGCCGCACAAAAAAATCGGCATAATCGCTACGCTTTTATACGATTTTTATGTGCTACTACTCTTGACACGCCTTAACTATGGGTATGCTATGTTACGGCTACCGAACGTAAGAGTAAGTATACTCTTACGTTCGAATTATGGGGAAAAGCGGAAAAGCAAAGGACAGACGGCAGGGTTTGACCATTAACAAAAAGCGGCGGTCTGACGCTAAATCGCTTTTCAGAACCGCCGCATATTTTTTTGTCAGAAGGGTCAAACCGTCGCCGAAAACGACGACAGCGTATTATAGCCGAAGTTCTGTCAGCTTCAATTGCTTTATTCCGATGTAATGTTTCCGAATCATAGGAAACATAATATACCACGAAAAAAAGCGAAAAGCAAGCAAAATTATGAGGCAAAACAAAAGAACGGAAAAAATCCGTTCTTTTGACTTCGAATCTTGACGCAGCTCGTTAACGGCGATCGTTGACGCAGCTTATTGACCCAGGAACGTAGAACCGGTTATACACTCAGGAGTGTAACCAAAATTTGTATCGAAAAATCGCTTGACATATTCAAGGCAAAATGTTAATATAACCGTAGGTAAACGGTTCTACCGTTTACACCAGCCGATATTGGATTGCGGCAGTGCCCCGAGTGGTTTAATCTCGGGGACGTTTTTTTCTCTGAATTTTTTACATTGAAAAACCGCTTGACAATTTTGTAAAAATCGAATACAATACTATTGAAGTCGGGTCGCTGCGGCATAGCCGAGGTGCGAAATGCACGTTTGTGCACCGACTTTATTTTTTTAGCCGTTTAATCGTATTCATATCGTCAGAATGAATACGATATTTTTTATCCGGATCCCGTAAAGAAGATTTATCAGAGACTTCAAAATCTTTTTTAACGTATGACTTTTTGACACCATCTTCGGAAGGGTCAATATTATGTTTTAACTCAATAAAATCATCATTCTTTGGAGTATGAGTAAAAACAAGATACTTATAATTCTTTCCGGAGGAACCGTATACATAGACAGGATGTCCTACTCTATTTGGTGTACTTTTTTTTCGTTTGAAGAAATGAACACGAGTCCATTTTCTTTTTTTCTTAAACATAAACACCTCACTTTTGTACATTAAGCACATTTATTTCTTTTTGGAAATGCGAATTCTGCATTCCCAATTCGTCGGACGACGCCATTATATCCGCATACTCGCGGAGATCGTCGAGCCCGACGGAATTGCATGCGGCGCGCGTTTCGAATATTCCCGCAAGGCAATTGGTAGAATAACGCTTGCTATATATCTTCTTCGGCATACGGTAATACTTGAATTGCTTAACCTCGCCGTCCCGAGCGCCGTTCTCAAGCGCAAGCGTCAACGTCTGAGAAGAATACAAGTTATGGTACTTTTCGTGCCAACCGCACAGCTTAGCGACAAGCGACTTTGTTAAATACATAAACAGCGTATTATCCGCCCGAGCGTAACGATATTGCGTGTAGAAATTATCCCAACGCTTTTTAAGCCAGCTAAAGAGAATATCGAAAAGGCGGAAAGGAGTGAAAAACGGAAGCAAGAGCGACATATCTCCTTTATCCGTTATGTTAATTATATCGCCGAGTTCGAGCGCGTCGGCGCCCAAAGACGACGGACGTTGCAAATCCGCGAATATCTTAACGAAAACCCGATTGGATACAACACAAGCGTGACGGGACATTTTAAGCAATACATTAAACAAGTCGTTCTTCTGATTACACTCGTCCGAATTCGCCTTAACTTCTTTAAGTTCAGGCGTGTTCTTCCGTTCCTTGTCTATTTCCGAAATTATGTAAACACCGAATCCGAAAGCATAACGGTTAGGATTATCCGCCAACATCTGTTTACCGAGGCGGAGCATATCGAAATCCAGGATATGCGCGTGTCGGCTGTAACTATCTACAAGACGTGAATCACGGTTAAAGAAGTCCGTATTCCAAAGAGGAAAATTGCCGAGGTCTGCAAACAAATTGTCCGTGCGCACGGAATAATTGGATATCAGCAACGAAGATTGCACCGTGTAAATAAAATACGCGTACGCATAATCTTCCAATGCGTCCCAAATGGTAATAACCTTTAATTTATCGTCGTAGGTAAGCCCATAACGCAAATAATCATAACCGAATAATCGTTCGGTCGTCTTTTTTCTGTACCAGGATCGATACTTCTTATGTACCCATACTCTGACGGACGGCAAATCCCATATCTTATGGCGAG
Organism: uncultured Bacilli bacterium; assembly: GCA_947598395.1. GTDB lineage: Bacteria > Bacillota_I > Bacilli_A > RF39 > UBA660 > CAG-582. The sequence goes on from CANQFG010000014.1 coordinate 3,664, forward strand.
AGATAGCTTTTTTAATCTCATTCTCAAAATTCTGCCAAGGGAAGTATGGAAAGTGCATATCCGTCTCGAGAATAATCTCGAACGCCATATCACGAAACTCTATTTCGGCGGATAACGCCATATCCGTTATTTGCGTAGTCTTACCCACGCCCATAACGCCGTAAACGACGGTGGACACGCCAAGCGAGTTAATAAAACCACGGTTACGCCGCTCATTGCGACGGAGCCGAGCAAGCGCAATACGTTTACCAAGCCAATTGAGCGCGAAAACAAAAATAATAACCCAAAGCCATATGGGGAACACGGAGAACAACGCGCAAAGGTCAAACGCCAGCTTATATAATTGAGTGTATATACTGACAAAATCGAAAGAAGCGCAAAGATAAAAGAAATACGCAAAAAATTCCGCCGCAATGGTAATAAAATTAAAATTCCAACACCAAATTATAAGCCAAGGCACCCAATAAGCCTTGTGATCACGGACAAAAGAGAAAAAATCCTTAATGGCGGACTTTACCTTTCCCCAAGGCTTAACAACTTTCTTAAACGCCCGCAAAGGCTTACTTTCCTTACCGTAATCGTTATTATTGCGATTAAGGTACAAGGATATAGCAAGACGGATAACAAAGGCTACAACCACTACCGCAAGCACTATATAAGTCAGCCGAAGAAGAAAAGTCAGGTAGTTAAGGAAATTACTCCCGTCTATCCAAAGCGCCCAATAATCTTTCCAGGCAACGGTAAACATATCCCAACTCTCGGGAAGAATGGGCACGGGAGACTTATATCCCTCGAGAAAAGGGAAGAACGGAACAACGGGATAAGACGTGACCGTCGGAGTAACCGCGTCGGGATAACCGAAAATAGTACAAGAATAATAAGCAACGGAAAGCCCGAAATCCCTCATACTCTCAATAAACCTACCGAGAGAATGAGGGAAAACGAACACGGCACAACAGACAAATCCAACAGTCAACGCAATACAAATAATATGCCTTACCTTATTAACGCTCATACCGAACCACCGCAACTGTTACAACCCGTAAACAGGCAATATCCAATCAAAAAGGCTATACCAATGCCTAAAACTATAAACAAAATTTTCTTGAAAATCTTCATAATACTGACGCAGCTCGTTGACCCAGATTGTTAACGCAGCTTATTGACCCGGGAAAAGATTATACGTTATCTGCATAGACGACGTACATACCCGATTCGAATTTAACGGAATAACGCTCGGCAAGATATTCGGATATATCCGTGCTGAACGAACCGCCCGAAATCTGAACGCTACCGGAACCGTTGACGGCAAAAGTGCCGTTAAACATACCGTCGGTAATCGTCAGCTCGGCGCCGTCCTGCACGGTAAATACACCCGAATATCTCCCGCCGTCTATCGTAAGGCCACAAGCACCGTTAACATAAAACGCCTCGCCGCCGTCTACGGCAGTAATATTGACGTCCTGAAAGCTAACGCCCGTTGCCTGCACGCCAACACGCCCGTTAGCAATGGATATCCCGCTAAACATGGTATCCGCTCCGTGCACCTCAATATCTGAAGCGGTCTCGGAAACGAAATCCAGCACGCCAAAACCCGAAAAATTAACATTCTCGTAGAGTATTATTGTGCTTGAAAAAGTCAACTTCGCGCCTTCTTGTATGTAAACCGTACAATTGGTAATGCCTGTCCCGGGCTCAACCGAAGTATCCTTGTTGACGGATATTATCCCGTCCTCTCCGCCCAAAGCCTCATACGCCTCCGCAAAAGTATCATACGGATCTCCATACGCGGAATACGTAGATACAACCTCAGGTTCAGAGGGTTCGGGGTCGTCAACAGGCGGAAATGGCTCTACAGCGCAACTACCGCTGCCATTACCCAAATCTATGACTTTATACACACAAAAGCCCGTAAGCGCCAAAACGGCGACTACAAGAATAACAATGATTATTGTCTTTAATGCTTTCATAATCTTATACCTCACTTTTTATTTTTTTTCTTTGTCTTGGTCTTGCCGCTATCGTCCATAAGGTCAGACATATTGATTGTAACGTTTGTGCTTACCTTGTTACGCTTAATAAACCAACCAATGACCTTGAACAGAAGGAATGCAAAAATTATAACGGCTATTATCATCAAGACGGTGACAAAAGCACCCGTGCAACTATCTCCGCCACGATAAAGTTCAGGCGAAGTAAGTCCAGCGACAACGTCTATAGGGTCGGCAACAACGGGGATAGTCACGTAATTACCCTCTTTACAGAAAGTTACCGAAATAACGTCAAATCCCAAATATACATTCTCGGACGCAAGATAAGCATTTTCCGCATGACCGTTAGAATCATCAATTTCGCTCATCCAATTACCGCTATCTTTTTGATGATAAATTCGAACGGGAAGAGCCTGATACACCGATTGAGCAAAACGGAACATAACGATACTCTCGTCCTGTTTACGCGCCGTTTCCACCTCGTCGGCGAACTCACCAAAAGTAGAGTAATCTATATAATTACCCTCGCAAAAATTACGCACCTCAACTTCATCTTTTGTATTATTTTCGTCCCAGCTTACAAGTTGGTCGAAAGGTACAAAAGTATAAGGGAGTTCAGTATCCTCATCATCGGCTTCGGGTAATTTCCATTTCTTGGCAGCGTCCGCATAAACCTCAATAGCCTTTTTGGTAGAAAAATCCTTTCTTGTCCAAGTGCAAGACGGGATAATATAATTATACCAAGCCTTGTTATATTCATATCCCGCAAGATCAACTTCATAATCCGCGGGAACGTAAACCGAATTATATCCCGCCTTATGCTCGACTTCCTTCAAATTCTTCACCGCGTATCCGCCGTCCAATTCTTTGGCAACGTCATACTCGGACTTCGGCGTATTTGCTATAATGTCAAAAAGATTTACATCGTCGGTAAACAATTCTTCCGCATAACCCCAATCGTTTTTTGTGGAGTTATTGTGGCTGTCAGTATAATCTTCCCAAAGGGCGACAAGCTGTTGCCCCGAAATTGTGTAATCCATAACATCACCCTCAACGCCGATTACGTTATATAACGTATCCAAGCGTTCGGGCTGTGGATTTACCCAATTTGACTTCATATTGTAACAATACGAACACGTGAAAACATTACACCACACAATCCAATTAAGACCCAACATAAGAGCAGTAGCCAATGCCGAATTAAAAAACCCACTATCTTTTGCATAAAGTCCGGCAGCAAAAGAATAGTCTACCGAAGAAGACGACCAACCATGTTTGTCGTCATACAGACTACTAATGTTTTTACCTAACATCTGACTTTGGAAATAGTTATATGCCTTACCATACTCCGACCACTCGTTTTTCTTCTGGTCGTAATACACGTCGCCAATGACAAGTATAGGCTTAGTACGCTTTTCATACCAACTTGCGGAAATTCCCGCAATTTTTCCGTACTGCTCGAAGTACTCATTAGGGACGCGGAAATAAACGCTATCCAGCTGGTCATATAAGCCTAACGCCGAATTTTGAGTACAAAAACCGTCGGGACGGAAGAACGTGGATTTAACATCAAGGTCAAGCGTTGTAAGGTCGTCGCGTTTAACACTCAGAGTACTGTTATCCATAGCGGACGCGTCACAACCCTTCGCATATCCCTCATAGAGCCATATACCGCCGACCTTATAATCATGAACCGTACTCGTAGAACCGCCATAAGGGCGTAATTGTATACCCGCGATATCGTAACGACGATATCCCATTTTTATGTTATATTCCTGCTCGGTCTTATATATCTGAGTAGTATCCGTTATCTTGAACTTATAGAAATAATGGTTCCCGTTCTCATCCGTAGAAAAGTTAAGGAAGGTAAGTCCGACATCACGGTAAGATTCTTGCCCGGGACTACCGAAAGAAGGATCCTCACCGTCTTTATCCAGGTCGTATGTAACCGCCATATTTACGGTGTTGGCGTTGGTACTAAGAGATATATCCTTACCTTGCGGATTATACAAATATAAATACAATCCATAAGACGCATTGGAATTATCCGAATAGCAATACTCCACAAACTCGAATATCTCGGGGTCACCTACACCGAAAGGATGTTCCACGAAGAATGATGCAAAATCGTAATCTGCAAGGTCGTCCTCGACGGAAGTATTATCATAATTAAAGTCCGACGTAACAATCAATGCGGCGGAGACGGAATGCGAAGTAGCGGGAAGAACCGCCGTCAACACTATAACTGTCATCAGAATTACAGGGAATATAATAAGCATTATTCGTTGCATTTTACTCATAATTTACACTCCTTAAAACACTATTGAGCCCGGCTCAATAGTAACGCCCTTGGAAGATATACGACTATCCCAAAGGCTGAACAGTATATTGATTTCGTCAAAACCCGATTTAATACACATACGAAAACGGTCTGCATTCCAATTCATATCTTCGGGAAGGTCGACTGACGTAACTCCTTGAGTTTCGAGATAACTCTTCATAATACTGTCCAACGGGTTATAATTGACCGTGAAAGAGCCTGTCCCGCCCGAAAGGTCGAAAGAAGAATTCCAGGTAGGAGCAGTCGGCGAATCGAAATCCGACCAATGACCCGTTTCGGATTGCCCTTCGGAGTAATTTTTTACAAAATCAAAATCATTAGCCGACGTACAATACGCGTATATATCTACCGAAAACGATTGACCGAAATTATTTACGCGTATTCGAGAACCGTTCTTTATCTTAACGCCCGTTCGATAGCCCGTTACAGTCGTTCCGTCGTTAAGCGTAATATAGAACGAATTCGGGTCACTTCGAAAACAATTAGTAAAACATGCGATTATTACGATAATAAGCGCAAGTAATAATACAAGCGCTATTATCGTGACAATACCTTTTACTTTCTTTGTATCCATACGCACCTCAGAATATTACGGACTCTGTGTCAAGCTCGACTGCACTGACTTTAGAATCAAAATTCAATTCGTAAAGGAGAAGAGTCTCTTCTTCGATTCCACCATCTTTGGGAACAGAATAATCAGTTTCCATCACTTGGTGTTTGAAATTTATATACATAGACACCTCAAAATCCACATCACAAATAGACATAGCCTTAAAAAGGGCAGGCAATAACACGGAATTCATGTCATAACCATTACGATAATTATATATAAGTGAATTTGTAAAATCTGCCATAGTCCCAAAATTCAAATCTTCCAAGGTAAACAAAGAGAAATTATAAGAATTCACAAGCAATGTAGTCACGGTTTCAAATACTTCCGCACCACCACTCAAAGACTTAACTTGAGACAAATACTCTTTCTTCAAAGACGCTGTCGGCGCAATGTAAACTACACCACCTGAATTTGGATGATCGGGCGTGCTACTTCCCATTACATCATTAACCGTGCCTTCACCAAAATTCAAAGAACTGACAAAGTCAAAACTCAATTGGTCGGAATCGTACGCATACTTACAATCCGACACGGTAACTACGCCTGCGTTCGTGGAAATCTTGAAATTCGAAGATTGACGAGCCTTTGTCAAGGTAGCGGCACCCGTAAATCTTTTTGCGTAATCAAGTTTTATCGACGCTTTGGCAGAAGGGGTAATAACGGACGCGCATACCAGCCATATAGGCTTACTGAATGCTTTAAGACAAGTAAGTTTTGCCGTGCACGAATTGGTCTCGTGGTCCAACCGTATATATTGAGATATATCCGTATCGGCACTGTCATCGTTATATGTAAGCGAAAAATTCGCCTTTTGGTAATCGTCCAATACTTGGTCGGCGTTATCCTTAATAGTCGCCTTAACCGTATAACTATCCGAAGAGGACGACGAAGCGGTAGGCTCGGCGCCTGCACGAACAGTCGCAAGAGATATATAAGGCGAGGACTGTGTTTCCGTAAACTCCAACGGACCCGATTGAGCGTCTTGCTCGACGACTTCTTCTACGGGTTTAGCGTCACGATCCGCCCAACTCGTAACCGTGATAGCCAGCGCTATAACGCTACCTATCACGGCAACGAGAAGAACGAACACAATGACCCATTTAACCGTATCTGACTTGATATGTTTGTTAAGATTTGCCATTGTATGTACCTCAAAAATTATTTGTTAAATCTGACGGTTAATTGCGCCGCGTACCCGAGAACCTCGAGCGCACCGACCTTACCGTCCTCATCTTCCGTAGGCGTAATCATAATCTTCACCGACTTTGCGCCCTCGGGAATAGTCTTACCGTCAAAATCTGCCGTCAACTCGTCCGACTTGGAAAGGAATTCACCCTTCTCGTCGTAATAGAACAGCTGATATTTGATTTTTGCGTCGTCGGCAAGTTTACAAGTCAAGCCGTCGGTGGTAATTGCTTTGGACGTATAAATAGAAGTGTCACCCTCGGCATATTTACCCGTCTCGTCAAGCGTGCCGATACTATACGCCTCACCGCCGAGAGTATTTATACTCGTCTGGCGTTCGAGCTTGACGGCAAGAACCGTTACGGCGGCAATAAGTGCCACAAGCACTACCGCAAGAATTACCTTGCCAACCACGCTCCAAGTTTTTGATTTTTTCATTTTGTTTTAATACCTCACTGATTTATTTTTTTTGTTTTTAGATAACGTAGATATAATCTACAAAGACAATTCGTCGACTAACACTTACATTTTCTCGACCGACGAATTCTGCGCACCTTGCGGCGGACATACGCTCGACTACTACGCTGTCCACCATAAGGCGCTTTCCGCGAAACCCTATACCGTCTTGACCTCAAGATATCACCCCCTTAAAATAAATTTACCGCGGCATAAGCCGTATCAGCCAAAGTATGCGGAATTGTTTTAAGTCGCTCCGCCGCCTTACTCAATAGTAGGCTTACGACAAATTTCTATCTGACCTCGAAAAATTTTTTCAAAAATTAAATTTATTTTCGCAAAACCTCTTGACAATAACTCCCAAGCCGCATATAATAGCGGTAGAGCGTAGCCGAATAAGGCAAGCGCACCTAATGGCCACTGTTTGGGGCACGCGGTTTGTTGAGATACAGACCGCACTTTTTTTATAATGACGCAGCTCGTTGACCCAGATTGTTAACGCAGCTTATTGACCCAGGAAATAGACACCGTATACAAGAACCGGTCATTGACTCAGGAACGTAGCGCAGGTTATGAGAACCGGACATTAACCCCAACTCAACGCCATTGCTTGCGCAACCTCGATAAACGTCTTACTACGATTCTTTTGCCGATACTTTCCGAACGAGTTCTTAAAAAGAGGAAAAGTCTCGAAAGAATATACAGGCTCAACAACGTTAGTAGGGCATAAGAAGGGGAGACCTTTCAGCCATAAATACGTTTTTTTAGAAACGGGAACGCCGAAATAAAAAGGTTCGATGACCTGATTATACGGCGGTAGCTGAAACAATTTCATCGGGACGGGATTTTCAATACATATCCGCGGACAGTCAGCATTATAAATACTCAAAAAGAATGACGCTGCTTGTTGACCCAGGATTAAACGTTCGTCGTTAATCACTCCGCCGCGGATGAGATTCGAACTGCCCGCTTTCGAAAGATATGTACACGGCGGAAACGCAATGATCATGTCCCACTTCGCGACGGTATGTGCTTGTCCGTCGCAAGTACGGAAAGTGCAATTACCGTTCAACAACGGTGATACGTCGCTCCAAATATGCCACTCGGGATGATTACCCGAACAAAACACTATATCGCAAGAATACGCTTCGTGACCTTTCTCGCGAAAAGCAATGCAAACACGCTGACTTTCTTCGCAAGCAACCAAAATATTCATTTTTTATTCTCCTAAAAATTTTTTCAAAAAATTAAATTTATTTTCGCAAAACCTCTTGACAATAACATCGCAGCCGCATATAATAGCGGTAGAGCGTAGCCGAATGAGGCAAGCGCACCTAATGCCACCACTGTGGCAGCGGTTTGTTGAGATACAGACCGCACTTTTTTTATTTCTTATTGGTAAACTTACCGACGAAAAACTTATGACGACGTTTTATTCCAATGCTACCAATGTTATGAATATTTTTTACTGCCACACCATTAACATTACCGTCTAAGTTTATAGCAGACCAACGATGAAAACCTGCATCATTCTTAGGAATAGGATATAATAAACCCTGCCGAACTTTTCGCAATTTCCCAGCAGTATAAACATAATTCTTATCTTCCAAAGAAGTAACAACATTAACATTGCAACGATCGCCTCGAACGCCTGTTACTTCACGGATATAAACGTAATGACCGCCGCCCATAGGCTTACCGTTTGACCATTTAATGCCAAGAGTGCGGTTATCGCAATAACCGATTTTCCCAACAAGAGATTTCTTTTTCCTACTCATAAATTTCTTACTCCGTAGCGCGGTCTATCCCGCCGTCAAAATATTTTCTTTGCTGTCACGTTATCGGGAAGAAACAAATCCGCATTTTCGCAAATTTTTCCGAACGCTGCGCCGAAGTCTCTTTTCGGCGGACGTTCTTTTTCTTTTTCTACAAGCTCGTTCTTGAACACTCTCGCGCTGCCCGTAGGTTTACCGTTCTCGTCCAAGCCGTCATATACATTTATTTCGTCAAACTTCATTTCAACGTAACAGGAGATACGACGATATAGCTGATTAAGAGTGTCAAACTTGCTGTACTTGTAATCGGGATACCAATACACCAACGGAACGGAAGAGGTGATAACTATCATGTTGCCGTGAAAAACCTTGTTGGAAAACCGACTTTTAACCGATGACGACGTGTTGTTATCCAAGATTTTCAACAGATCCTCGAGATCAAACGACGTATATCTTAAATCGTCGAGTATGATTGCCTTCTGACCGAGGTAGTCCTGAAACGGGTCGTTAGACGAAGAACTTATGCAAAAATCGTAATTGAGACTGTTAAGAAACTTCTTTGCGTAATACGTTTTGCCCGTTCCGCCTTTTCCCGTAATAAACACGACTTCGAGATTACGTTCCGTATCCATGGAGAGTATTTGCAAATGGTGTTTCCATAACTTTTCAAGTCGTGTAAACTCTTTTGCTTTCTCACTTAACGGCAGCTCGTCAATATACAAGAGCATTTGCGCATAAGAATAATTCTTGAAGTCGCCGATAATCTTCGAGCTTTCGATTTCCGTCTGGAAATCGAAGTTGGCGTGAACCTCGCTCTGTGAGTATTGATATTTGTTTTTCTGACTGTCGTTCCCGTGGGTAAGATACAACAGCATGTCCGTTTTTCGCCCTTTAACCCGCTCAATAAAGTTTTCGGGAATCTTGAACCATTCGGCAATAAGTTTACTGTCACAGCTCGACGGCGAAAAATTAAGATAAATATGGTAATGCGGACGAGTATCGTCCTTATCGTGTAATATGTAAGCCCATTGTTTAATGGTCTTATACTTCATACACGTTTCTTGAATGTCGACGGGGAGTTTATCCGCGTCGCAAACTATTTCTACCTGCCTGGTATTCATTTTGCATAGACCTCATTTTTTACCCTTTCCAAAACCTTTTAGACGTTTCGCGCCCTGTTTTAGACATTTTTTTAGACGTTTTAGACGTTTTTCTGCACCCCCTTGACAAGCCCAAAGGGGGTGCGCAAAGCGCTATATTTTGTGGTTTATAATACGTTTATCCACAAGTTATCCACAAACCGCAAATTCCTTTTAGACGTTTTAGACGTTTTTTTGTGTTTTATCGTCTACCGAAGATAAAGCATGCTTGATATAGTCGTAAGATTCGCACACGCGAATACAATCACCGTCGGATAGATATATATCCGTACCGCTTTTTGCGGAACAAAAAAAGACGAGGTGAGTAGCATTCAACGACAACTTTTCATTTCTATAAGTTAATTCGAGAAACATAACTCACCTCGTCAATTTTTTTTAGTTCCTACGGCAAACAATTACTTACTATCCGACTTCTCAGGAAGTTCTTCCGCAAATGCGCCCAATACCGTTTTACGTTCACGGTATCGATTGTCCACACCCGTTTCCTTATTCGCAAAGTACTTGACTTCGATAGGAACGGTAACAGTGCCACAGCGAATATAGAAATTCACAGCTGTCTTTTCGGCTCCTTCTTTGTCCTTGTAGGACACGTTTTTCTTGTACAACTTAACTTCTGCCATAATATGGCCTCCTTTGGCTCACGCCATAAAATATATTTGTTAAAGGCTAAACGCCGATTAACCAAAAGGGGAGTGAGTATTGCCGCCCTCACTCGCGGCGAAGCGTCTATGCAAACGCTTTTTAGGAGAAAAAACGATGAAACTAAATACAAAAAATCCTTAAAAAAAATTTCTAACTAACTATAGCACACAACATTATCAATCGCACCGAAAAAATATAACACCGCAGACTTGACAAGACAGGGTTTGCGGTGTTATTATATATGTGCAGTTTGGCAGAAAGCTCTTTTGAGTAGCAGCGAACCGCCCGCGTTCACCGAGAATGCATAGGGGTGGCGCCTTTTTTTATAAAAAAATCGGCGCAGCGCTCGCGGATATAAAAGCGGGGTCAGTCGAACTTAAAATCCTTGTCGTCGTCGCCCTCGAAGTTGACAAAGCGGGTGGGGTCGTGAGGAAGTACGGCGACGCGCCCCTGTCCGACGCTGTGCAATGTGCGTTTTCCGTTTGGCTTTTTTCCCTTCTTCTTCATATGAATAGTATGTGCGGCGGCGGCATAAGATCGGCGAGCGCGCCACTGTTAAATAATGTTAATATTGTCCCGAGAGGACGAGGAGATAATCATGAACATAAACACTTGTATCGACGAATTGATCGAGTACGCGAAGAACAACCTGTTCCTCGACGAGCTCGACGAAAATTTTGCGCGTTCGGGAATACTTTCCATTCTCGGACTGAAAACTTACGAGGCGGGGAAGCCCGACCTTGCCAAAGCGGAGGCTACCGAGCCTGATAAAATCATCTCCGCGCTCATCAAGGCGGCGGAGGCGCAGGGGCTTACCACCAAGGAAGCCGCGCCCGCGCTCCGTGCCCGCCTGCTCGAAACGGTCGCGCTTAAACCATCGCAGTTCAACGACTTATACGCCGACCTCGGCGGCAAGGGCAGCAAAAAGGCGGACGCCTTCCTCGCCGATTACATCAGGGCGGCGGAGTTCGGCAAGTCCTCCAACCCCGCGTTCACCGAGACGGTGACGGAGGACGGACTTTGCGTTGCCGCCGTGGGCGAGGGTAAGGAAGAGCTTGCGCCCGTATACCTTGCCATTGACGAGCTGGTTTATTACGCCGTCGGCAACCTCCTTCTCGACGCTTTCGACGAGGACTTTGCCCGCCGCGAAATAGCCAACATACTCGGGCTGGACAGCTACGCACCGCAGGTTGTAGACGACGAGAAAATCGACGGGCTGGATCGCCCCGACGTGCTGATTGCCGCGCTTAAAAGCACGGCGACAGAAGCGGGGCTGATAAGTGAGGATAACGCCGCCGTCGCCGCGGATATGGTTATGTCCGCGCTGTCCTATAAGCCCTCGGAAATAAACACCCTGTTTAACAGCCTCGGCAGCAAGAAGGGTATGGACTTCCTCTATGACTACTCGGTCAAGAACTACTACATCAAGAAAACGGCGCTCGAGAGCAATATCCGCTTCAAGTCCGACTACACCAAGGGCGGGCTGGAGCTGACGGTTAACAAGGCGCGTCCCGAATACTCCGACGCGGCGGAAGCGGCTCGCGGCAACACCCCCGAAGGCGGCTACCCCAAGTGCACGATATGCGCCGAAAACGAAGGCTTCGCGCCCACGGGTAAGGCGGCGCTCCGCACCGTTTCGCTCGAGCTCGGCGGAGAGGAGTGGTTCTGGCAGTTCTCGCCTTACGGCTACCTCGGCAAGCACGGAATAGCGGTGTCCCGGACCCACGAGCCCATGCACGTCGACGCGGAAACGGTCGGTCGGCTTATGGACTTTGTGGATCGCTTCCCGCAGTTCTTTATCGGTTGCAACGCCGCTCTTCCCGGAGCGGGCGGCAGCGTGCTCTCCCACGACCATTTTCAGGGCGCGGAGGAGACTCTCCCCATGCACAAAGCCCGCGGCGCGGTCGGTCTGGTATATCCCAAATATCCGCTCGCCGAAGTGGAAGTGCTGGATTGGTACGATTCGGTTATCCGCGTAACCTCGCAGTCCCGTCAGGTAATAACGGAGATAGAGGAGGATATCCGCAAGGGCTGGGAGTCATATACCAACCGCACCCTCGGCATAGTTGCCAAAGACGCGGAAGGCAAGCACAACGCCGTTTCGCTCACCATGCGTAAGCAGGGCAACGGGCGGTATTGCCTCGATATCATTCTTCGCTCCAACATCACGAGCAAGGAGTATCCCGACGGCGTGTTCCACACCCATCCCGAGTTCCGCGCGCTCAAGAAGGAGGCTAACGGCTTCCTCGAAGCGCAGGGTCTGTTCATTCTGCCCGGCCGCCTCGAGTACCAGATGGGCGTGCTGTGCGACTGCCTCGTAAACAAGACCGAACTCCCCGACGATATGGCGGAGTTTAAGAACATATTCTCCGAGATACGCAAGGAAAACGGCGGGGATATGTCGAGAGTGGAGGCGGGCATATACGTCAAAGCGGAGTTCGGCTCGGTATGCGAGCGTATACTCGAGAACATCGCCGTGTTCAAGACGGCGGAGGAGACGGCGGACTTCCTCACCCAGCTCGGCACGTTTGTGCGCAAGTAAAGGGAAGGCGGTTCAAGGGAAGCAGTCGCTCTTTTCGGAGCGAACGGCTTAAAACAGTTGCAAAATACCCGCCGTAATGTTAAAATATCAGTGTAATAAATTTTCGCACAAGGAGCAAAAGAAAATGAAAAATCTTAAAGGCGCATTATTATTCGCGCAGTCGGGCGGTCCGACTTCGGTCATCAACGCGTCGGCGTGCGGCGTTTTCGAAGAGGCGTTTAAGCACGGCGAGATCACGCAGGTGCTCGGCGCCGCTCACGGCGTAGTCGGCATACTTAAAGACGAGCTTTACGATATGGGCAAAGAGGACCCCGCGGAGATACATCGTCTCCTCGGCACCCCTTCCTCCGCTCTCGGTTCCTGCCGCTATAAGCTCAAGGACTATAAGGACGACGAGACCGACTACCTCAAAATACTCGAGATATTCAAGAAGCACAACGTCAAATACTTCTTCTATAACGGCGGCAACGACTCCATGGATACCTGCAACAAGATCGGCGAGTTCGTCAACGCTCACGGTTACGAGTGCAACGTCGTCGGCGTACCCAAGACTATCGATAACGACCTCTACGGTATCGACCACTGCCCGGGCTACGCTTCCGCCGCAAAGTACATCGCAACCACCTGCATGGAGATAGACCTCGACGCGCGCGTGTTCGATAAGGGCATGATAACCGTTATCGAGATCATGGGCCGTCACGCAGGCTGGCTCACCGCCGCTTCCGCCGTCGCTACATACGCAGGTCACGGTCCCGATCTTATCTACGTTCCCGAGACCGACTTCGACCTCGATAAGTTCACCGCCGACGTCAAGAGCATATTCGAAAAGAACGGCAAGTGCATAGTCGCCGTCAGCGAGGGTATCCACGATAAGGATGGCAAGTTCATCGCCGAATACGCAGCAGCCGACGCGAAGAAAGACGCTTTCGGCCACGTCCAGCTCGGCGGCACCGCGTCCTACCTCGTATCCTACCTCCGCAGCAAGATCGACACCAAGTACAGGGCTATCGAGTTCTCGCTTATGCAGAGGTGCGCTTCGCACATCGCTTCCGAAGTGGACGTCAAAGAGGCTTATGCCGAGGGTTGCGCCGCAGTCAAGGCGGCTGTCGCAGGCAAGTCCAACATCATGGTCGGCGTGGTAAGAAAACCGGGTAAGGAATACTCCACCACTATCGAGGAGTTCCCCCTCTCCGAGTGCGCCAATACCGAGAAGAAACTTCCCGCCGAGTACATCAACGCCGAGGGCAATATGATTACCAAGGACTTCCTGGAATACATCACCCCCATCATCGAAGGCGAGCATTCGCCCGAGTTCGTGAACGGCGTACCTCGCTTTGCCGAGCTTAAAAAAGTCCTCGCAAAGTAAGGCTATGACAGGCGCGGGATTAGTTCCCAAGCGAAGTAGTTAAACAACGGTGCGAAAGGTCAGCCGATCGCACCCCGACAACCGACGAAAAGAAACGCCGCGGCTCCGTAGCCTCGGCGTTTTCGCTTTGCGCGTCGAGCGGTTTTCGGAGCCAAGGGCAGGGGGCGCTCGCGAAAAGACCATAACGGACGGGGTAGGGGGAGAAAGTCGGAAAAGTGGCAATTTTTGCCGATTTGAGTGTCCGAAAAGTGGCATTTTTGCGGCAAACGCGGCGGGAAAGAGGCGGGGAAAAGTTTTTTTGAAGTTTTTTGATTTTTTTATGAAAAACGTTTGACAAAACAGTTTCCAAAGTGGTATCATTTCCCGTACTGAGATAAACTGATAATTTGCCCTTTTCGGTTTTATGTTAGCATGAAGGGAGCATTTGCAGTAACATTTCCGTTAATAATCCGCAGGAATTGGGACTGAAAGATTTGTTTAAGAAAGCCGAAAAGAAAGCCGAATAAAGGATAACCTCGAACCGCTCAGGGAAGCGGTGTTGGGGCTATTTTTGTCTTTTGATTTGCCTTTACTTATCGCGTCAGTCCGTAACCGTGCCGACTTAACCCGCTTGATAACGTATGTTCGGGCTTCATGGGAAGGTTGTTCGGCAAAGCGCGACGACGAGTCGGCTTAACCGCCCGATTAACCTTGTCCTCGGCTTACTTGTCGGGACTTAAAGCGCGAGTCGGCCTATCCGCTTGATTGGCTTTCCGGCTTGCGGGACAGTACAGTAAAATACGTTTGACCCCATAACGGGGTAAAAAAGGAGATATATGGCTGAAAGAAGAATTCGTACCGTGAAGTACGGTACCACCGAACGCCGCAGTTTCGCCCAGGTTGACGAGATAATCGACATGCCCAACCTGATCGAAGTGCAGAAGAAGTCGTATAACGATTTCCTCGAAACGGGTATCGACGAAGTTTTCAGAGACTTCTCGCCTATAACCGATTTCGCCGGCAGGATCGAATTGCACTTCCTCGACCACCGTATCGACGAGCACTCCAAGTACAGCGAGAAGGAGTGTAAGGATCGCGACGCGACCTACGCAACCCCGCTGAGAGTGAAAGTGCGTCTCGTCTATAAAGAGACGGGGCAGATGACCGAGCAGGAAGTCTTTATGGGCGACATGCCTAAAATGACCCCCAACGGCTCGTTTATCATCAACGGTGCGGAGCGCGTTATCGTATCCCAGCTCGTCCGCAGTCCGGGCGTATACTTCTCGGACGAAACGAAGGACCAGAAAACGGGCAAGATCTACTACAAAGGTCAGTCCATTCCTTCCCGCGGCGCCTGGATCGAGTATGAGATGGAGCCGACGGGCACCCTCGCAGTCCACGTTGACCGCCAGAGAAAGGTGCTTGTTACCACCCTTATCCGCGCGCTCTCCGCAGTTACCACGGGCGACTTCGGCGAGGACGAGCAGATTAAGGCGCTCTTCCACAACGAGCCGATAATCGTAGCGACCTGCGAAAAGGATACGGCGAAGAGCAATAACGACGGACTTCTCGAGTTGCACAGAAAGCTCCGCCCCGGCGAGATACCCAACCCCGACGCTATCAATTCCTACATCAAGTCGCTCTTCTTCGACAGAAGGAAGTACGACCTCTCCCGCGTGGGCAGATATAAGCTCAACAAGAAGCTCTCCCTTGCGGCGCGCATTGCGGGCTTTACCGCGGCTGCGGACGTAGTGGACGGCGACGGCGTGCTCTATGTCACGGCGGGCAGCGTTATCGACGAGGACACCGCATACAAGATTCAGAACGCGGGCATAAACGAAGTTCCCGTCGTTATCGCGGGCAGGGATCCCTTCTACGTCATGGGTAACGGCCATGTGGATCTTAAACAATATCTCGACGTTGACCCCCGCACCCTCGGCATTACGGAGTGGGTAAGCTACGAGGTGCTTGGCGAGCTTATGGCGCAGGCGGGCGACGACAAAGCCGCTCTTGCCGAGCTTTGCCGCGAGAACAAGGACAGGCTTGCCGAGAAGCACGTCACCGTCATGGATATACTCTCCTCGGTCAACTACATCATCGGGCTTCATTACGGCATAGGCTTCACGGATAACATCGACCACCTCGGCAACCGCCGCGTGCGTTGCGTGGGCGAGCTGCTCCAGAATCAGTTCAGAGTGGGCATATCCCGTCTCGAACGCGTTGTTCGCGAGAGAATGCAGATACAGTCCGACGCCGAACTTACCCCCCAGACGCTTATCAATATCCGTCCCGTAACGGCGGCGCTCAAGGAGTTCTTCGGATCCTCCCAGCTCTCGCAGTTCATGGACGAGACCAACCCCATATCCGAGCTTACCCACAAGCGTAAGCTCTCCGCGCTCGGCCCCGGCGGTCTTAACAGAGAGCGCGCAACCTTCGAAGTGCGCGACGTGCACTATTCGCACTACGGCAGAATGTGCCCGATAGAGACGCCCGAAGGGCAGAACATCGGTCTTATCTCCTCGCTCTCGGGTTATGCGAAGATAAACGAGTACGGCTTTATCGAAGCGCCCTACCGTAAGGTTATCAAGACTTACGACGAGAACGGCAACGTAATCGGCGGGCGCGTGTCCGACGAGGTGGAGTACCTCTCCGCAGACAGGGAGGACAGATACATCGTTGCGCAGGCGAAGGAGCCGCTTGGCGAGGACGGCTGGTTCTCCAATCAGCGTGTGCTTGCCCGTTACCGCGACGATATCAAGGAGTATGACAGAACGGAGATCGACTATGTCGACGTATCCCCCCGTCAGCTCGTTTCCGTCGCAACCTCGCTTATACCCTTCCTCGAGAACGACGATACCAACCGTGCGCTCATGGGCTCCAACATGCAGCGTCAGGCGGTTCCCCTGCTCAAGCCCGAAGCGCCCATTATCGGCACGGGCATCGAGCATAAGATCGCATACGACTCGGGCGTAATGGTTATCGCGCGCAAGGACGGCGTTGTTTCGTACGTCGACGCGGATACCGTCAGAGTAGTCGAGGACGGCGGCACGGTAGGCGAGTATCACCTCAAGAAGTTCCAGGGCTCCAACCAGGGCACCTGCATTAACCAGCGTCCGATAGTGGCGCGCGGTCAGGCGGTCAAGGCGGGCGACATTCTCGCCGACGGACACTCCACCGACCACGGCGAACTCGCGCTCGGACGTAATATCCTCGTCGGCTTCATGACCTGGGAAGGTTATAACTACGAGGACGCTATCCTCATTTCCGAGAGGATAGTCAAGGACGACGTGTTCACATCCATACACATTGCGGAGTATGAGATGGAAGCGCGCGACACCAAGCTCGGCGAAGAGGAGATCACCCGCGACATACCCAACGTCGGCGAGGACGCTCTCAAAAACCTCGACGAGAACGGTATAGTATACGTCGGAGCGGAAGTCACGAGCGGCGACATACTCGTCGGTAAAGTTACCCCGAAGGGCGAGACCGACCTCACCCCCGAAGAGCGCCTTATGCGCGCCATATTCGGCGAAAAGTCGCACGAAGTCCGCGACACCTCCCTCAAAGTGCCTCACGGCGAAGGCGGTATAGTCGTCGACGTCAAGGTGTTCACGAGGGCTAACAAGGACGAAATGAGCCCCGGCGTAAACAAGGTTGTCCGCGTTTATATCGCGCAGAAGCGTAAGATCGGCGTGGGCGATAAAATGGCGGGCCGTCACGGTAACAAGGGCGTCATATCCCGCGTGCTTCCCGAAGAGGATATGCCTTTCATGGCAGACGGCACCCGTCTCCAGATAGTGCTTAACCCCCTCGGCGTGCCCTCCCGTATGAACATCGGTCAGGTGCTCGAAGTACACCTCGGACTTGTCGCAAAGGCTCTGGGCTGGAAGG
>CANQFG010000015.1 GCA_947598395.1 uncultured Bacilli bacterium
TTTTTAGATTTTAG
The DNA here is from genome assembly GCA_947598395.1 of uncultured Bacilli bacterium. Classification (GTDB taxonomy): domain Bacteria; phylum Bacillota_I; class Bacilli_A; order RF39; family UBA660; genus CAG-582. The sequence continues at coordinate 15 of CANQFG010000015.1, forward strand.
ACAAAGTGAAGAGATATCACATACTATGGAAAATGTTATATACTTAGAATTAAAGAAGAGAGGATATAATGTCGATGTTGGCTCAGTTGAAATAAGAGAAGGCGATAAAAAGAAACAATTAGAAATCGATTTCATAGCCAATAAAGGTAACAATAAAATATATATTCAATCTGCTTTAGAGATGAAGACAAGACAAAAAGTAGAACAAGAACAAAAATCTTTATTAAATGTAAACGATTTCTTTAAAAAAATTATTATTGTAGGTGATAATATAAAGAAATCAAGATATGAAAATGGTATTATCATAATGAGTATATATGACTTTCTTTTAGATCCAAATAGTTTGGAATATTAGAAATGTAGGTTTACTATAAACCCCAAATGGATATAATATTAATGAGCAGGATAAAACTTGCATTAGTGTAAATTATTTGCTATTATATCTTGCAACACAATTTATTTTGTGTAATAATTTAAATGATAGGAAAATTGTTCTACATCTACCTATCTTTTGAATCTTCTGGACATAAAAAAGAGATACTTAATCCATATTGTTAAGTGCTCTCAGTCCAAAATTTGCTGATAGCACCTTCTCAGATGAGTTGGTGCTTCTTTTTTTATTGACCCCGTGAATCGAAAATTTTGGCCAGTATCGTCAAGATAACTGCTAGAACAACTAAATATTCCATTTCCTTTTTCTCTCATAAGGACCACCTCCTTCCAAATATTAAATCATTTGAACTGAGGTATTAAGCACCTAACATTAAGTATCTCAAGTGCATTATATAATAGGATGAAATTTAAAGTAAATAAATAAACGAAAAAAATGTCTTTTCTAATGTCAATATACTTTTAGTTGACAAAGATATCTTAAAAAAAAGAATATTAAATAATTTTTAGCATATATTAATGATCAAATTATCTTTAAAACACATATGATGTAAAAAGATAATCTTCTTATAAAGTCCTTGAAGTGGAAATATTTTTATGTTATATTTGGCTTATAAGGTAGGAAGAATAGAGTTTATGGTTTATGCAGGAAAGAAAAAAAGAAATATACTGATTGTTTTGGGAATATTTGTCGTTCTTTTACTAATTTTCTTAGCCATTTTTGGTACTTCAAAAAAATATGAAGTTATTTTTGATACCGATGGTGGAAGTTCGATAAGTAGTATTTTAGTTAAGAAAAATGAGAAGATATCTCCTCCCGAGGATCCAACTAAAGCCGGATATAAATTTGATGGCTGGTATTTAGACGATAATGAATTTGATTTTAATACGCGCATTACTAAAGATATCATTTTAAAAGCTCACTGGTTGCTGGAAGATAATATCCTGCGCTTGGATTTAACGGAGTTGTCTTTAAAGCTTGGTTCTAAACATACTTTCAATGTCGAAAATACGACAAAACAAAGTTTAAAATGGTCCAGCAGTGATGAAAGTGTGGCAACGGTCGATGCTACGGGTACCGTAACGGCTTTAAAAAATGGTCAAACGACAATCACTGTAACGACGAAAGATGGCAAATTTAAAGCCTCTTCCATAGTGACAGTAACCGATGAAATAGTAAGTGTTACCGGCGCTTCCATTAGTGGTTCGAGCAGCGTTACTGTCGGTAAGACGATTAAACTAAAGGCCTATGTTGAACCGACAAATGCTTCGAACAAAGCTGTGACATGGGAAAGTAGTGATGAAGAAATTGCTTACGTCGATAAATTTGGCAACGTTAAAGGTCTAAAGGCTGGTAAAGTTGAGATAACGGTAACGACGAAAGATGGTAATTTTAGTTCTACTAAAACGATAACTGTCAAAGAAAAGAAAAATAAAACGGAAGCCAAAGATGAAGATAAAGATACCGGCGAAGACGAAGAAAAAACCAACAAAAATATTTCGGTAGAAAGTGTCAAAATTAGTGGTGAAAAGACCGTTAATGTCAAAGAAAATTTGCAATTAACTGCCGTTATTTATCCTAGTAATGCAACAAATAAAAAAGTTACATGGACCAGTAATGATAAGAGTATTGCTACTGTCGATAATAATGGTTTAGTAACGGGTGTTAAAGCTGGAGAAGTGACGATTTTGGTTACGACGGATGATGGCAAGCATACGGATAGCATAAATATCACGGTTAAGACAACATATGCGATTGAATTTACGAAAAAATATAATAATTATAATGTACCAGTCGGATATGACTTAGTTGTCTATAAGAATAAAGAAAAATGGCATGGTTTTACGAGTATTATTTATAATGATAATACTAAAAAGTTTGCCGCTTCTTTTGCAGCTATTGCTGAAATAGATGAAAATGTCAAGACGGCATCGATAAAAATCGATGATGAAATTATTGATAATGTTCCTGTATCATATCAATAAAGTGTTTAGGAGTAAAAAATGAAAAAAGTAGGAAAATATATTGTATTAAGTTTAATTGCCTTTTTAATTGGTATAGGTGGTGTCTTTGCCAAAGAGTTTGACTTGCAAACCGTAGGAGAATTAGTACTTGGAGAAAATCCCGATGCTGAGTCATTTTATATCGTTGGCAAGTATGTCTTTACCATGAGTTATGTCAAGCAACATAATTTAGATACCGAAGATTTGATGTTAGCTGGGCATTCGATAGTATTAGAGGATTCCGAAAAAAAGATCAAGGGAACTGATGCCTATAAGAAGATGAGCGTTTATCAAATTCTTTCCCATACCGATAGTGCAGGTTCCGTTTTAGATTGGTATGTTGGCCAAAATTTATTCGGTCAAAATAAAATCGATAATAATACTAAATTTGAAATTAATTATATCGACTATGTCGAATTAGAAAATATCTATACGGTAATATTTGCGGATGAATTTGGTAAAGAATTAGAAAGACATGAAGTAGTCTCTGGACGTAAGATAGCGCCTCCGATGTCTACTACTAAAAAGGGTTATTACTTTGACGGTTGGTATACTGAAGAAAATGAATTGTTTGATCCTATAGAAACGTCTATCACCAAAGATATGACTTTAAAACAACACTGGACGGCTAAAAAGGTAACGGTTAAATTCGATGAAAACATTGAAGGTGAAACAAAAGAGAAAACGTATACATATCCCGATATAAAACCAACGGATTTAAAAGATACTAAACCCCAAGCTAGAGAAGGTTATATCTTTAAATATTGGTACGATTCCGATAATGATGAGGCAAAAGCTTTTGATTTTGATAACGATTTAGAGTTAAATAGAGATGGTGTCGATAAAACGATAACTTTAAAAGCTAAATGGGAAGAAGCCCATAAAGTTATCTTTAAAGAGGAAATCGATAATAAAGCAAATAATAAGTTTATTACCGAAGAAACTAGTAGATTTGCTGATGATCAAAATAAACTAAACGATAGCCAAATTCCTAATACCGATAGTCAAGAATATAAATTCCTTGGTTGGTATACTGAAGATGACAAGCCAATAAAACCTACGGAATATACTTTTTCCGATAAAGAAACGGTTCTTATCGGCAAGTGGGAGACCAATGTCTATACGGTAACTTTTGATACTGATGGCGGAACGGAAATCAGTAATCGGCAAGTAAAACATGGTTCTACTGTCGAAAATCCTGGTAATGCTCAAAAGGCCAGTGATGATAAATATAATGGTTATGAATTTGAAGAATGGCTATTATGTGAAAGTGATAAATGCGAAAATGCCTTTGATTTTGCCAATACCCAAATAACATCTAATATTAAATTAAAAGCGAAATATAAACAAGTTGTCTATACGAATAAAATGATGAATGATTTTGCCTCTCAAATTACCGATGATAATATCTCGGCTTATGCCAAAGAAAATACGAAACTCGATATTGCCATTATCGATGGTAGTGCTTCATTATCAGGAAATATTAATAAAATAGTAAAAGTATTAAGTGACTTTGTTACTGTAAAAAATATTGAAAGTATTCGAATTAATGAAAATACCGTTTTGACCAAAAATAATGCCGAGCAAGCGTTAAAAGATCTCTTTAGTGGTTTAGGGGAGGATTTTAACTCAGCTAAATTAGAGAATTTATCCCATGTAACCTTTACTGTTAATTTCACTTTAAGTGATGGATTTACCGATGAAACTAATACGCGGACGAGTACTTATCAAGCTGAGTTTACTTCAAATTTTGAAATCGTACATAATGAAGAAGAACTTAAAAAAGCTTTAGCTAGTGATAAAGAGATCATTATTAAAGATTGGGAAGGTTCAATAACGGAACCGATAACTATTTCAAGGAACACCGTTATCGATGGACGTAATAATACGATAACCTCAGAGATAAAAGATAATAAGCCTGTATTTGATATTAAATCAGACAGTGTCGTCATAAAGGATTTAACGTTGAATATCGATGTTTTAAAACCATCAGAATATGATAAAAAGAATAAGACAATTAAGGGTGATGTCAAGAAAAATACGATTGGTGTCGAAGTCGAAAAAGATGCTACTTTAACGGCTAATAATTTCCACGTTAAGAATAAAGAAACCATCGATTATGATTCTTTAAAAATTGGCGATGACGTACTTGGTGCAAGTACTGTTACGATCAATAAAAATGCAGCTATCTTATTAAAAGGTACATTATATGCTAGCAATATTTCCTATGAAGATGAAATCTATGGTAGTCCAACGGTATTAGCTACTAAAGATGCCAATATGAATGTCTTAGGTGGCAATAGACAAGAATATATCTATAATGTAATAAGAGATGAAAATGGCAATAATGAAACAGCTGAAAGAGTTCAAGAGTATGTTCATTATTATAAAGATTATAAACATTCAAGATTAATATTCATCAACTATGTACCAATGAGTAGAACATATACAAGTATTTCACATATCGATAATGAAATGTATTACATTCCTTCTTCATTTAATGAAAATGGTGCTAACTATAAGTATTTAAATGAAACTATGGAAAAGAAATATGTATTCAAAAATAGTTGGGATTACTCATCTGATCTCGAATCAGGTAATATTAGCAATGAAATTTTAAAGAAAAAGAAAGCAACATTGACTTCCGGAGACTTTACTTATTATGCTCAATATAATGAAATAGCTGCTCCAACCGTTAATAAATTCTATTTCGATAAAGAGAATACGTCAACGACTTATGATAATACAGAATATTTATATCTAACATGGAATGATGAAGATGTAAAAGAATACTGCTTATTAAAAGATAATAATAAGAATAATTGTGATTGGCAAGCCGTAAATGGTGAAAAGTCAGTTACCAGACAAATTAATTTTAATGGTTATAATGACTATACATATTATGCCTATCTAAAAAATAATGAGGATCTCGTTTCCAAAGTTGCTACTGCTAAGATTTCTTATATTAAAAAAGACTTTAATGGCAAAGCAAGTGCTTTAATGGATTATCAACCAGCAGGCTTAAGTAAAGATGTTAAAGCAGGTATGTATCGTTATTCAGGATTAAATGTTGAAAACTATATCTGCTTTGGAACTGATGATGTTGAAACATGTAAGAGTGATCCATGGAAGTACTTATATCAGATTATTGGTGTAACGGAAGGTGGTAAATTTAAACTTATTAAGAGTACCACTTATATATGGCACACATGGAATAATAAGTATACGGTACAAAGTTGTGGCGCAAATGGCGAAAGATGTAAATATCCAACGACGACAATGTATACTCTATTAAATAAAGATTTTGCCACATCTTTACCAAAAGACTGGGATAAAAAGGTCGATACGGCAACATGGTACATAGGTGCTCTTAATGGTGAGGAAAAGACAGGTGAAGAAGTTTACCAAAAAGAGAAAAAGGAATGGACGACAAATGGTAAATATGGTTTAATGTATGCGAGTGACTTCTACTATGCTTATGATGCTAATGGTAATGTTGATTGTAAGAGAAATGCATGTCGCAGTTATTTGTCAACAAGTAACTTTGAATGGACGATAACCAGACAACAACATAGCAATTCCGTTTATTCATTGTATATATATCATGTTCATCCAACTGATCAAATGTTAAGAGGCGCTTATGCCGATTGGGATCATTCTGTAAGACCGGTATTCTATCTTAAAGGTGATACAGAGATTAAGAGTGGAACGGGAAGTAAAGATCGACCATTTATCATTAAATAAATATTTATATAAAATTAAAAGACCCATAAGCTTTAAGTTTATGGGCTTTTGCTTTTTACGAGATAACATTAGTTAAAGTATAAAAAAAGAAACTACTTCATAAAAAGTAATTTCATTTTTTATTAAATATTTGGTGTATTTTTGCCTTTAAATAATATTGATTGTGCAATTATCATTTTGTCATCGGGTGCTAGTCTTTCAGACATAGCATTAAATATTTCTGGTAGATCCTGATTTGAAAAAACTTGATACGTATTATCGAATAGTTTAGTACTATATTTATAAGAATTTACAAATTCAATGACATTATCTTTATTGCAATTGCATTTAGGATCATCTGAAAAATTAAAAGTAATGATATAACTATTCATTATGAATTTTCCTCCTTTCGATAAATGAATAAGCATTGTTTATAGCCTTTCATTAATTATATTTTAATATTAGAATAAACTCTTAGTCAATAATAGCAAAGTTTAAAAGAGGTCTAATCATATAATCTTTACACTTACAATTGTATTTATAGAATAACCAATAAATACGTGTATAATGAATATCAAATCGTTACGGAAAATAAATGACTCGGACTAGTACAGTTCGAGTTTTAATATGTGCTAATTTATGATAAAACAAGAATATAATGTTAAATTATTTGTAACGAATTCCATTATTAAAAGTATAATAAGTGAACGAGGTAATTATGGATAAAAAATTCGAAGATATTTACATCAAATATTGTGAGAGTATTTATCGTTATCTTTTATCGATGACTAAAAATGCCGATGTGGCTGAAGAGATAACGCAGGAGACGTTTTATAAAGCTTTTAAAAATATCGATAAATACGATGCTAATTATAAAATGTTTACTTGGTTATGCAATATTGCCAAAAATAGTTTTTATAGCCTATATCAAAGAAGTAAGAAAACGAGTTTAATATCGGAAGATATTGTCGATAAAGAAAGCGATATTATCGATCATATTATCACAAGTGAAACCAATGAAAGCTTATTAAAAATAATTCATAATTTAGAGGAACCCTATAAAGAAGTATTTACTTTACGAGTATATGGCAATTTATCATTTGCAACAATTGGCACTATCTTTGGCAAGACAGAGAGTTGGGCTCGGGTTACCTATTATCGTTCAAAATTAAAAATTAGGGAGAAAATAAGATGAAAAAACAATGCAATATTATTCGGGATTTAATGCCCCTTTACCTCGACGAAGTCGTCAGTGAAGAATCCAAAAAATTAGTTGAAGATCATTTACCATCATGTTTAGAATGTCAACATTATTTGGAAGATTTAAAATTGGAGTTAGATGTTGAAAAGGAAAGTGATGTCAATGTCATTAAAAAACTTACGCGCATGAAAAATCTACGTTTTATCCGGAACTTTCTAATCGTCTTGAATAGTCTATTAATATTGGGCATAATCGGAGCCTATCTCGTCGGCAATGTACCCATTACTTTGACGGATGGCGAAGTCAAAGCTTTAGGCGATGCCGGGGCGATAACCGGATTAGAATACCGACATTCTTTTGAAGGGAAAGTCGAAGCCGAAACGCGTACTATTATGGAAAATGAGGAAGAGGTAGAACTCATATTTATCAGTTTTAAAACTAATCTATATAATATATTTCAATCCTTGATGCAAAATGAAGAAAGCCGAAGTACTTATGGCCTCGATATTCCTATTGATACGACTAAACTAACGGACCATTTCCGCGTCATTAATACCAATAATTATTCCTTGAATGAATTTCGTGGTGCCGATTTAGAAACTTTAAATAACTATTTAAAACATTCGGAAATATTGTTTAGCAATGAAACGATTACGACGAGTCTAAAATGTACGATCGATGATAAAAAAATTGATAACTATCGTTTGACGTATTATTATCCATCGCTTCAAATTGTCGCAAGTCAGGGCGAAGATTTCATCATGAATTATTTTCCCGATGCCATGGTCTATCTCGATTTTACCGAATTAAAGTATAGTAGTATTAAGTCAAGTGATGTCATCAGCATCATCAAGGCCTACTACAGTCATAATAATGGTGAATGCCAAGAGAGTTAAGCACGAAAAGTTTTCTTCGGGAAACTTTTTTTATTGGCCCTATAAAAGTATGGTATAATTTTATTATAGGAGATAGCCTATGCATAGAGGTAAGAAATATATAATTAAAAGTGAGATAGCTATTGCCATATTATTGGTCGTCTATTTGCTTTCCTGTGTCTTTCAAGATGACTTGAGAAGCTTATATTATGAATTTGTGCCCATCGAGCAAAGTTATAGTATCGATAATATTCCCGAATATGAGGGAAAATCCTATGTCGTAATCAATGATAATGAACCGGATTTTTCGGAAAATGAATATGATTTGCGTAAATCTTTTGAATCTTATAGTGAGCTCGATGTTCTAGGACGCGCGGGGAGTGCTATAGCTAACATCGGAATTGATCTGATGCCGACGAAAGAGCGCGGAAGTATTGGGGGCGTGCGGCCGAGTGGATGGCATACGGTCAAATATGATATCGTCGATGGCAAATATTTATATAATCGTTGTCATTTGATCGGCTACCAATTGACGGGCGAAAATGCCAATGAAAAGAATCTCATCACGTGTACGCGGAGTATGAACACGGGCGCGATGCTCGAATTTGAAAATAAAGTAGCTTCCTATATTAAGGAAACCAAAAATCATGTTCTATATCGCGTCACCCCTGTCTATCAAAATAATAATCTCTTGGCAAGTGGTGCCATCATGGAGGCCAAGTCGATCGAAGATAATGGGGCGGGTATAAAATTTCACATCTATGTTTACAATGTTCAAGATGGCATAAGTATTGATTACAAAACGGGAGAAAGTAGGTTAGAAGAATAATGGAAAAACTAGATATCTATACGGAAGATGGCCAATTTATTGGCAGTGAGGACCGGCATATCGTCCATCGGGATGCCCTATGGCATAAGACAGTTCATTGTTGGCTTTATGACATGGATGGCCATGTCTATTTCCAAATCCGCAAAGATCGGGGGACTTTATATACGACGGCTTCGGGGCATGTTGCCGCTTCGGAAAGTGTCAAAGAAGCTTTTGGGCGCGAAGTCAAGGAAGAAATTGGCATCGATGTCGATTATCAAAATGCCGTGTTAGTCAATGTCGTCAAATTCGTCATGGACCGCGAAAATGGCGATGGTACGATATTTAAAGACCGGGCTTTTGCCAATGTCTATGTCTGTGATTTTGAAAAAGATTATGATAATTTTCACTTTGATGAAGAAGAGGTCTTAGGACTTGTGCGTTTTGATGCTCAAGAAGCCTATAATTTCTTTAAAAATCCTAAAGGAACAATTACGGGTGAGGCCATTACATCACGAGGTTCCTATATTACGAGTGCCGTCAAAGCCTATAAAAAAGATGATTTTCTCTGCAATGAGGGCGAGACTTTACTAAAGAAATATGGGGCTGTTTTGGAAAAAATAATCGCGATTACGACGGGTAATTATCCGGTCGTTGGCCAAACATATCGCCATTTTAAGGGCAATGTCGTAACGATCTTGGCCGTCGCTAAAAATACGGAGACGCAAGAGGAGATGGTCGTCTATAATCACGATGGTGACATTTGGGTGCGTCCCCTTGCCATGTTTATAAGTGAAGTCGATCATAAGAAATATCCCGATGTTACCGAAAAGAAGCGCTTTACGTTAATGAAGTAGAGGGGGCACTATGGATGATTTATTTGCCCGCCTCCAAAAATCGCGCTTTCGTTCTTCGTTTAAATTGGGGGCTAAAGATCTTAAATATATCGAAGATAAGGGCCTTGAAGTCATTCGCACACATGCCTATGATTTTATAACTAAGAGATTAGCTCCGGCTACTATTTTAAATGATGGCAAGCAAACGCCCATGCGTGGGCACCCCGTCTTTATTGCCCAACATGGTACGGCAACTTGTTGTCGGGGTTGCCTCTATAAATGGCACCATATTCCCACACATCGCGCGCTTACCTCACAAGAGATCGATTATATCGTCGATGTCATCATGCATTTTATCGAACTTAATATTCAAGAATCAAAATTGTTAAAGGAGGATAATGATGGAAATATTAAAAGTTGAAAATTTGGTTAAATCTTATGGCAAGGAAAAGAATAAATTCAATGCCGTCGATGGCGTCTCCCTTTCGGTTGAAAAGGGCGAATTTGTCGCGATTGTCGGCAAAAGTGGCAGTGGCAAATCGACACTTCTGCATATGATTGGTGGTGTCGATAAACCGACCGCTGGTAATATATATATCGACGGCGAGCTCATCAACAATTTTAACGACGAACAAATGGCGGCCTTTCGGCGCCGGAAAGTGGGCATCATCTATCAATTTTATAATTTGATTCCCATTTTAAATATCTCCGAAAATATTACTTTGCCTTGTTCTTTAGATGATCGCAAAGTCGATGAAGCGGAGTTGAAGGAACTAGTGACGACGCTTGGACTCGGTGAACGCCTCAATCACTTACCCAATGAATTATCGGGTGGCGAACAACAACGCGTGGCCATTGGTCGGGCACTAATCAACAAACCCGCTTTAATTTTGGCGGATGAACCGACGGGAAATTTGGATACGAAAGCCAGTGCGGAAATCGTCAATCTCTTAAAATTATCGAATCAAAAATATCATCAAACGATCATCATGGTTACGCATGATCTAAATATAGCCGCATCGGCGGATCGGATTATTCATATCGAAGATGGTCACATCGTCAAAGATGAGAGGCTATCATGAAAACTCTGAACAAGTTAACTATTAAAAATTTATTATTTAATAAAAAACGCAGCGTCATGACGATCATCGGCATTGCCCTTTCGGTGGCCTTGATAACGACGGTCTTGGGATTATTTACGACCTTTTATAAATGTTTTATCGATTATACGATTTTTACAGAAGGCAATTATCATGCGCGTCTTTATGATGTCGAAGGAGAAAAGCAAAAATATATAACGGAAAATCCCGATATTAAAAGCTTTTATCAATTGCAAAGTATCGGCTATATCAAACTGGATACTAAACCGAATAAATACTATCCTTATTTACATGTGATAACGATGGACGATGCGGGGTTTAAAGAGGGTGGCCTTAATATCGTCGAGGGGCGAGCTCCCGAAAATGAGCATGAGATCGTCATCCCTCAAAACCTTAAATATTTATTCGACGATCAATACAATATTGGCGATGAAATAACCGTGGAAGTGGGGGATCGTTACTTCGAAGGGAAAAAGCTTAGCTATTTGGACTTTATCCATTATGACCCATCTGGCTATGAGACACTTGTCGAAGATTTTGTTCCCCGCTTTACAGAAAAATACACGATTGTCGGCATCATGGATTATTTTAGCCTCGATGATTTTGCGGGTGGCATCGCGATTACGAAAGCTCCCATTCAAGAGGGACCAATCACATATGCCTTTTTGCTCAAAAAGCCCAAAGTTGTCGGTTATCAAGTTAGCCTGATAAATGAAAAAATTGATGCTCCCTATGACTATAATATTACGTATTTGGAATTATTGGGAAAAACCGATGACGATTCGACTTATCAAACTTTATTCTTTATCGTTGGAACTATTGTCGCCATCATTTTAATATCGACGATCTTTGTCATCCGCAATAGTTTCGCCATATCGACGACGGAAAAAACCCAACAATATGGCATGCTTAGAAGTCTTGGAGCTACTAAAAAGCAAATTAGACGTTCCGTTTTATTCGAGGGCTTGATCTATGGCCTCATCGCCATTCCCCTTGGCATCCTCTTGGGCATCTTGGCTACTTTTATCTTGATGCATATTACGAATGTCTTGCTCAGCGGAGAACTCCCAACTGCCTTCAAATTGCATTTCTATTTCCCATTAATCAATTATTTAATTATCATAACTTTAGGTGGCATAACGATCTTCTTATCGAGCATTTCATCAGCTATACGTTCGAGCAAGATAACGCCAATTCAAGCTATCCGCAATCAAAAGGACATCGCTTATGCCCATAAGAAATACTTATTTACCAATATCATTCGGCGCCTCTTTGGCATCGGTGGCGAAATTGCCTATTTCAACATGAACCGCAATGCCAAGAAGTATCGAACGACCATTATCTCCTTGACCATCAGCATCATCATCGTCATTATCTTCGCTTCCTTTTTGCACTATACCCAAATAGCTAGTCATGATATTTATGCGGGAGCCGATTATAATATCGAAGTCTTTAATTTTAAAGATTTGCCGACCAGAGAAGACTATGAGAAACTAATGACCCTTTATGAGACAATTGCCCATTATGAAGGCGTCAAGCAAGCGGCTATCTTGCGCGGCGTATATATGCAAAATGATGATTTTTCGGCCTATACGGAATATGGTACTAACCATATTGAAGAGTTGAATTTTGTGAGAATTTATTCGCTCGGAGAAGAGGCTTATCGCAAGTATTTGCAAACTTTAAATCTCGATTATGAAGAAGTCAAAGACAAGATCATCCATGTTGAGGGCAATGGAACTTTTACCACGAAAGGAGTTCATGAACAATACATCGATCGCGAGAAATTTACGAGCATTAAATTGAGTGATCAATTTGAACAAAGTTATGAACTTGCCGTCGTCGATGCCGAAAAAGCTCCCTTTGGTTTAGGAACGGATTTCTCGAATGTCTATGGTCTATTCATCGTCAGTGATGCCATGATGGATACCATTATCGAACCTATTTTAAATGATGATGAAACCAATAAGGAAAGTGTTATTGACAATTTGAAAATCGATGCCGAAGATGCCTATGATTTGGAAAAAAAGATCGATGATCAAGAATTTTCTAATATCGAAGTTACCAATATTCAATCCCTTATCGATAGCGATAAACGGATGCTTCTTTGGATTACGATCTTCGTCTATGGATTTACGATTATCATCTTCTTAATTGGTCTTACGAATATCTTCAATACGATCACTACCAATATGCAACTACGCAGTAAGGAATTTGCCATGCTCAAATCCATTGGCATGAGCAAACGCGATTTTACGAAGATGATCTGTTTGGAATCAGTATTCTATTGCTTTAAATCGTTGTTATTTGGCTTGATGATTGGTTTATTTGTCAATTATTATTTCCGCGAAGCCGTCAATTTATCCAATAGTGCCTATGTTCCATATTATATTCCAATCCGAGAAATAATTATTACGACGCTTATAATTCTTGGCGTAATCTTTTTAATCATGAATTACTCGTTACGAAAGATCAATCGCCAAAATATTATCGAAACCATTAGGCAAGATAATATTTAAATGGGAGGTAGTCTATGAAAAATAAAAAAAGAATTTTTATCATAAGTGCCATCGTCATCTTTATCATCAGTTTAGTTATAATCAATAACTTAAATACTCATAGTTCGTATTTTAAAATAAGTTTATCTTCAAAACCGACTTGGGAAAGTACTTATAAAGTTGGCGACTTTGATTCATTAGTTTTCGATATCGATACGATGGATTTAAAGATTCTTGCCAGTAATGATGCCGATATCCATCTCAAAATATATGATTTTTTAAAGAATGTTCAATATAAAACGGATAATCGTATCCTAGAAATTGGTGAAACTAAGACCCATAAATGTCATGCGTGTCTCCTTTTAAATAACTATATCGAATTATCACTTCCCACTTCTTATGTCAAAGAAGTATCTATAAAGAATCATAAAGCCGATATCAATCTTGCTACCCTAAGGGGCAAGGTAAATATCGAAAATCAAGAAGGGGAGATTACCCTAAATGATCTTATCGATTTGACCATAACTAATGATGCGGGAAATATCCGAGGCAAAAATGTCATAATCAATAAGATAACTACGCAAAGTGGCCATATTACTTTAAATAAAGCGGGCGTATTAGATGATGCTCAAATAACCAGCGATAGTGGCAATGTTACAGTTGACTTTGCCAGTCCCGTCTATGTCGATTATGAGACGACTTCTGGCCATGTTAAGATCAATGATTCGAGTTTAGAAGATAATAAAAGTATCTTTATCAAGACTAATTCGGGAAATATTACGATTAATTAAAAAAGAACTTCATTGTTCTCTTATACTATTTAAGACACTTTGAAGCTCTTTTTTTATTCTTTGATTATCTAAGATATTGCTATCATCATAATGAATACTAATCAAATAATATTGATTTTTTACTATGAAGACATGATTTAATGAAGTATCATCTTGATAACTCAAGGTGGCTATTTGGCCAACTTTGTCATTCGTTACTGCATTATTATCGATGATGCTTTGGTAATCATCAATGCTTATTATTTTAAATTCGATAAATACCGAATGATTTTCATTTAAAAGGAGAGTATTATCTTGCCTTGTAAATGTCGATGGATAAGTTATAGCAAGGGCTTCATATGTAAAAGTCGTCGAAGGACTACTCGCCAAAGTTTTAGAATCTTTGATAATATAAAGGGATAGAATAAAACACGTAAGTAAGATAGCAATACTCGTAATTATGATACTTGTCTTAGATTCTCGTTTATCATTTATGGATATTATCTCTAATTCTTTCGTCTTATCGATAATATAATCTTCATGATTATCAAAATGACAAAATGTACATATTAAATCGTCATTCGTCAATATCTGATGACAACGCTTACAATACATAATATCCACCTCCATATTATTTTTATTATACCAATGATCGTAATTTTGGTACAAGAAAAATGCTATTTTTCAGTAAAAAAATCATATTTTTTTAATAAGAGTAATTACGACAAACTCTTTGTATATAACTTTAAGCATTTATTTGAATTTTATTTAATAAATCATTAATCAGCTTTTTTGATTCCATTTCATTAATGGCAAAACATTTTTTACCCAAATCTTTAGATGCTCAGTTAAAACGCAAGGTAAATATCTTACACCACCATGATTATTATAACTTGAGGTCGCAAATTGCGATCTCAAGTTATAAAATTCAATTTCCGTTAATTGAAAACAAAAAGTATCGGGGAACCTTTTAATTCTTTTTGTTTCTACTTGATAAAGCTTAGCAACGTCTGATGAAAAACATCCAAATTATTATTTTCCTTTTTTATTTATATTTAAAAGTTATTACACCTTTTTATGCTATATTTTTTTATTTATGGGGAAATATATAAATATGAGAAATATGTCGAAATATAGTTTACACTTTGAATAGAAAAATGCTATAATTTTAATATAGGGTGTGGTAGTAAAAATGAAGAAGTTGGAAAAAGTCCTTTTAATTATTTTAGCTGTCTTGATGGTATCTATTGTATCGAACATCAATGTTGAGGAAAGCATTCAACAATTTGCTCATACTATTGAAAACAATAAACCATTAGCGTCAACTGTAACTTTTACTTTGGGAAAACCTACAGGAGAAATGTATGCCAATCGCGAAGGAGCATTTACTATTAATGTTTCTGGTATCACTGGTACGACTCTCGAATCGAACTTTGAAGTAAAAATTTCGGGGGGAGGGAGTGATGCTACAAGTAATTTTACGATTAATAAAACGTCAATTTCTAATAAAAACATGACGATAACTATTTCGAAAACAGCTTCAAATATTGCGGCTGGAGCATATACAGTAAGCGTTACTGCTGGAGGTACACCAAAAACTGTCAATTTTAATGTTAAAAAGAATTACTACGATTTTTCAATAACTAGCCAATTACAAACCCATTATCCTAATAACCCTTCTAATAAACCTAATGAATGGAAAATAAATATTACTAAATCGTATATTACTGATACTTCCGCTTTTTCTATAAAGATTACTAAAGACGGAACTAATTTTACTGATCGTTTTACTACAACTTTTGAAAATGACGGTTATACGGTTAAAAATAAAACTAGTGGTTTTTCTAACCGACCTAAAGCAGGTACTTACACGATTAGTATTTCGTATAATAAAGGCGATTCTGAAAATGGAACTATAACTAGAACTGTCAATATCACGATTGGCGGTCGAACTTTGGAACTTAATCAAATTTCAGCAGAATCTCATCGATATGAAGTGGTTGACGAAAAGAATGACTTTGATCTCTATGTCTTATCACGATCTGATGGTAATATTAAATTTACCGAAGGTGATAAAGAACAAACGTTAAGTGTATCAGATTTTTTTAAGAAATATGGTATTGAATTACTAGATAATATCTTTGATGATGATGGTAATGTAGTTTTCTTTAACGGTGAAGTAACGATAACTAAATTAACAGCAGATAAAATTACTTATATTGATGGCGATTCATATGAACATGCAGATGAAGACCTTAATACATTTAAAAGTACACATGAAGGTGTGATTGATGAGTTAAATAAAAATTTTACACATGATGAAAATGGAACTTTAAAATACCATTGCACGGGTCAATATGTAAGCGGCGAAAGAAAATTATCTACTGAAAATAGAACGATTTTTGCCCGTCAAGGTGGATTTTTTGAATACCATTATCAATATTCACCTGATGAATTAACTGACGAAGATTTCGATTCGTCACACGTAAAACTTCTTGTATACGGTGAAGATGGAAAGACTACTTTTGGTTCAAATGTTGGCTTTGATGCTAAGTGGGAAAAAGAAGAAAACAACAACACGATTAAGATTACTTTGGATTACACAAATACTAATGATAAGTATGCGGGCAATTATTTTATTCAATTGACCTTTGAAGATGCCGAACCATTAAATATTGGATTTGCTTTGTATGAAGGTGAAATTGACTATTATGTTACTAGCCAATATGACCAACATTTAGGCGCTGAAGATCAAATTGATACTAAGCCACCAGCAAATCGTAATTATGAGTATTATTTGGGTCTCCATTTAATTCGAAGTGGTGTTGAAGAAAATACTCGTAGTGACAAGCAAATAAGTGTAAGAATTTTTGATCATTTAGTTGATTATGATGCACATAATGCTTTATATTACTATAATAATGTTGATTATGTTCTCGAAATTAAAAGCAAAAAAGATAATAATGTAACTTTTGCTGTTACTATCAATGATAAAAAAGAATCAAAAACTTTAACTGTTGAAGAGTTTAAAAAGCAATATGCTGATGCAGCAGAGCTACTAGACAAATATGTTTTTGGTGCCGATGGTAATATAAATAGTAGTACGGATAATTTTGACCTTAGAATTACCAAATTTTATAGTGATCCCCAAAAAAATGACATGATGGTCGAATTTACTCCAAAAAATCAAAACAAACAAACGCTTTCACTTAATGATTTTAAACTTCAATATCCCGATATGTATGGCTATTTAGTTACTCGTTTTAATTTTGATGAAGAAGGTAATATTAGAACTGGAGTTATTACCGGAAGTTATCGTGTATTATTAGATGATAACCAAGCTCCTATTAAGGGTAATGAAGTGACTGATCAATTTGATATAACTATTAATCCAGACCCTGATGAAACCGAAAAAGCCATCACGGTTTTACCACATACTGAAGTTGATGCGGGAACATATTATGTCTATGTCGGTTATGATGTTTTAGGAAGTATTGGCTACATCAATAATAAAGAAGATGCAGCTATTAGTAAAAAACTATACCCTGAAATGTGGGAACAAAACATTCATATGACTTCTATTGATTATTTAGCAGCAGATTATGATGTAACGATCGGAGAACCAGAGTTATCAAATATCGGTAATGAAGAACATAAGATGTATGATAATATTCAAGGCGAAGCAGATTTTATAATTGATCCGGAATTTATATATGATGAGGAAGGCTTTGACTTCAAAGTATTCAAAGGCGAAAGTGATGTAACAAATAATTTTACGATTAATTCTGATAATATTTTAGATGAAAGTCATCTTTTAACATTGACTACCGATAATGATGGAGTGGATCAAGGAACATATAAATTAAAAATAACTTATGAACATAATGGTCAAGAATGTGAAGACGAAAAAGAATTTACGGTTTCAGGCAAATATTATGAACTTGACATCCGTGATATGAGTTACTTAACTTTTATTCATAATTATACTGAAAAACATAATATTCCAATCGATACTTATTTTGTGGAACATGCGGAAAATATTACACCTAAGATTAAACGCGTTGTCGATGGAATTAGTGATGAACCACTTACTCTAAATAAAGATCAAAAAAATTTTACTGATGGTAATGGAAATGTAGTCTTTACATATAATTATAAGTTTGAAAAGGTAGGAAATGAACGAAGACTAGAATCCGTAGCAGCCGGTTCATCTCAAGCGGATTTAGATGAAGGCGTGTATACCTTCGAACTAAGCAATGTTGCTGATAAGGCAAAAGAAGGAACTTATGAAATTGAATTTACTTATCAAGAGGATACTAATGATTTGGTTGATGATGAGTTGGAATTTCAAGTTAGCGAAGATAGTTTCAATTTCAGTTTAAGCGAAGAACGAGCAGAAGCTGACGACACGAGTATGCGAGTTTTAAAAACTATTCAAACCGATTATATTACACGTACTGAGCTTGATAAATTAACCTTTAAAGTTATGTATTATGATAAAAATCAACATGATTATGTCGACGTTTCTTCAAATGACGCAAATAAAAAAATGTTTAACGTCACTAAAGGATGGAATGATAATCAAGAAGATAAAAAAAATTATACGGGTACTTTATCATTAACATTAAATACTGGCGTAGTCGATATGGATGGTAGTTATATTATTGAAGGATCCTATCGCAATCACAATATTGAATTTGAAATGGGTAATCTTCGCGAGTTATTTGACTGGAAAATTACTGATGTTAAGATTTCAGGGAAATTTGCTACAGGTACCGGAGATATCGATGTTGATAAACTATTTACAAATATAAAAGAAGGCAAGATTGACGTAACCATTGACTCTGTTCATTCTAATAATGTAAAATGGGCGATTAATTCGGAATGTTTAAAAGTACTTACTACTGAAAATGGAACTTGTGATCCAGATACAGGTACGAATTATAATAGTCATTTTGATGAAACCAATAAAACCGGATCTGAAAAAAATTTATCACTTTCTTTAAAAAATGATAAACCATTAGAGGCAGGAGAATATGCTCTAGTATTATATTATTCGTCTACCGATTACCAAGTATATAAATTGCAAGTCTATCATGAATATGTCACTATTGAACTAGGAGAAGCGACTATAAATACAAAGATTGACGAGACGCGAAGTAGTAAAGAATTTTACAAAAATAAGGAAACAACCTTAGAAATACCGGTAACTATATATGGTATCGAATATAAAAATGCTACAATTACCATTACAGATAATGAAGGCGAAGAATTTAATGACGTATTTCCACATGAAGAAAGTGTTTATACTGATGAGCATAAGTTAAAAATCACCTATAAACCTAATGGTGGAGGAAAAGATATTCATGCTGGTGAATATACTTTAAAAGTTTCTAATACTAACGCTGATGGTGAAGTTTCCGATACATATACTTTCTATATGCATAATTCATATTTTAATTTCGATATTGAAGAACCAAAATATACTCCTGATCCTATTTATCCTAATCCGGAAAATGGTGGAAAAATTGTCTATCGGGTCGATACCGAAGATATTGCTAATGTCACAGCTGGTGAAAATGGGCGAGATGATTTATCTAAGAAGCATGAATTTGCCAGACAAACGATGATTCGCGATGAAGATGGTCAAGATGTCACCGATGAATTTATGGTAAAGGCTCAAAATATAGAAGCTTCAGAAAGCAGTTTAACTGATTTTGACTTAGTAGTTGGCTTTGAAAAGATGGCCGTCGAACCTGGAAGTTATGACATTTATGTATCTTATACATCGGAAGGTGACACCATAACCCGTGAAGGTGAATTTACCATTAATGACTATGCTAAAAATTTAAAAGTTGACGGGATTGATGTCGAAAGTCCAACTAAGGACGGCAAAGTTCACAATAACGTTGGTGGTAAATACATTATTAGATACTCCAGTGACTTTGAATTAAATAGAGGCTTCTTAACGGCTAGCATTTCTTCTGAGCAAGAAATAGATCTTACAAAGATGTTTAATATTACTGTTTATACTGATTACATCGAAGTTGTCTATACACCAGGGGAGCCTCTTATCCAAAGTGGTGATTATACTATTAAAGTCAAATATGATGAAGGCCATGGTCATATCCCATTTGAAGCACCTATTAAAATCCATCTATATGGTACATACAAAGAGCTTATTCTTTCAAATTTACAAAAGAAAAGTGAACCTGTCTATGCCGATAAAGAAGGAAATGGTTATACATTTGATATTAATTATGAAACTTTAACGGATCCAGAAAAAAGCAAATTAAAGGCTAAAATATTTGATGCTGATGGCAATGTTGTCTACAGTGATTTTGAAGAAGATGAGGAAAAAGAAGATTGCTTCGAAGTTGATAATAAACTATTACTTGATGCTAAAAATATGGAAATTAACATCATTCCATTTAAGGCGATGGTTGGTAAGTATCGGATAATTATCTATCTTGA